>NZ_JBEYYC010000004.1:0-310279 GCF_040645355.1 Streptomyces sp. NPDC046805 | reverse complement strand
CCTGCGCTGGTGAGGCGTCGGGGCGCTCCAGTTGGGCCCAGCCGGTCAGGCGCAGGACCTGGGGATTGTCCAGGAGGTAGTCGAAGAGGTTGCCTACGCAGCCGGGGAGGTCGTCGGCAGTGAACGGAACGGCCCTGGCCAGATCTGCCAGGCTGTTGGCGACTACGAGGTCGAAGAGGTCGTTCTTGTTGCCGAAGTGGACGTAGATCAGGCGCTTGTTCGCCTGGGCGGCCTCGGCTATGCGGTCCACGCGGGCACCCGCCAGCCCGAACTGGGCGAACTCGTTGTGCGCGGCTTTGAGCAGGCGCTTTTTGGTGGCAGTGGCGTCCGGCGGCATGAGTAGAGAGTAGTCCGTTCGGTAACTACACGGATAGTGAGGTTCGCCATGTGCAGACGGCGGTGGGCCGGTGGGGGCGCACCGTACCCACCTCGCTGCTCATGCTGCCCAACACCGACGTCGGCGTCGTGACCGGAAACGGCCCGCAGACGGTCGACATCCAGGCGCTGGACATCCGAGGCAAGGTCGGCAGGCGCTAGAAGCCGCGTGCCGCGGGCGGCGGCGTCGCCTCACACACCGCCCTCGCTGTTGCACTGGACCTGCTGGATGCGCCGTGACGACGCACCGCACGCCCCGACCAGCGGCCCGTACCGGATCCGCCGCAAAATGGCCTTCCTTCTCACCTCCGGCGTGCCTGAGTGGGACGCGCAGATCGCCATCGACCTCCCCGACCGCCTCGTCAGAGTCTGCCGAGAACCGCATAAGTTGGGTAGCCGGATCACGTTGCCGTGACCCGGGCCCTCAGGACCGGACGTGCCGGTCATCCCGGCATCCGGCTCAAGCAAGCCCTAGGGGCTTCGCAGGTCAGCAGGGTCATGTGGTCCGCTCGCCGTCGCCCGCATGGTGCTGGCGGTGGCATTCGGAGTGCACGAGGCGAAGGTTGGTCCCTTCGTCCGTGCCGCCGTTTCGCCGGTAGGTGAAGTGAGGCGTGTGGAGCATCTTCTTCGAGGCCGCGAACCTCCTCGCAGACCGCCATGCGGTACATCATCGCGGCCCACCCCGAACGAACCGCGAAGCTACCCCGATGAGGACGAGTAGCAGCCACCAACTCGTACACAGTGGGCCCAGGATTCAGGAGTCGCGTACGAGTTCCCACGACCCGGCGTCCAGGAATCACGGAACCCGCGCGGGAGGGAGAGGCGTGAGGCGTCACGGGGAGGAATCATGTTGCGGTCGGTTCCTCTGCGGAGAGAAGGGCGAGGAGACTGCTCAGCTGCTCCGGTGACGCGGCGGACAGCGCAGCAAACATACCGCTGGACCGTAGAGCGATAACGCCGACCAGGCATGCCATCAGCGTTTCGGCTCGCATAGCCGGGTCGGAGACGCCTTCTGCGGCCAGCTGCTCGGTCAGCGGCTCGACCAGACGGCTTCTCACCTCTTCGGCAGCGGTGCCACGCGCGGCATCGTCGGAGGTGGACAGGAGAAGAGCCTGGACGAGTGGACCGGGAGTCTGCCGCTGGTCGACGCGGCGCAATGCCTCCATGGCGAATGAGACGAAATCCGTCGCCAGTTCGGACCCCACCTGCCAGCTGTCTTTGTCGACAGCTGCCTTGTGTAGTGCGGCCTTGCTGCCGAAGTACCGGGCAATGAGAGACCCGTCCACGCCGGCTTGTTGACCAATTTCGCGCAGCGTGACCTGTTCATAGCTGTACCGCCCGAAAAGATCCTGTGCCGCTTCCAGGAGTGCGGCCCTGGTCGCTTCCGCATCACGTTTCCGGCCGCGCCCCCTCCCCTGGTCAGCATGCATGTGTCCTCCGTCATTCGCACCGAGCAGTAGCCTTAGTCCTGTTCCACCACAGGCGCTCCGCCTGCGACCGTGACGCTGGGCTCCGAGGAAGCAGCAGAGCCCCTCCGGCCAGGGATCACGATCGCAGCAAGCGCTCCCAGCAGGGATACCGCTGCTGTCACCCAAAGGGCGACCGAGTACGCGTGCTCGAGCGGAACGGCGTCACCAGCGGGCGTGTACGCGATCATGATGGCAGAGATGGCTGCGCTGCCGACCGACCCGCCGACCGTACGAAGCACCTGGTTGAGACTCATTGCACTGCCGGTCTCGGCCGCTGGGACGCTGCGAACGATCAGCACGGGCATCGCCGCGTAGGCCGCGCCCACACCGGCGCCCAGGAGGAATGTGCCGATGAGGAGCACGACGAGTTCTTGTCGCCACAAGGCGAGTACCACCAGGTCGAGGCAGCAGAGCGCAGCGCCCAGCGGCAGGATCCGGTACAGCCCGAACCTGCCGACCAGGGCGGAGGCCAGACGATTGGCGAGCAGACTGCCCAGAGCGATCGGCATCAGGACGAGGCCGGCGAGCGCCAGCGACAGGTGGAGGCCGTATCCCGCACCCGAAGGAACCTGGGTGTAGAGGTTCACCAATGACAGCCCCGAGTACATTCCCACTCCCATGAGCAGCGCAGTCACGTTCGCTGCTAGCACCGCCCGATGACGCACCAGCCGGAGAGTCACCAGCGGGTGGTGGGTCCGCAGGGCATGGAACACCCACACCGTGAGAAGCACGACACCAGCGCCCGCACCGATCCAGGTAGCGGTCGACTTCAGACCCCAATGGGAGATCTGGCTGAGCGTCAACAGGACTGCGCCGAGGCCCGAGCACAACAGCACGGCTCCGACTGTGTCCAACGGCCGGTGGGGAACCGCAGACCCACGCGGCACCAACCACGAAACGATCGTCAAGGAGCATGCCGTCAGCAGGGCGGCGAACCAGAACCCGGCATGATAGTTGAGATATTGCGCGATCAATCCGGTGATCGGGTAACCAATTCCCGCCCCGACTGACGTCGTGATCGAAAGAGAAGCCACACCGCTGCGCAGTAGGGCTGGTTGCAGGTGCTCGCGCGCGACCGCGATGGTCAGCGGCACCAGGCCCATGCCCACCCCCTGCAGTGCCCGACCTGCAATGAGCACGGGGAAATTGGGTGCCAGGGCGGCCAGCAAGCTTCCTGCGAGCACTGCCGCAAGAGCGCCTTGGATGGATCCCTTGCGACGCGGACCGTCACCGAGGCGACCCAGAATCGGCCCCGATATCGCACCGGCGAGCAGTGTCACCGTGAGGATCCACTGGGCGGTACCGAGCGAGACGTTCTGTTCGTGGGCGATGGTCGGCACCATCGGCGCCCCGAGGGTGCTGATGACGGAGACCGACAACGCCGTGAACATGAGCGCCGACAGCAGGGCCCTGCTGTGCCTGGTGGCACTGTCCTGCTGCTTGGCGCGGGGCTGTTCGCGCATCGAGTTGACCGTGCACAACCCCGTGTCGGTATCCATGGTCGGAATCTCCTCACACCAGATGTCAGCGCTCGATGTCATCGTTCAATGACAAGCGTATACCTTGCTTGTCGCGAATGGGTGTGCAGCACAACTTGAAGGGGTGTTCATTTCGAACACCAGTGTGGGTTGGGGGCTTGCCGGCAGCTCAGCCTCAGGGGTGCATGCCAGGAATCGGAGGATGCCTGTTGGGCAGGCACGGGGCGCGGCGCCGGCGTTGCCACCGGCCCGATCCTCCGTGCCGCTCGGCGAACCCGGCATGCCGTCCACCTTCTTGTCGGCCGGGGTGAGCCCGTAGCGGTGGTGGTTCGCTTGTCGATGTCCAGGCCCAGGAAGACGCGCATCCACGTCATGCAGACCTACCGCCCGCGCCCCGCCGGGCGTTGGGCGAGAGCGTCGGGGTCAAGCAGAAGGTATTCCGCCAGATCGAGGACATCGTCGCCCCTGGCGCGGTCCTCGGTTCCAACACCTCCACGTTGCCGATCACCGGCCTGGCCGAGGGAGTGCAGGACCAGGAGAACTTCATCGGCCTGCACTTCTTCTCACAAAAGATGGCGCTCCTGGAGATCCTTGTGGGGGAGAGGACGTCGGATGCGGCGCTGGCCAAGGCGATCGACCTCGCCAGGCAGATCCGCAAGACTCCGATCGTCGTCAAGGACGGCCGCGGATTCTTCACCAGTGGGGGCGCTGGCTCAGTCGAAGGACGGCTTGCGGTCCCGGGTCCGCTTGAGTTCGAAGAAGCCGTCCGTTGCGGCCACGGCGAGCAGGCCGTCCCAGAGCTGTCCGGCGGGTTCGCCGCGGGGCGCCGGGGTGACGGAGCCGAACAGGGTCGTACCGGCGATTCGCAGGACGGGGATCCGACGCCGAGACCGACCTCGTCGAACGCCTCGTGATGCGAGTCCTTGATGAGCTGGTCGAACTGTGTGCTGATGGCCACCGCGGCTAGCGAAGCCGGCATTCCGACTTCGGCCGGGGCTTCGGTGATCACCATGAGGTCTGTGCTCTGCGGTGCGTCGCCCGGCTCGGAGTGGTGCTCGACCAGCCCGCAGAGCATCCCCGACTGCCGGGTTCACTCAGCTCTACGGGATGACTGAGCTGTCAGTGGCCACGATGCTGTCCCGGCCGATCATGAATCCCGGAGCTGCGCCGCTCTGCGGGGCGCAGCTCCCCGCACTCCGAGGTGCGCATCGTAGATCCAAGGGCATAGAGGTGCCGCGAGGCGAGGTGGGCGAGTCGTCGTACGCGGCGATCACGTGATGCTCGGCTACTGGAACCGGCTGGAGGAGACAGCGACCGTTCCGGAGAGCGGCTGGATGCACACCGGTGACGGCGGGCTCATGGACGAGCACACCTACGTTTTCATCGTGGACCGAATCAAGGACATGATTGGGTCTCGTCGTGGTACTGCACCATGGTCAGAGCGCGACTGAGACGGAGCTGTGTGATGCCTGCCGCGAGACCATCGCGGGTTACAAGGTGTCGCGAAGCGTGGAGTTTGTCGAAGTCCTGCCGTTGTCGGGGGCTGGCAAGATCCTCAAGTGGGAGCTGCGGAGAAAATACTGGCCGGACGGCGAATTCCAGGTTCGCTGGGGCCGCAAGGCCTGAACGGCAAGTACCCAGGACCAGGAGGAGACGGTGACGGTCGACACGGAGGCAACCGCACCTCCCGCACGCGGCACGCGCCCTCGCAACCGACGGGAGCTGATCGTCGCAGCGGCACGCGAGCTGTTCTACCGCAACGGCTACGCGAACGTGGCGATGAACGATATCGCCACAGCCGTGAACATCAGGTCCTCGGCCCTCTACCGGCACTTCCGCGGCAAGCAGGAACTGCTGTACGCGGTCGTCGCCGAGGCGCTGGAGTCCTGCCTGGCCGGGCTGCATGCAGCCCGGCCAGGCGACCTCGACACACTGGTCCGCGATTTCGCCGAGACCGCCCTGGCCCGGCGCGAGCTCGGCGTGCTGTGGCAGCGGGAAGCCCGGCACCTGCCCGCCGACCAGCACGCCGAACTCGGCGAGCAGCTGCATGCCGCACGCCGCGCCCTCATGGAGCAGCTGACCGCCAACCGACCGCGACTGGACACCGCCCACGCGGAACTGCTTGCCTGGTGCACGCTCGCCGTCGCGGTCAGCGTCGCGTACCAGCACGTGGAGCTGCCCTCGCCCGACTACCCGGACCTCGTCGCGCGCCTCATGCACTGCGTCGCAACGGCGGACTTGCCCGACCTCGGCGAGCACGTCGGCCAACGCCCAGGCCGCGCAAAGACGTTGACGCACCGGTCTCGCCGGGAGAGCCTGCTGGCCGCAGCAACCGAGCTGTTCGCCGAGCGTGGCTACGCCTCGGTGAGCCTGGAGGAAACCGGCGCCGCAGTCGGCATCGCCGGGCAGAGCATCTACAACCACTTCTCCAGCAAGCATGAGATCCTCGCGACGGCCATGAACCGCAGCACCGAACGGCTGTGGCTCGACCTGGCCGAGGTACTCGCCTCGACTCAGGACCACGCGGACGCGCTGCGTCTCCTAATGCTGCGGTACACCCAGTTTGCGCTGGCTCACCGGCACCTGGTGACGCTGGTCGTCACCGAAACGACGCACCTCCAGGACGAAGAGCGGCATAGCACGCGCCAGCTCCAACGCGATTACATCGAGGAGTGGCTGCACCTGATGCTCGCCCTCCACCCGGGCATGTCACGGGAGGAGGCCCGCGTCCGCGTACAGGCCGTCCTCACCATCGTCAACGATGTCGTCCGAACGCCCCGGCTCCGTACCCGGTCGGCAATCGCCCAGAACCTGCATCAACTCGGCTGCGCCCTCCTGGGACTGGACAGCAGCCCGCGATCGGAAGGACGGCCTGGCGCAGGTAGTCGGCGGACGTGAGGGGGCAGATCAGGCCGTCGGCGACGTCGCCGACGGCCTGGATCATCAGCGGGCCGACGGCCGGTGATCCACAGCGGGGGGTGCCCTGCAATAGCGCCTCGGGGGCGAACTTCGGGGTCAGGTCCCGGGCACTGCGCCCAGAACGCCGCCCCGCTCGAAGTCCCGACGGATCCGAGGCCGCCCCGGCGAACGCATCGCCTGACGCCCCATCAACGTCTTCATCCACCCCGCTGGTCTTCCCCTGCAATACCTCCATGATCAGGTGTTACGACGACTGGTTCAATCCACCGCATGAAGCCCGACGGCTGTGGTGAGGCACTGTTCGGCCCAAATGGTCTTTCCGCTCTGGCCATAGCGGCTGCCCCAGCGGGTGCTGAGCTGGGCGACGAGGAACAGGCCGCGGCCTCCCTCGTCGCTCCAGCGGGCCCGGCGCAGGCGGGGCTGGGTGTTGCTGGGGTCGGTGACCTCGCAGACCAGGACGTTCTGGCGGATCAGCCGCAGACCGATGGGGCCACCGGCGTAGCGGACGGCGTTGGTGACCAGCTCGCTGACGATCAGCTCGGTGGTAAAGGCCAGCTCGTCCAGCCCCCAGGCGGCCAGCTGGCGGGCGGTGGCCTCGCGGGCCTCGGCGACGACGGCCGGGTCTGCGGGGAACTCCCAGCTCGCGGTGGACTGCGCCGGGACAGCCCGGGTGCGGGCCAGGAGGCAGGCGGCGTCGTCGCGGGGTGGGGCATCGCCGAGGTCGGCCAGCAGCACGCGGCCGGTGTCCTCCAGGGCGCGGCCGGAGCCGGGGCCGGCGAGTGCCGTCAGGTGGTCGGTCAGCCACTGCAGGCCGCCGTCGATGTCGCCATCGTCGCGTTCGATCAGGCCGTCGGTGTACAGGGCGAGGACGCTGCCGGGCTCCAGGTCGATAGTGGTGGTCTCGAACGGCATGTCGCCCACCCCCAAGGGTGGACCGGGGGAGACGTCGAGCACCGCGACGGTGCCGTCGGGCCGGACCACGACAGGCGGTGGGTGGCCGGCGCTGGCCAGGGCGCAGTGGCGGGCGACGGGGTTGTAGACGGCGTACAGACAGGTGGCACCGATGGTGTCCTCGTGGCCGGGGTCGGCCTCGCCGGCGAGTTGCTGGACGAGGTCGTCGAGGTGGGTGAGGAGTTCGGTGGGGTCGAGCTCGAGGTCGGCGAGGGTGCGGACAGCGGTGCGCAGGCGGCCCATGGTGGCGGTGGCAGGCAACCCGTGGCCGATCACGTCCCCGACGACCAGCGCGACCCGCAGGGAGGGCAGGGGGATGACGTCGTACCAGTCGCCGCTGATGCCGGCCCCGCCGCCGGCGGGCCGGTAGAGGCCCGCGGTCTCCGCCGCCGGGGTGTCGGTGGTGGCCGGGGGCAGCAGGCGCTGCTGAAGGGCGATGTTGGCGCGGTGCTCGCGCGTGTAGCGGCGGGCGTTGTCCACGCTCAGCGCGGCCCGGGAGGCGATCTCCGCCAGCACATCCGCGTCCGCCTCGTCGAACGGCTCCGGCTGCTCGGTTCGCCAGACGGTGACAGATCCGAGGACCAGGCCGCGCGCGAACAGCGGAGCCCACATGGCCGAGTGCCCGCCTTCGGGGACGAACAGCCGGTGCTGTGTCGGGTCGGCGAGCACAGAGGGTACCTTCGCCGGGTCGAGGAGGACGGCCCGGACGTCCTGGACGTCCCGCAACGCGGCTGTGGACAGCAGCAGGGGTACCCCCTCTGCTGACAGCAGTGGGGGTACCGCCGCGCCGGGCTGGAGGAGAGCGGCGGGCCAGGGGCCGGTGGCCGAGGCCACGGCGGTCCGCTGCATGCGCCACTGACCGCCGCCAACGAGCTTCGGAGGCTCCTCACCCTCGAGCACGGCCTCGGCCAGGCTCACATAGGCCACGTCCCCAAGGGTCGGGACAAGGACGTCCACGAGATCCTGGGTGGTGCGCTTGACGTCAAGGGAAGCGCCGATGCGGAGGGCGGCCTCGTGGCTCAGGTCCACGCGGCGGCGGGCCTGCTGATACTCGGTGGCGTCGGTGAATACGGCGGCGATACCCGTGGGGCCGCCTTTCGCGTCCTCCATCCGGAAGGCGGACAGGGACATGGTCCACTGCCGTCCGGGCACGTGCGGCGACCGCACCCGCTGCTCTCGGTCGATCAGCGGCACGCCGGTGTCCAGCACTTGGTGCAGCGCCGCTTCGACGTCCTCGGCGTCCTCGGCGGCGATGACCTCGCGCAGCCGTGTGCCGACAGGCAGGGCCAACCCGCCGAACATGTCGGGCGTGACATTGGTCCGCACCACGGTCAGGTCGGTGTCGTGGATGCCGACCCCGATCCGGTCCTGGGCGAGCAGCGCGTGCAGGAAAGCCGCGCTCTGTTCCCAGTCGGTCACGTGCCGAGCGGGAGCGGCCAGCAGGAGGAACTCGGCGGAGGGGGCCAACGGCAGCACCCGGAAGGCGACCTCGATCGCGTTCCCGGAGCGGTGCCGGAGCACCGTTTGCCCCGCCGCTGGTGTCGTGGTTCGGCCGATCCTGGCCCACCCCGCATGCTCGGTGGCCTCGGCGAGCAGGGCCCGGACCGGGCGGCCGCAGACCTCTTCGGCTGTCCGGTCCAGCAGCTCTGCGGCCTCCTGGGACCAGCGAAGCACGGTGCCCTCGCTGTCGAGCACGGCCGTCGCGATGCCGGCGAATGAGAATCTCTGCCCTCCGGCATGAGGGGTAGACACGCTCATCTTGCTCCTCGCCCTCGGTGGCCCACCTTGCCGGTCAGCGTGTCCATTATGAGCTGATATAGGAAGTTTCATCACCAGGATCTATCGGTCGATGCTCCTGCTGAAGTCGCGCGTGCTGGTATGTGGAGTTGCTGAGACTGTTCGCCTCACGCCACTGCGGAGTCGTTCGGCATTGCCGCCCGAGGTGATGAGTAGGGCGGCGGTGCCCGGTCGACTGTCGCCCTTACGAGTCCGCCGCTGTACGCCGGCGCGGACGGATCTGTCTGTCAGGGGCTGACCGAACACGGCGACGCGCTCATGGGGATCACCTGTGGCGTGTCGCTCCAGTCGCACGCGTTCGCCGAACGCAACGCCGAGCTCCGCGCCCGCGGCATGACTCCGATCTAGGTACGCGTCCCCGCAATACCGGCCGCCTGATCTACCGCATGCTCGTGACGCAACAGACCGTCAGGACCTTAGGCGGCGACCGGTCGTCGATCCGATCCGGCCTTCCTGAACCACCTCGTCCCGCGGGTCGAGCATGGCGAACCGTTGAGCCGGGATGCCGGTGTCGCGCTTGTCGGTGAGCCGGGCTTCCGGGGTCTCCACCTGGTGATGCATCGTCTCCGGCGAGTTATGGCCTGAGGTGGGCGATCAGCCGCCTGCGGCGGAGGAAGGTCTCAAGGCAGGGGGGAGCGCTCACGCTCCTCCCTGTGCTTGTGGTCACATCGCCATCGCCTACTGTAATTTACTAGGACGTCCTAGTATCTCTTCAGCCAGCATTCCCCTGTCCCGTCTGGGAAGGCCCCCATGAGCGATCTGCACCGTCCCGTGCATCCCGTCCGCCTGGTCACCGCTTCGGCCCTGTTCGACGGGCATGACGCGTCGATCAACATCATGCGGCGGATCTTCCAGTCCCAGGGTGCCGAGGTGATCCACCTCGGACACAACCGGTCGGTGCAGGAGGTCGTGGACGCGGCACTCGAGGAGGACGTACACGGTGTGGCGGTCTCGTCGTACCAGGGCGGGCACGTCGAGTACTTCGAGTATCTGATCGAATCTCTGCGCAAGCGGGGAGCGGAGCACATCCGCGTGGTCGGTGGTGGCGGCGGCGTGATCGTGCCCGAGGAGATCACCCGACTACGCAAGGGCGGGGTGACCATCTTTTCCCCCGAGGACGGCCAGCGGATGGGTCTCGCCGGGATGGTCAACTCGGTGGTGAAGGACTGCGACTTCGACCTCTGGGACGGCAAGTCGACCGATGCCGACGCCGTACTCGCCGGCGACCGGTTCGCGGTCGCCCGCGCCATCACCGGCGCGGAGCTCGGCAAGCTCTCCGCGGACCTCCTGGAGCGGCTGCGCGCCGCTGCGGCGTCACGGATCACGCCGGTGCTCGGCATCACCGGCACCGGTGGCTCCGGGAAGTCGTCACTGACCGACGAGCTGGTGCGCCGGTTCCGTGTCGGCCAGCAGGACAAGCTGCGGATCGCGGTGATCGCGGTCGACCCGACCCGCCGCCGTGGCGGCGGTGCGCTCCTCGGCGACCGCATCCGGATGAACTCCCTCGACGGGAACTGGGTCTTCTTCCGCAGCCTCGCCACCCGCGGCAGTCACGAGCTGCCCGAGAACCTGTCCGACGTGATCGACGTGGTCAAGGCTGCCGGATTCGACCTGGTGATCGTCGAGACGCCGGGCATCGGCCAGGGCGACGCGGCGATCGTGCCGTTCGTGGACGCCTCCCTGTACGTGATGACGCCGGAGTTCGGCGCCGCCTCGCAGCTGGAGAAGATCGACATGCTCGACTTCGCCGACGTCGTCGCGATCAACAAGTTCGAGCGGCGCGGCGCCAAGGACGCGCTGCGCGACGTGGCCCGCCAGCTGGTCCGCAACCGGGAGGCGTTCGACAAGCGGCCCGAGGACATGCCGGTGTTCGGCACCTCGGCCGCGACGTTCAACGACGACGGTGTCACCGCGCTCTACCAGCACCTGAAGACTGACCTTGCGGAGAAGGGTCTCCCGCTCTCCGAAGACACGCTGCCGCCGGTCGACATCCGCCACTCCTCCGGCATCCGCCAGGTGGTCCCGGCCGACCGTGTGCGCTACCTCGCGGAGATCACCGAGACGGTTCGCAGCTACCACGCCGAGACCGACCAGCTCGCCGAGGCGGCTCGCCGGGTCCAGCGTCTGGACTCCGTCAAGGACGAACTCGTCGCGGCAGGCTCCGCCGCCGACAACGTGGACGCGCTGCTCCAGGACGCCCGCAGGCGGCTCCCGCACGAGGTCACGGAGCAGCTCGCGAACTGGCCCGCCGTCGTGGAGTCTTACTCGGGCGACGAACAGGTCGTGAGGATCCGAGACCGCGAGATCCGCACCGAGCTGACCCGCGAGTCCCTGTCGGGCAACAAGATCCCCCGCGTGGCATTGCCGACGTTCACCGACCACGGGGAGCTGGTGCGGTTCTGGCGTAGGGAGAACCTGCCCGGCTACTTCCCGTTCACCGCCGGGGTGTTCCCCTTCAAGCGCGAGGGTGAGGACCCGGCGCGGATGTTCGCCGGCGAGGGCGATCCGTTCCGCACCAATCGGCGTTTCAAGCTGCTGTCCGAGGACCAACCGGCCACCCGGCTGTCCACAGCCTTCGACTCCGTCACCCTGTACGGCCGTGACCCCGACGAGCGTCCCGACATCTACGGCAAGGTCGGCACCTCCGGCGTCTCCGTCGCGAACCTGGACGACATGAAGGCGCTCTACGACGGCTTCGACCTCGTCGCGCCCACGACTTCGGTGTCGATGACGATCAACGGTCCGGCGCCCACCGTGCTGGCGTTCTTCCTTAACACCGTCATCGACCAGCAGGTCGAGAGGTTCCGCGTCGCCGAGGGTCGCGATCCCTCGCCCGAAGAGGCGGCTGAGCTGCGCGCGCACGCGCTGGCGAACGTGCGCGGCACCGTGCAGGCCGACATTCTGAAGGAGGACCAGGGCCAGAACACCTGCCTGTTCTCCACCGAGTTCTCGCTGCGGATGATGGCCGACATCCAGGAGTGGTTCATCGCGAACCAGGTTCGCAACTTCTACTCGGTCTCCATCTCCGGCTACCACATCGCCGAAGCCGGTGCGAACCCGATCAGCCAGCTGGCCTTCACCCTCGCCAATGGATTCACCTACGTCGAGGCCTACCTGGCCCGGGGCATGCACATCGACGACTTCGCCCCCAACCTGTCGTTCTTCTTCTCCAACGGCATGGACCCCGAATACTCCGTCCTCGGCCGCGTCGCCCGCCGCATCTGGGCCGTCGCGATGAAGGAGAAGTATGGCGCGGGCGAGCGTTCCCAGAAGCTGAAGTACCACGTCCAGACCTCCGGACGCTCCCTGCACGCCCAGGAGATGGACTTCAACGACATCCGCACCAGCCTGCAGGCGCTCATCGCCATCTACGACAACGCCAACTCGCTGCACACCAACGCCTACGACGAAGCGGTCACCACCCCGACCGAGGAATCCGTCCGCCGGGCCCTGGCCATCCAGCTGATCATCAACCGGGAATGGGGCCTGGCGATGAACGAGAACCCCCTTCAGGGGGCGTTCATCATCGACGAGCTCACCGACCTCGTGGAAGAAGCCGTACTCCAGGAGTTCGAGCGGATCAGCGAGCGCGGCGGAGTGCTCGGGGCCATGGAGACCGGCTACCAGCGGGGCCGTATTCAGGACGAGTCGATGCTCTACGAGCAGCGCAAGCACGACGGCACCCTGCCCATCATCGGCGTCAACACCTTCCGCAACCCCCACGCGGACACCGCCGCATTCCGCGCCCTTGAACTCGCCCGGGCCACTGAACAGGAAAAGCAGTCGCAACTGGAACGGGTACAGGACTTCCAGACCCGTCACCACGACCAGGCTCACGCCGCACTGGGCGCCCTCAAGGAGGCGGCGATCAGCGGCGGCAACGCCTTCGCCGTACTCATGGACGCTGCCAGGGTCTGCACCCTTCAGCAGATCACCGAGGCGTTCTTCGAGGTCGGCGGCCAATACCGCCGCAACGTCTGACCCTTCCGCCATGGCAACGATCCGGCCGCTTACGCACCAGACAGGACTCCGTATGAACCCCGTTACCCGTCTCGGCATCGTCGGCTGCGGTCTGATGGGCTCCGGTATCGCCGAAGTCGCCGCCCGCAGCGGCATCGACGTCCTCGTCGCCGAAGCCACGCACGACGCCGCCGAAGCAGGCCGCCGTCGCATCACCGCCTCCCTCGACCGGGGCGTACGCAGCGGCAAGCTAAGCGACGAACAGCGCGATCAGACCTTCACCAGGCTCTCCTTCACCCACGACCTCGGCGACATGGCCGACCGCCAGTTCGTCATCGAGGCCGTTGCCGAGAACCGCGACATCAAGACCGACGTCATCCGGGCCCTGGATAAGGCAGTCGAAGACCCTGCGGCGATCCTGGCCACCAACACATCCTCAATCCCGATCATCGACCTAGCCATCGCCACCGAGCGGCCCACGCAGGTCATCGGCATGCACTTCTTCAACCCCGTTCCAGTGCAGCGACTGGTCGAACTCATCCCCGCTCTCACCACCACGCGGGAGACCGTGGAGCGCACCCGGAATTTCGCGCAGCAGTTGGGCAAGGAGGCCATCCAGGCGCCTGACCGCTCCGGTTTCGTGGTCAACGCCCTCCTCGTCCCATACCTGCTCAGCGCGGTGCGGATGCTGGAAGCAGGCGCCGCAGTCGCGAGCGATATCGACCGGGGCATGGAACTCGGCTGCGCCCACCCCATGGGACCGCTGCGCCTGCTCGACCTCATCGGTCTCGACACCGCCCAGGCCGTGGCCGAGTCGATGTACGAGGAGTTCAAGGAGCCGCTCTACGCGCCGCCCGCCCTGCTGCGCCGCATGGTCGCCGCGGGCCACCTCGGTCGCAAGAGCGGCCACGGCTTCTACGCCTACGACGCTTAGTTCCTCGCCGTGTACTTGCCAGCCGCCTGCTGTGAACAGTCCACGGCGGAATCCAATGGGTCACCCGATAAGGATCCGGCGGTGCGCCTGCGAGTGGCTGGAGGACGCCGGCCGCACGAGCCTCCGGCCGGTCAGCGCACCACGGTCTACGGCCACGTCCCGCCTGAGCGCTTGGCTACCGCGCGGGCCGACTCGCAGGCGGATATCGAACGGACGATCCCCGGTTCCTGGCGGCTCCTTCCGGTCCTCTCGGCCGGTTCTCCCTCGGACAGAGTTCACACCCGTTGTCCTCACACGCAAGGATCATCATGACCAGCATCATCAGTTACAAGATCGCCGTCATCGGAGGCACCGGCCCCCAGGGCAAAGGCCTGGCCTACCGGTTCGCCCAGGCCGGCCACACCGTCGTCATCGGCTCACGGTCATCGCAGCGAGCAGAGCAGACGGCAACCGACATCTTGAGCCGGCTCGGCGACGACCGCGCCCAGATCAGCGGGGCGGACAACACCACCGCCGCCGAGTCGGCGGACGTCGTGCTGCTCGCCGTGCCGTACGACGGTCACGCCGCGCTGGTCGCATCGCTGCGGGACCAGCTGACGGGCAAGGTGGTGATCAGTTGCGTGAACCCACTCGGCTTCGACAAGCGCGGGCCCTACGGTCTCGATGTCACCGACGGCAGCGCGGCCGAGGAGGCACAGCGCATCGTGCCCGATGCCGACCTGGTGGGTGCCTTCCACCACCTGTCCGCGGTGAGCCTCTGGAGCCAGGCCGAGCTACTCGAGCACGAGGACGTTCTGGTCTGCGGCGACAACCGTCAGGCGAAGCAAGTGGCCATCCACCTGACACATGCCATCAACGGCCGCGACGGAATCGACGCCGGCGCGCTACGGCTGGCCCGTCAGCTGGAACCGCTCACCGCTGTGCTGATCGGCATCAACAAGCGGTACAAGATCCGCTCCGGAATCCGCATCGCTGGCCTGGAGCACAGTGGATGATCCCCGACGGCGAACCGTCGTGGCACGCCGTCGTAAGTATCAAGAGCCTCGATCAAGCCAAGAGCCGGCTTGCCGCACTGGGAGACAGGGGACGACGGGCGCTTGCGATGGGAATGGCGGAAGACGTCATCGCGGCGCTTGTCCGGGCTCGGGTGGTCGCAGGTGTTGTTGTTGTCTGTGACGATCCGCCAATAACCCGCATGGCACGTTCCTATGGCGCTGACGTGCTGGGTGACCCTGGGGGAGGGCTGAATGCGGCTTTTCGCCAGGGGATACGCTCAAGGGCGAGGTGGACTGTCGGGTGTGTCTGGTGACGGCGGATCTGCCGTGCTTGACAGCCGAGTTGGTCGATAGCGTGCTGGCCGATGCGGCACGGCACCGAGAAGCTGTCGTCCCGGATCTCGCGGGCACCGGGACAACGATGCTGACATTCGCGGCGGGGACCGTGACGTCGCCACGGTTCGGCCCCGGGTCCTTCCGGCGCCATGTCGCCTCCGGTGCCCAGCCCATCGCCCTTGACGTTCCACAGGTTCGTTGTGACGTCGACACACCCGAAGACCTCCGGGTCGCACTCCGCCTCGAAATCAGCCGAAACACGGCGGCTGCCGTTGCCATGACCAAGACGTGGTGATGTGTCGAGGTGAGGGCTGGCGAAGAGCCCGCTGGCGGGCGTGAGAAGGGCCAAGAGGCCCGGCTGAGCCTGCAGACGCGTGTGCCGGAAGCCGTAAGCGGCGTACCAGTTGATGGCCAGATCTGTTGCCACCATGCCGCAGGCAGATCCACTCCCGCCCGCACCCGCACCCGACCACGGTACTCTCGTCGTCGCCACTAATGGTGGCTGACCAGCAACTCATTACAGTGGGTTATATCCGAAAACGGGAGTCTCCATGACGATACGAGTGGAAGGCGAGCCGCGAAACAAGCAGCAGATGCGCACGGAGCGCTCGGCCAACCGGCTGCTGAAGGCGGCGGCCGAGATCGTGGTCGAGGGCGGTGTCGCGGCCCTCACGCTCGCCAACGTCGGCGAGCGGGCAGGCTACAGCCGCGGTCTCGTCACGACCCGCTTCGGCTCGAAGGGCAATCTGCTCCGGGCGTTGGTGGAGCGGATGACGAAGACGTGGGCGGCCGCGCACGTCGAGCCCCGGGTGCGCGGCAAGTCCGGGCTGGACTCTCTCTTGGAGATGATGCGGGAGATGCGAGAGCAGATGTCGCGCAGTCCCAAGGAGGTAATCGCCTTGCAGGTGCTGCTCTTCGATGCGCTCAACCCCGGATCGGTCACCCGGCCGCCGATCGTCGAGTACAACGCCAACCTGCTGCGGTCAGTGGAGTCGAGCATCGAGGCCGGCATGCACGAAGGCACCATCGACTCGGACCTCGACGCGCACCGGGAAGCCAGGTGGGTGCTGGAAGGGATTCGCGGGATTGGGTTCCACTGGCTGCTCGAGCCCGATGACTACGACGCTGTCGCCGCGCTGACCCATCTGATCGAGGTCGTCGAGGCCCGGCTCGGCGTCTCCTGAGGCGGCAACTGCAGCCGTGTTGCCGGGTCCAGCTGACTGCGCGACGAGCTGTTCCTAATCGCATTCACGCGGGCTTTGTTTGTTAACAAGCAAGAAACTAGCGCGAGCTGTTCCCAAGCGCATTCACGCGTGTTAGTTTCTTGCTTGTTAACAAGCAAGAAACTAGGGAGCCCGTCATGAGCATCGACGCGACGCGGGAGGGCAGTACCCTCCTGATCACGCTCAATCGCCCCGAAGTGCGCAATGCGCTCGACCTCGAGCATCTCGACGCGCTGCGGGACGAGCTGTGTCGGTTCCGGGACGATCCGACGTTGCTCGTCGCCGTGCTCACCGGGACGGACAAGGCTTTTTGTGTCGGCACCGACTTGAAGCAGGTGCCGGATCCCCGGGCGTCGTTCGCAGAAGGGTATTTCGCCCCGCGACGGGAGAGCGTGGACGCGGGGGTCTACGTGCGGGCGCTCACCGTCAGCAGCCTGGACATCCGCAAGCCGTTGATCGCGGCGGTCAACGGGTACGCGATCGGCGGGGGCATGGAACTCGCGCTTGCCGCTGACCTCCGGATCGCGAGCGAATCGGCGTCCTTCGGCCTGCCGGAGGCGCGCTGGGCAAGCGTGCCGGGCATCGGCGGTGTCTCGTACTTGCTGCGGTCGATCCCCCGAGCGGTCGCGATGAAGATGATCCTGACCGGAGACCGGATCGACGCTGCAGAGGCCCTGCGGTTGGGCCTGGTCAGCGATGTCTGCGACAGCCCGGCGCTGGTGGAGCGGGCGATGGAACTCGCCGCCAGGATCGAGGCGAACGGACCGTTGGCCGTCCAGGGCCTGAAGCAGCTGAGCGACCGTACCGACGACATGTCGTTGAGCCAATCGATCGAGCTCGAGCAGCTGATGTGGGGGCTGCTGCGCGACACCGAAGACCGGCTCGAGGGCAAGCGAGCCTTCGCCGAGCGCCGCAAGCCGCAGTACCGGGGGCACTGATCATGGCGGATCGAGAGGTGGTCACGGCGGCCGAGTCCGATCTCTTCGTCGTCGACGACGAGGGCGCTGTTCGCCTCGTTGCGAGCAGGTGCGCGCGTTGCGGGAGCTCCTGGTTCCCGAGGCGACCCGTGTGCGGAGCCTGCGGGTCGTCAGCACTGGCCGAGCGTCACGTCGGGCCAACCGGCACCGTCTATGCCGCGACGATGGTCCGGGTCGGCGCGGCTGGCTTCGATACGCCGTACTGCCTGGCCTATCTCGATGTCGACGACCTCCGTGTGCTTGCACCCGTGGAGGTGGCGGGAGCGCCCCCGGCGACGCCGATCGCGCCGGGGACCCGCGTCCGGCTCCATGCCGGATCCGCCGACTCGGCCCAAGCTGCGTCGTATGTCGCCACACCCACGAGCACGGAAGGCGAGCGTCATGCGTGAGGTACGGATGGTCGGCGCGGCGTACGGCCGATTCCGCAAGCGCCCCGGGGAAGCAGCTGCGGCGCTCGCAGAAGAGGCGCTGCGAGCTCTGGTCGACGCAACCGAGGTCGACCCTCAGCGGATCGACGCGGCGTACGGCGGAACCACCTTCGGCGGCAGTCTCATGACGCAGCGTGCCCTGCAGGGCATCGGGGTGTCCGGACCGCCGATGGTCACCGTGGAGAACGCCTGCGCCGGCGGTGGCTCGGCGGTCCACCTCGCCTGGCAGGCGGTGGCATCGGGGTCGGCAGACTGCGTCGTCGCCCTCGGTGCCGAGAACCTCACTGATCTCGGGGGTGGGACGCTGCCGCTCAGTTCGCGCGACGTGGAGGTCGGCCTGGGGATGGTGATGCCGGCCGCCTACGCGATGCGGGCGCAACGCTATCTTGCAGACTTCGACGCACCGCTGGACGTGCTCGACCTGGTCAGTGTGAAGAACCGGGGCAACGGAGCACTCAACCATCGGGCCCACTTCCAGCAGTCGGTCGATACGGAGGAGGTCAGGGCGTCTCGAGCGATCGCCGATCCGCTGCGTCTCCTGCACTGCTGCCCCAACACCGACGGAGCGGCCGCCGTCCTGCTGACCAGCGAGGCGGTGGCACGAGACCTTCCCGGGCCGTCGGTGAAGGTCGCCGCGAGCGCGATTCGCTCAGGGACGTTCCACAACGGGTATCGCGACATGACCTGGCCTGACATCACCGCACGAACCTCGAAGGCCGCCTATGAGATGGCCGGCCTGAGCCCCTCGGACATCGACCTAGTCGAACTCCACGACGCTTTCAGCATCTCCGAACTGCTGCACGCTGAGGCGCTCGGACTCGCCGACCGCGGGGCGGCCCACGTCCGTCTGGCGCGAGGGGACTTCGATCGTCACGGCCCGCTGCCGATCAACCCGAGCGGGGGGCTGCTCTCTCGCGGCCACCCGGTCGGCGCGACCGGGGTCGCCCAGATCTGCGAGATCTATTGGCAGCTCACCGGCCAGGCCGGTGAGCTGCAGCTGCCGGATCCAGCCGTCGGTCTTGCACACGTGACCGGAGGCGGGATCTACGGCGTGGACAACGGCGCCTGCTCCGTTCACATCCTGTGCGCCGAGTGAGAGGAAGTCGATGAGCAACCAGATGATCAACCAGGTCGTCGAGCTGATCGGGCCGGACCGGTCGAACTCCGACGATTTCCCACAGCTGGCCGGACCGCTCCGGGATCTGGGGTGGGAGGTCCGACGCCACGCGGACCCGGCGACCGGCACCCTTCACAACCTGGTGTTCGATCCGGGACTGCTGGAGTCGCCCACTGCGGCGCGGGCCTCAGCCGCCGTCGCCGACCTGCAGGCGGCGGTCGACGCCGCCCGTGAGCGGTTCCCGGCCAGCGGGGGCAGGATCGTGGTGATCGCATCCCGTGATTACCTCGGGGCTCCGTCTCGGACGGCCGCAGCCGCTGCCGGTGGGGGTCTCGTCTCCGCAGTCCGCAGCCTCGCCCTGGAGTTGGGCCGTGCGGCCATCACGGTCAACCTCGTCGTCGGTCTGCCGGTCGGCACGGGCGAGGGCCGCTCCGATCTCGTCGGCGCCCGAGCGGAGTCGCTCCTGCCGTGGGACATCACCGCGGCCGAGCTCGCTGCGACGGTGGCGTTCCTGCTCGACCCGCGCAGCTCCTACATCACCGGCCAGGTGCTCCACTGCACCGGCGGTGCGAGCCTGCTGTCGAGCTTGACGTCGTGAAGTCCCACGGATGATGAGTCGCAAGGAGGAGGCAACACACATGGCACAGCGCCATCGGATCGCGGTGGTCACGGGAGCAGGCTCGGGCATCGGTGCCGCCACCGCTCGCGAGTTCGGCGATGCGGGCATGAGCGTGGTAGTCGCCGATATCGACGGCGAGAGCGCCGAGAGAGTCGCCGGCGAGATCCGGAGCGCCGGAGGGGATGCGCGGCACGTGAGGATGGACGTCACCGAACGCGACGGCTTCATCGCCGCGTTCGCGGCAGCCGAGAGCGCGTTCGGTGAGGTGGACGTGCTCGTCAACAACGCGGGTACCGGCCAGAACGGGGGCATCCGGAACATCTCCGACAAGGACTGGGAACGAACGATCGCGATCAACTTGAACAGCGTGTTCTACGGCTGTCAGGTCGCGGCGGAAGCGATGATCCCGCGGCGCCGCGGGACGATCATCAACGTCGCCTCCCGTGCCTGGCTGGGGTGGTACGGACAGTTCGCTTACGCCGCCACTAAGGGCGGGGTGGTGTCGGCCACCCGCTCGCTGGCGATCGAGCTGGCGAAGTACGGCGTAACAGTCAACTGCATCGCCCCGGGACTGATCGACACCCCGCTGGTGCAAGCCCTCGACGAGGAGGTCAAGCGCAAGCTCTTGGCGGCGCAGCCGACCGGGACGGTGGGCCACCCCCGGGACGTCGCGTGGGCAGCACGCTTCCTCGCCTCGCCCGGCGCCTGCGGCATCACCGGCCAGACCATGTATGTCTGTGGCGGCAAAAGCGTCTATGCCACTCCTGCGCACCAGGGGAGGTCATGATGCGCACGATCATGCAACTCTCCGTTCCCGACGGCGGTCTGCAGCGCACCGCCGAGCTGGCCCGCGCGGCCGAGGCCGCGGGCGAGGATGTCGTGGCGATCAGTGAGATCAACTCCGACCCGATGCTGCACCTGACGCTCGCGGCCCAGGCCACCAGCAGTATCGGCCTGATGACCAACATCGCGGTCGCCTTCGCGCGGAGCCCCATGACGCTGGCGATGCAGGCGACCGCTGTGCAGGAATACAGCGGCGGACGACTGATCCTCGGTCTCGGCAGCCAGGTGCGACCTCACATCGAACGCCGGTTCTCGATGCCGTGGAGCGCGCCGGCACGGCGGATGGAGGAGTACGTTCGCGCACTGCAAGCGATCTGGCGTGCGTGGGAGACCGGCGAGCCGCTGCGGTTCGAGGGTGAGTTCTACCAGCACACGCTCATGATTCCGGAGTACGCACCGCAGGTGAGCCAGCGTCCCCCGGCGGTTCTCATCGCCGCGGTCGGGCCGAGAATGACCGAGGTCGCCGGCGCAGTTGCCGATGGTGTGATCATCCATCCGTTCACCACGGAGCGGTTCCTCCGCGAAGTCACGTTGCCAGCGCTGCGGAAGGGCATGGCGCGAGCCGAACGGCCCGCCGAGGACGTGCAGCTGGTGGCCGCGCCGTTCGTGATCACCGGCAGGTCCGGTGCCGAGCTGGAGCGGTCGCGCGAAGCGGTGCGTCGGCGGATCGCCTTCTACGGTTCGACAACGGCGTACCGTCCGGTGCTGGAGACCCACGGTTGGGCCGAGCTCGGTGACGAGCTCAACCGGATGTCAAAAACCGAAGACCCCGATCGATGGGAGCACATGAGCGCTCTCATCTCCGACGAGGTCCTCGCCACCTTCGCGATCGAGGGCAGCCTCGACGAGGTGGGTGACCGCGTACGGCAGCGGTTGGGTGATCTCGTCGACCTGATCAGCATCAACCAACGCGGCGTCGAAGATCCGGAGACGATGCTGCGGGCCACCGCAGCGATACGCGACAGCCACCCGCGCGGGTGAGACCCATGCGCGCTACGCAGGGAGACGACATGAAGCCGGTACTGGACGGCGTGCGCATCATCGACGCTGGGACCGTTCTCGCCGTACCCGCGATGGCCGGGATCCTCTCCGACTTCGGGGCGGACGTCATCAAGATCGAGCATCCGGTCGCCGGCGATCCGGGCCGGCGTTATCCGCCGCACAGCAGTGAAGGGCAGTGCCTGACGAGCAAGGTCACGAACCGCAACAAGCGATGTCTGGGGCTCGACCTGTCGCGCCCTGAGGGCCGCGACGTCCTGCTCGACCTGGTAGCCGACGCGGACGCGATCATCTTGAACTACCGCCTGTCCACCTTGAAGAAGTGGGGCATCGATTACGACGATCTCACGGCCGTGAACCCCGAGATCGTGGTGCTGCACCTCACCGGGTTCGGCAGGACCGGCCCGTACGCCGATCGGCCGGCGTTCTCCCGCATCGTCGAGGCCTACAGCGGGCTGACCTATGCGACCGGGGACGCTGCGGGGCGCCCGATGCCTGTGGGAGCGCCGATCGCCGACCACGTGGCGAGCGTCTACGGAGCGTTCTCGCTCATGCTGGCGCTGTACCACAAGCGACGGACGGGACGGGGCCAGCTGATCGACCTGAGTCTCGCCGAGTCCCTGATTCGGGTTCTGGACGGGTTCTACGTCGGTTACCGCGAGACCGGCTACGTGCCGGAGCGCTCCGGCACGGCCAACCCGGTGATCGCGCCGCACGACACCTACCGGTTCGCCGATGGCTCGTGGGTGCAGGTGCCCTGCAGCACGCAGAACATGTTCGAGCGACTCTGCTCGATCCTCGGCGCCGACCATCTCGTGAAGGACCCGCGCTTCCGAACGAACTCCGAGCGCGTGCTCAACAGGGACGAGCTGGACGACGAGCTCGTGCCCCGGCTGGCTGCGATGCCCAGCGACCGGTTCCTCAGTCTGGCCGAGGAGGCCGGGATCGCCGCAGCACGGGTCAACTCGGCCGCCGACCTCGCCACAGACCAGCACGCCGTCGAGCGCGGCATCCTCGAGGAAGTCTTCGACCCGAACCTGCACCGTGATCTGCTGATGCAGGCTGTGGTCCCACGCCTCTCCGTATCCCCCGGCGCCATCCGTTGGGCGGGCCGTGAGCTCGGGCAGGACACCGACTCGGTGCTCGGCGACCTCGGCTACTCGACGGGCCGCATCGACGAACTCCGCGACAGCGGCGTGATCTGATCGCCCCTACGCGACACGGCTAATCGGCCGAGCTCCTCCGACGGCCGTGACCCTTGCACCTTCCTTGGCCTATGTGATTGTTGGCCAACAATCAAATTAGTGAGGAGAAGTGTTTATGTCGGCTGAGCTCATAACACGCGGGACGGGTGTGGCTCCCAAACGGTCGGTCACCGGGCTCATCATCCTGTTGACGGCGATCTGCGTGGCGGACGGCTTCGACCTGACCGTCTTCGCGGCCGCACTCCCGGTCCTGCTAAAGACGCAGAAGTGGGGCATCACCGCGGTGTCGGCGGGCAACGTCGCGAGTATTCAGATGGTGGGCTTGCTCGTCGGCGCGCTCGTGTCCGGCTACCTCGGCGACCGATTCGGCCGGCGGAACACCGCGATCGGCAACCTGGTCGTCTTCAGCGTCTTCACCGGTCTGGTGGCGGTCGCCCCGAACCTTGCCGTGGTCGCGGCCCTGCGATTCCTCGGCGGGCTGGGCCTCGGCGGCATCATCCCGGTGCTGATCGCGCTGGTCGCGGAGTACTCTCCCGCGGACCGTCGGTACTTGAACAACACGATCATGCTCGCGGGCACGGGCGTAGGGGCCTTCCTCGCCCCACTGAGCGGTGCGCTCCTGCTGTCCCACGCGGACATCCGCTGGCTCTTCGCCGAAGGGGGCTTCGTCGCCCTCTTGGTGCTGGTCCCGCTGGCTGTTCTCTTCCTGCCCGAGTCGGCCCACTTCCTGCGGGCGCGCGGCCGGACCGACGATGCCGACCGACTGGCCGACCGCTACGGACTGACGGGAACCCCGGACGAGGAGTCTCATCCGCATGAGGCCAAGGTGCGGATCCGGTCGCTGTTCACCGGTCCGCTCCTCCTCCGAACCCTGGCGATCCTGATCGCCGAGTTCTTCGTCTTTGGGATCGCCCTCGGATTCTTGACTACCTGGCTCCCGCAGTACCTGGTGCTCGGCGGCTTCCAGATCAGCAGCGCGCTGGTCTTCAGCACGGTCACCGGCATCGCCATGGTGGTCGGCGGTGTGCTGGGCGGGATGCTGCAGGACCGACTCGGCGCGAAGCCCGTCGTGATCGGGTACAGCCTGCTCGGCTCGGTCGGCCTGCTCGTGCTCGGCTTCGCCCTCCAGGCCCCGGCGGTCATCTACGTCGTGGTCTTCGTACTCGGCTTCGCCAACATGCTCTACCTCATACACGGCCTGGTGGCCAACAGCTACCCCGCCGAGGCGCGGAGCACGATGCTCGGCCTGGCCTTCGGCGTCGGCCGCGTGGGTGCGATCGTCGCCACCCTGGCCGGTGGCTGGCTGGTCGCGGCTCATCTCGAGCCGCGCTGGAACTTCTGGGCATGGATCGTGCCGATGCTCGTCCCGGCCCTCGCTCTCGCCTTCGTGCGTGTCGACAGGACCGTCGCGGCACGATCCGCGGAGTCGGCCAGGGCGGAGGTCCAGACTCAGTCTTGAGGCCCGGGGTGTGAACTGCGCCGTCGAGCTGTCGCCGGTCTTTGTGGCCGAAGCAGAGTCCAGGCGTGAGGCGGGATTCGCGGCGGCGCGCGGCGCGGTTTCGCTCGGCGAGGTCGATCCGGCCGAGGTCGGCTTTGGCAATCTCGGCCGGCCCGACGGCTTCCTTGAGCGGCAGGTGGGAGTGTGGGTTCGCGAGCGAGACTCCTACATGGAAGTCTCGGCTATACGGGCCCGCAGCTCCCGGGCTGTTGGTGGTCGCGCAGTGACTCGAGCGGAACAGGCCACCAGCTTTCAGGACAGGCCTGCTGCACGATGACCACCACATCGCGAACCTGCATTGCTGCTGAATGAGTGTGCGAACTGGCGTGGTTGATATAGCTGCTGGGGTGATGTCAGCACCTGGGCGCCGATGGCGGTGAAGTGCGCGTCGACAAAGCCCTTGGTGAGGTAGCCCGCGTTGTCCCGGATGAGGAATCTGATGCCTCCGGCGCGTGTGTCGTCCCAGCTGATGGCATAACTGCGATTCAGCCGGGGTGACATGGGTTGTAGACATGCACTGGCGGGGTGGGTGATGGCGCGGAAGGCGGCCGCCGAGGCTGTGGACGGCTGGGGTTCAGGTGACAGCGCCGACGATGCGCAGGGCGAATTCGCCGTAGTCCCACGCCACGACGTCTTCAGTGAGTTCGCCGTCTTCGCGGAACCAAACGGCGACGCCCATACCGAGGTCGAGGATGGCGTAGGAGGCCATGCGGGCCGACGTCACCGTGAAGCGCCCTGCGGCGATGCCGGTGTTGATCAAATCGCGGAAGCCGGCTTCGTATTGGGCGCGTATTGCCAGCACGTCACTGCGGTGCGGCTCTTCGAGGCTGCGGATTTCGCGGTTGCCGACGAACGCCTCCAGACGGTGGCGGGCGTGGTAGCGCACGTGGGCTTCGGTGGCCCGACGCAGGCGCTCGGTGGGGTCGTTGGTGGTGTCGATGGCTGCGCGGTGCAGGGCGAGCAGGTTCTGCATGGTGCCGGTCATGATCTGCACGAGCAGGTCCTGCTTGGACGCGACGTGCTTGTAGAGGCTGGGGCCGCGGATGCCGACAGCCGCACCGATGTCGGCCATGGTCGTCGCGCCGTAACCGTGGGAGGTGAACAGTTCCAGCGCGGCGGCGCGGATGTCGTCGGCCCGAGACACGGAGTACCTCCTTCTGGTTCGACCGATCGCCAACGGTTGGCTAACTAAGAATAGCAGGGTGGGTCTTGCAGCTGCCTGCAACCGCTTCTAAACTTGGCTAATCATCATTAGCCAACCCTGGGGATAATGTATGGCTATCGATCTGACACCGGAGACCGCCGTCGCGGACCTGGCGCAGCGCACGGCTCGATTCGTCCGCGAGGTCGTGCTTCCCGTCGAGGAGGAGCATCGCGGCGTGGCCCGCACAGACAGCGTGCGGACACAACTGCAGACCGCGGCCAAGGAGGCAGGCGTCTTCGCCCCTCATGCGGCGCGGGAATTCGGCGGTCACGGGCTGGACATGCGGGGGCGCGCGCTGGTCTTCGAGGAGGCCGGCTACTCGCTGCTCGGACCACTGGCCTTGAACATCGCAGCGCCCGACGAAGGCAACATGCACATGCTGGAAGCCATCGCCACGCCCGCGCAGCAAGAGCGCTACCTGCGCCCGCTGGCCTCGGGCGCGGTTCGCTCCTGTTTTGCCATGACCGAGCCGGCGCCGGGGGCAGGATCCGACCCCAGCGCGCTGGCGACCCGGGCCGAGCCGGTCCCGGGAGGCTGGCGGATCCACGGGCGTAAGTGGTTCGTCACCGGGGCCGACGGCGCGAGGTTCGCGATCGTGATGGCGCGCACCACGGGCGCGCCCGGGGACCGGGGCGGCGCGACGATGTTCCTGGTGGATGCCGACAACCCGGGCATGAAGACGGTCCGGCACATCGAGACCCTGGACGAGAGCCTGTTCGGCGGCCACATCGAGCTGCTCTTCGATGACTGCTTCGTGTCCGACGAGGCGGTTCTCGGCGAGGTGGACGAGGGCTTGCGCTATGCCCAGGTCCGGCTCGGCCCGGCCCGCATGACGCACTGCATGCGCTGGCTAGGCATCGCTCGCCGGGCGCAGGACATCGCTGTGACGCGGGCCGCCGAGCGGGAGCTGTTCGGGTCGCGTCTGGCCGATCTCGGCATGATCCAACAGATGATCGCGGACAACGAGATCGATATCGCAGCCTCGCGGGGGCTGATCACACAGGCGTGCTGGGAGCTCGACCAGGGCCGCTCCGCCGCGCAGTCCACCGCGATCGCCAAGACCTTCTGCGCCGAGGCGATTTACCGCGTGGTGGACCGCTCGCTGCAGATCTGCGGGTCGCTGGGGGTGTCGGGCGACGTGCTCCTCGGGCGGTTCCTGCGTGAGGTCCGCCCGTTCCGGATCTATGACGGCCCATCGGAGACGCACCGCTGGGCGATCGCCCAACGCAGCGTGAAGCGCCACGAGCAGGCGGTCGGCCGATGAGCACCGTCGACGGGCTGGACCTGAGCGCGCTCACGCGGTTCTTCGCCGAGCACGTCCCCGACTTCCGTGGAGAGTTGCACGCCCACCTGGTGCAGGGCGGCCGCTCCAATCTGACGTACCGGCTGACGGACGGTCACAGCAGTTGGGCGCTGCGCCGCCCGCCCCTGGGCGGGCTGACCCCATCCGCGCACGACATGGTCCGGGAATTCCGAGTCATCCACGCGCTAGCCGGCAGCGGCGTTCCCGTGGCGCGCGCGGTCGCCCTCGGCGACGCGCATGTGATGGGCGTGCCGTTCGCCCTGGCCGAGTACGTGGACGGCGTCGTCATCCGCACCGAAGAGCAACTGGACGCCTGGCCGGACCAGGCGATCGCCGATTGCGCCCACACCCTGGTGGACGTACTGGCCAGGCTCCACGCCGTCGAGCCCGCGGCTGTCGGACTGGCAGACCTCGGGCGGCCTGAGGGCTACCTGGCCCGCCAGGTCGGGCGCTGGTACGACCAGTGGCAGCGGGTCCGCACCCGCCATCTGCCCGACATCGACGCCCTGCACGAGCAGTTGGCGCGGGCCTGCCCACCCGAGAGCGGCGCTTCGATCGTGCACGGCGACTTCCGGATCGACAACGCCATCTTCGCTTCCGACGACCTGTCGCAGGTCCGCGCCCTGGTGGACTGGGAGATGGCCACGCTCGGCGATCCGCTCGCCGACCTCGGCCTGCACCTGGTCTACGCCGACCCGTCCTTCGCACCGGTGCTGGCAGGCGAGGCCGCCTCGACCAGTCCGCGTCTGCCCACCCCCGCCGACCTGGCCCAGCGCTACGCCACCGCCAGCGGCCGTAGCCTGGACAACCTCGGCTACTACATCGCCCTCGGCTACTTCAAGATCGCGGTGATCGCCGAAGGCATCCATGCGCGCCACCGCCAAGGCCTGACCGTCGGCTCCGGGTTCGAGACCGTAGGCGACGCGCCCGCGCCCCTGGCCGCGGCCGGATTGCACGCACTGAAGAGGAACGCATGAGCCCCTTCGTCCTGATCTGATCCGCTCGGAAGGCCGAGTGGCCGCCAAATTGGGGCCGTTCATCAGGGACTTCCTTCCGGTTCTGGGGACGCCTCCCCCTGAGGGGTCACGAAGTTTCCGGACAGGGACCCAATAGGGTAGCCCTGAGAGGACGTTCGCGAGTGATCGTCCGTTTCAGGGCTGGGTTGGGTGAGGTTGGCTGGTGGCGGGCGCGGCTGCTCGTCTGCGCGAGTATCAGGTGACCACGCTGCTACTCGTCGGCTAGGTGGTGTTCCCGATCATTGCGCGCTTGGATAGGCGCATGTCGGAGGGGGAGCGGGGCTCGGCCCGTTGGCGTAGTCACGGACAAGACGCCGGTCGTGGCCCGCGCCAGCATCGCCGAACTGCTCGACGCTCATCCCTCCAACGACCCCGCGTACCCCGGAGCCCCCTCCAAGATCCCCGACGGCTGGGAAGCCCACCACACCGTCCTCGAACACCTGGCACCGCACACCATCGGTGCCTGATGAGCCCTTACACTCCGCCGATGGCACGGGATGCTGGTGTAGTTGCGCGTGACGATCGCGGGCACGCCACCGGAGAGATCGGTCGTCTCGCGGCGACACGGTCGCCAGCCGGCAGGTGGTCCTTTCGGCGGCTGCCAGTATTGCTCCGGCTTGCTGAGGGGCAGCCGGACCTGGAGAGAGTTCGTACTGTCGATGCCCACGACGCTTCAGAACTGACGAAGACGGAACAGCGGCAGAAGGAGCCGACCGAAGAGGTCATCGGTACGGCGCTCGCGGCGGGAGACGCAGCGGTCTGGGTCATCGCACAGGGCCTGGAGCGAGCGGCCAAGGGGCGATGGTGGCGGCGCAGCCGTGACAGTCTCGGGGCCTACGCGGAGGCGACCATCGGCCGGTCCGCCGTCTACGGACACCAGTTGAGGGAAAAACGCCGCTCGCCCTGAAACAGCGCAACGAAACCGGCACCGTGCCCAAGCCGTCCCAGTGAAAATCACCTGCAAGACCGAACAGCGGCACCGCCGCGATGCGGCAGTCACCCTCTACGAAGCCGTCCGCGACGTCACTACCGCATTGGGCGGCCGCCTAACCGCCGACAGCCTGGAGGCCGTTCATCACAGCCTGCCGGGTCGTCTGCCGGAAGACCCCCGAACAGCGGTGGACGGTCATCGAGCAGACAGCTCGTCACGCCCTCGGTGCGGAGGAGGGCACCGCGCCTCCAGACAAGGAGCCGCAGCCCGTGCATTGGAAGGGCCCATGACCCATCCGCTTCGCGGCACCCGCCTTTGGCCCGTCGGAGAGCACCTCGGCACCCATGCCCGTAACCGAGGCGAACAACAGCGCCCCTATCGAAGCCCCGGCAGCGAGGAGGGGGCTGGCCGGGCCGGCACTGCCTGCGACGCCCGCGGGGACGTTAGCGACAGAGGCCGTTGCCGAAAGCCTGGCCGCACTCCAAGGGGCGCTAGGTGTTGCGGGTCGTGACGTTGTAGATGCTGGGGTCGGTGCGTAAGAGGCAGGGTCCTTGGGCGGCAGGATGAGAACCGCCAAGTCACTCGTCCGCCGGCGAAAGGACCAGGACCTGCCTGGTGTCCCAGCGTGATGCCCCGCTGCCCGTCGGAGGCCGTCGTCGTCTGGTCCGGCGGTGTCAGGAACGGCCGATCGCCCACGTAGCCGCGAGATGAGCATCTCGCGTGCCTGCGCGAGCAAGTGAGTCAACCGTCACCGCCCGCCACGGCGACCTGACGAACGACGTCCTGCCCCGAGCCCGCGACGCCGACGGCACAGGTATCCAGCATGCAGTCGACCGCGGCGTCGAGCACGTCCTCCGGGATGTCGGCGAAGGACAGGCCCGCGCAGGACGCGCTGAGCGCCTGGTCCGCGAAGGCGGGTGGCGCTGACGTCCCCGCCGCGCTGCTGGATACACGAACCATAGCTGTCTCCCGAATGTCGTTGCCCACTTATCGGCACGCTGTGCTGCTGAGCAGCATGTGGAAGGCCGCGCGACGCGTCAACTCCCGCCCGAAACCCGGACGATCCCGCGATTTTCCCGATGTTGAAGCACTTGACAGCCCCTCAGCGAGCATCTTCCATAGCGGCAGCTTTTCTGGAACAGCGCGCCACTCACTGGCACAGATGGAGACGTCATGGATGCTGTCCCCGCGATCGACGAGCCGGAGCGGTTGAGCGACCGCCTCAACCGCATTCCCGTCCTGACCCGGACCCACAAGCGCTGGACCGGCCCGCTCGCGGGCCTGCTGCTCGTCGACATGGCCGACCTGAACACCTTCGCGTTCGCCGCACCGGCGATCCGTGCCGACTGGGGCCTGTCCGTGCAGCAGGTCGGCACCATCACCGCCGCGTCGTTCCTGGGCATGTTCGCCGGCTCCATCGCCGGCGGGCGGATCGCGGACCGCATCGGCCGCAAGCGGGTGATCATCGCCGCCACGGTCTTCTTTTCGCTCTTCTCGCTGCTGTCCGCCGTCGCCGTCGGCACCACCGATCTCGCCGTCTACCGGGTGCTCACGGGCTTCGGGCTCCAGGCGATGACCGTGGTGGTGCTGACCTACGTCGCCGAGATGTTCCCCCGCGCGCACCGTGGCCGGTCGCAGGCCTGGATCGTCGCGGTCAGCCTGCTCGGTATCCCTGCCATGGCGTGGTTCGCCCGCGCGATCGTGCCGACGGGACCGTCGGCGTGGCGCTGGATCTTCGTCCTGGGCGCCGTCGGTCTGCTGTTCCTGCTGCTGGTCGTCCGCGGGCTCCCGGAATCGGTCCGCTGGCTCGAGGCCAATGGACGACGGGACGACGGGCTCCAGATCGTCGAGCGCATCGAGCAGGAAGCCCGCGCGAAGATCGGCGGCGACCTGCCGGCGGTCGTCCGGGAACCCACCATCGACAGCGGTCGTGCGATCGACCTGGTGCGCGGCGGCTATCTCACGCGCACGATCGTCCTGAGCCTGACCATGATGCTGGCCCTGTCCGGCTTCTACGGGTTCAACTCCTGGGTGCCGACCCTGCTGAACGAGCACGGCCTCACCCCGGCCCAGGCCCTCACCTACTCGTCCATCCTGTCGCTGGCGGCCCTGCCCGGCGCGCTCCTGGCCCTGCTGTTCATCGACAAGGTCGAGCGCCGCACCGCGGTCCTGGTGATCTACACGATCGTGGCGGGCCTGTTCCTGGTGTTCGGCTTCACCGACAGCGACGGCGTCCTACTAGCCAGCGGCCTGCTGATCACGATGCTGCTGCAGGCCTCCACCCCCTGCATGTACACCTACCTGCCGGAGATCTTCCCCACGAACCTGCGCGCACTCGGGGCCGGGATCGGCAACGGGGCGGGCCGGCTGGCCACCTTCGTGACCACCTTTCTCATCGCAGCCCTGCTCAGCTGGCTCGGGTTCACCGCCGTCTTCCTCTACCTCGCCACGGTCATCCTCCTCGCCGGTCTGACCATCGGCCTCTTCGGCGAACGCACCCGTGGCCGCAGCCTCGAGGAGATCACCCAGGTCGCGCGCCCGGCGGCCGAGCACGCGCAGCCGCGCGCCGCGCAGACGTCCTGACCCACGGAAGGGGACACGACAACGCCATGGCCGGAACCCCGCTCGTCGCCGAGCAGATCCGCGCGACCGTCGACGCCCGCCCGCACGCGGCCTGTGTCGTCACCGACACCGAGCTCCTGACCTACCTGCAGGTGTGGGACCGCGCAGGCGAGCTGGCCGAGCAACTGCGCCGGCTCGGCGTCGGCCGCGGACACAAGGTGGCCGTCCTGAGCCCCAACAGTGTCGACTGCGTCGTGGCGATGGTGGCCTTGGTGCGGTCCGGAGCCGCGTGGCTGCCGATCAACAACCGGGAATCGCGGACGACCATCGGCGATGTTCTCACCCGGTTCGGCTGTCACGCCCTCCTGGTCGCGCCGGAGCTGGCTGGCGAGGCCGGACCGCTGTCCGACGCCGTTCCCTCACTGGCGGTCGCGATCGAGATCGGGTCGCGCCGCGAGCTCCTGGCCACCCCTGTACCTGCTGCCGATCCCGACGATCTCGATCTCGCCGCCGTGTTCACCACCGGTGGCACGACCGGCGTCCCGAAGGGTGTCGCATTCTCCGCGCCGCGCCTGGCGGCGCTGATCCGCGGGTACTACGAGGTCCTCGCAGCCCCGGACGACGTCTACCTCGCCGCCGCCCCGCTCACGCACGTCGGAGGGCGGATCTGCCTGGGTGTCCTGGCCAGTGGCGGGACCATCGCAGTCCTGCCGGCATTCGAGCCGGGGGCCGTGCTCACGGCCATCGAACGGCACCGCGTCACCGCCACGACGCTGACCTCGACGATGCTCTACCGGCTGCTCGACCATCCCGAGATCCGGACCCGCGACACCAGTTCGCTACGGGCCCTCGCCTTCGGGGCTGGGCCGACCGCCCTGAGCCGGATCAAGGAAGCGCTGGAGGTATTCGGCCCGGTGCTCGAGTCCGGGTACGGGCAGACCGAGGCCCCGATGCTGATCGCGCGGCTGCGGCCGGACGAGTTCGTCGACCCCGCAGGCAGGCCTGTGGACGACGCCCGGCTTGCGAGCGTCGGGCGACCGACCTCCTGGTGCGACGTGCTGGTGGTCGACGACGACGGCCACGCCCTCCCCGCCAGTGAGACCGGCGAGATCCTCGTGCGCGGGGAGTTCACCATGTCCGGGTACTACCGCGCCCCCGAACTGACCCAGGCCCGCCGCTGCGGTGCCTACTGGCGCACCGGTGACGTCGGCCGGTTCGACGCCGAGGGCCGTCTGACGATCGTCGGTAGGAAGACCGATTTGATCATCACCGGTGGTTTCAATGTCTACCCCGCCGAGGTCGAGAACGCGGCAATGGAACTCGCCGAGGTCGCAGAGTGCGCGGTCTTCGGCGTGCCGGACCCGGAATGGGGAGAGACCGTCGCCCTGGTGGCCGTCCCCCAACCGGGAATGGTGATGGACATCGATGCGCTTCGCACACACCTCCGTCACCGACTGGGTGGGGTCAAGACCCCGAAGCTGATCCACCTCGCCGAAGGCCTGCCCCGCAACGAGAACGGGAAGCTACTCAAACGGCTGATCGCCGATCGGTTCGCCGCCGACCTCCCGCCCGCCGACCGGTGCCGTCCCTCACACGTCACCGCCGATGTTGAGGAGCGCTCATGACGACGCACTCTCCCGTACTCGCCGCAGGTGACGCTCCGACCAGCGGGCGGCGCGGGGCAACCTCGGTGAGCACACGGGCCTGGCGAGCGAGTCAGGTGAAGTACGAGCACGGCGCAGCGCGGCCACAGCGCGTACGGGCGGTCCGAAGGGACTCGTCTGCTGTCGCCCTGGCGGTTGACAGCAGATCCTGGTGGATCTCGCGCAGGTCCACGACGGGCCGCTCCCAACGCCATCGGAGCTTCTCGACTGTCAATGCCCGCCCGAACCGCGGCGATTACGGGCAATGAGGAGGTGGCCGACATCGGCGGCGAACTGCTTGACACACGGGAACGGGTTGTCAACGGTGAGGATACGCGCATGGTGACCGTGTGGGGTCGCCCGATCAGAGTGAGTGTCCGACCGGGCGACCCTGAGGCCACGCCCCTGCTGCTGTTGATGGGTCTCGGCGGCAACGTTGAGATGTGGGAGCCGTTCCGCACACAGCTGGCGCAGCGCACAGGGGCAACAACGGTCGCGTTCGACATCCCGGGAACCGGTGATTCACCTGCGGGACTCTCGCCGTGGCCGTTCGCCGCGCTGGGGATGCTGACAATGCGGGTCGCCGACGCCGCGGGGCTCGGCCGGTTCGACGTGCTCGGCCTCTCCTGGGGTGGTTTGCTGGCCCAGCAGGTGGCACTGACCCACCCATGCCGCGTACGCCGCGTGGTGTTGGCCAACACGAACTTCGGACTCGGCAGCCTTCCCGGTAACCCGCGAGCATTCCGTGTGCTCGCCACACCTGCGCGGTACACCTCACCCGACGCGCTGGCTCAAGCGGCGGCGGTGTTCGGCGGCGGATCCGGTGCCGGCGCCGGCGAACACGCGGCGGCACGCTTGGCGAAGCCGCCGACCTTCCGAGGGTACTACCAGCAGATTCTCGCTCTGGCGGGGTGGTCAAGCCTGCCCGCACTCCCGCTGCTGCGCCAGCCAGCGTTGCTCTTGGCCGGGGATGACGACCCAGTCATCCCCATGCTCAACCCCCGGTTGATGGCCAGGTTGATACCACGCGCGCACCTGGAGGTCGTGCGTGGCGGCGGGCACCTGATGCTGTTCGAGCGCACCGCTGAGACCGTCGAGTTCGTCGCGCAGTTCCTGACCTCATCCACCGTGGCGCGCCCGACCGCGGCGCCTCGACCGGGTTGATGCCTCGCCCGTTCCATTGCGTGAACACAGCTGGAGCAACGTGCCACTGAATGAGGCACTCGAGACACCTTTGAATGCTGTCCCGCTGTCTGGGGAGGGCTCCCGGCTGAGCGACCGCCTCAACCGCATCCCGGGCATGCCCCGGACGCACAAGACCTGGCCGCCGTGCTCGCCGGACTCCTACGGGCCGCCGTTGTCGGTCACGATCTTCACCAGCGGCGCCACCTGATACGTGCTGGCGCGGCAGGGCGGTATCGCTCGCTCGGGCGAAACGGCGGCAGCCGATTCGCCCATACTCGAACCGGACAGAAGCTGTTGGGACAGAACGCGACAACACGCCAGGCTGGCAGCTGACTCTGCCACTGCATATTCGGTGCGAGGCGTGTCAATTGGTTGATCTCGGGCGACTGGCAAAACGACTAAACCTGCACGTCAGCAGCACGAACATCCTCTGATGAGTGTGTGACGACGCTTGGAGACGGTCGGCCCGGAGGGCGGCTGGTGCCGTTCGGGGCGCGGATGCCGGTGCAGGCGGCCGCCGACATCCGCTACTCCGGCCACCACGCCCGGTCCGGCGAGGACCACAGCCGAGCACGGTCAGTTGTCGACGCGGTAGATCACGTACTCGACAGCGGGACCGGCGAGGATGCGACCCTGCCCCAGGAACATCGTCCGGTTCACCCAGGCGTAGCGCTCGTCGCCGGTCTCCATCCGGGGGTTGGTGAAGAAGTACTGGTCGCCGAACTCGGTGGCGTTGTCCGCGCCGCCGAGGATGGCGCCGATCGCCTCCGTTACCTCGATCACCCCGTGGTAATGGACGTATATGTTCGCACCGTCGTCGGTCTGGAAGGTTGCCCGGACGTTGAGACGACCGTAGCCGTCCCCGCCGATCAGGAGCCAGTCGGCTCCGGCGCCGATCGGCTTGCCCGTCAGACGATCACCGCTGAACTTGCCGCCGGTGACGTTGGCGATGACACGTGAGCCGAACGGGCCGGTGCCGAGGTCGTCGAGCTGCAGTTCGGCGCGGAAGGTGAGCTCGGGGGCCAGCGTGGGCATGGCGTCCTCAATTCTGATGGGTTGGCGACAACTTCGATGGGGATGATGGGGCGTGCGCCGTGGGACAAGCGCGCGGGGGTCGTCGTGGTAGACGGTCGTGCGCTGGCGGACGGGGCGGCAGGCCGCGGCGGCGATGCCAGTGAGATCTGCGACCGAACGCTGAGAGCCATTTTGTGCGCTGGTGAGGTACCGGGGTCTGTCGTCCGACGCGCGGCCAGCGACGCGGTGCTCAGCAGGTCGCCGGTGACGGCCTCAATCGAGCGGTGGGTCTCAGAGCCACGTGGCTCGATCCCTGCGCCGTCGACGTGGAAGCGGCGCGGTCCAGCTCGGTTCGCGACTCTGCGGTGACAGTCATTGCTGTTCCCTACGTCGGGCGGTGGTGATACGTATTCGTCTGTGCATCGGTCGGGTCGCCGGTACGAGCCCAAGGTCAGCCTGCAACCTTCATCTGACCGGCGGTGGCGCAGAGGGCGCGATGGACGTCGTCCGGGATGAGTAGTTGGTCGGGCCCGAGCTCGTGGACCGAGGACAGAACCCATCCCGAGCAGGGCCGAGCCGGCGCCGCTAACGAGGACATCTAGCACCTTCCCCACACCGGCCTGTCCGTTCGCGGGCAGCCCACTCTCGAAACGCCACCTCGTTGTCCGCGATCGTCTGGCCGCGCTGCAACACCGTCACCAATGCCCCGTATACGGGGCGGGCAGCTGTGTGCCTGCCGCCGCTGCGCCGCGGCCACCGATTCGAATCAGGGTTCTGGTGCCAGGGGCTCTGCAGCCACTTCGTCTTGGGCATCGAGAGACCTTCCAGGGATGCGTGGCGGCGCTTAGGTCCGGTCGCGCACGTAGCGGTGCTGGGTCGAGTGCCGGGTGGGAGGTGGTGCCGAGTTCGCTCGGTGCCGCCTTGCGTTGGCCCGCGCGCGGCTCCAGCCACCGGGACCAGGCTTCCCACCAGCTGCCCTGGTGCTTGGTCGCGCCATCGAGCCATGCCTGTGGATCGGGCCCGGGCGGGTCGCCGGTCCAGTAGTGCGCCTTCGGGTTGCCGGGCGGGTTAACCAGGCTGGCGATGTGCCCGGAGTAGCTGAGCACGAACGTGGTCTCACCGCCGAGTAACTGGGTGGTGCGGTAGCACGCGGCCCACGGAGTGAGGTGGTCGGCGACCGCGCCGGTGACGAACGTCGGCAGCGAGATCTTGTCCAGGTGCAGTGGGGTGCCGAGCACACTCATCCCGCCCGGCTGCACCAGCCGGTTGTCGGCGAAGATGTCCAGGAACTGGCAGTGCAACGCCCCGGGCAGGTTCGTGCCATCGGCGTTCCAGGCCAGTACGTCGAACGCGGGCGGCTTGTTGCCCATCAGGTAGTTGTTGACCACGTAGTTGAACACCAGGTCATCGGGGCGCATCCAGGTGAACGCCGCCCCCAATTGCCGCGAGGTGATGATGCCCGCCCGGCGCGACCGGGCCCGCGCGAACCGCAACAACCCGGCGCTGCGAAACGCCGCGATCGGCGCCTGCTCACCGAAGTCCAGCAGGGTCACCGCGTACGACATGCTGTGCACCCGCTCGTCGCCGGTCGCGGCCAGGTGGTTGAGCAGCGTGGTCGAGATGATCCCGCCCGCGCAGAACCCGATCAGGTTCACCTCCGCGCTGCCGGTGATCTCCCGCACCACGTCGATGGCCGAGGACACCCAGGCGGCGTAGGTGTCCAGGTCCCACTCACCCTGCTCCGCGCTCGGGTTGCGCCAGGACAGTAGGAAGGTCTGCATCTCCTGGCCGATGGTGTATTCGACGAAGCTGCGGCCTGGCCGCAGGTCCAGGAAGTAGAACCGGCCAATCGGCGGTGGCACGATCAGCACCGGTCGCTGGTGCACCTGCGGTGTGCTGGGCCGGTACTGGATCAGCTCGCCGACCGGGTCGCGGTCAACCACCGCGCCCGGGGTGACGGCGAGGTCACGGCCCACCTCGAACGCCCCGCGCTCCACCATCGAGGGCATGCCGCCGTTGTGCCGCAGGTCATCGACGGCGTTGCGCAGCCCGTGCAGCAGGCTCGACCCGCCGGTCTCGAAGGCGTGCTTGAGCGCCGCAGGGTTGGTGGGCAGGAAGTTGGTCGGGGCGAGCGCGCTGCTCAGGATGTCGGTGGCGAACCGGGCCTGCTCCGCCCGCTGCGGGTCGGCGTCGGCGTCGGCGCCCAGCTTGTCCACCACGTTGCGCACCGCGCGGGCGGTGGCCAGGTAGCCGTGCTTGATGCGGGAGTAGAGCGGGTTGTGCGTCCAGGTCGGATCGGTGAAGCGCCGATCCTGCTTCGCCGGGGTTAGCTCGGAGCGGCCGAGCGCGACGCGCACCAGCTCTGCGCTCCATGCCATGGCCTCGTGGGCGACGACCCGGCCCTGGACGAGCGCGGCGGCGAGTCCACCGATAATCTCGCCGATCGACGGGACGCCGATTACCTCGCCACCCGCCAGTGCCCCGGAATCGCCTCCGGTTGATTCGCCGATGCCCTGGGCGCCGTTCGTACTCACGTCTGTTTCCTCCCGTCCGGCTCGTCCTTCTCGGGAACGTCGGTCGGCCGTCGACGGCCGGTCTCGTCGGTGGCCAGGCTTGCGTACTGGTTGCGCAGGTCTCGCTTAAGGACCTTGCCGCTCGGGTTCTTGGGCAACGCCTCGGTCACAACGACGTACTTCGGGCGCTTGTAGGGCGCGAGCTTCGTTCGAGCGAACGCGTTTACATCTGCGGCGGTCAGGGCGCTGCCGTTCTTGGGGACGACCGCGGCCGTGACCGCTTCGATCCAGTGCGGGTGGCTGATCCCGAACACCGCGACCTCGGCGACCCCTTCCAGCTCGTAGAGGGCCTCTTCGACCTCCCGGCTGGCGACGTTCTCCCCGCCGGTCTTGATCATGTCCTTCTTGCGGTCGACGATGGTCAGGCAGCCGTCTTTGGTCATGACCCCCAGGTCGCCGGAGTGGAACCACCCGCCGCGGAACGCCTCGGCTGTCTTCTGCTCGTCCCGGTAGTAGCCGAGCATGGCGTGCGGGCTGCGGTGCACGATCTCGCCGACCTGGCCCGCGGGCACCGGGCGGTCGTCCTCGTCGACGATGATCGTCTCCACGTTCAGCGCGGGCCGTCCCGCGCTGCCGGCTCCTTCTAGCTGTTCGTGCGGGGCCAGGATCGCGGCCACCGGCGCCAGCTCGGTCTGCCCGTAGAAGTTCCACAGCTGCACGTCTGGGAGCCTGCGCTGGATCTCCCGCAGCACCTCCACCGGCATCGGAGAGGCGCCGTAGTAGCCCTTGCGCAGCGACGAGAGGTCGGTCGTGTCGAAATCGGCGTGCCGCAGCAGCGAGATCCACACCGTGGGCGGGCAGGATGATCGACGTCGCGCCCAGGTAGACGTCGGGGCCGAAGAAGCAGTCCAGCTGCGCACAGTGGTACATCGGCAGTGAATGCACTTCGACGTCGTCGCCGCTCATCCCTCCGTCGACGATGCAGCTGACATACTGGGCGATCAGTGAGCCGGAGGTGAGCAGCACCCCTTTGGGCCGGGACTCGGTGCCGGAGGTGTACATCAGTCGCAGCGGGTCGTCGTCGGACACCGCGACATCCGGCGCGGTGTCGTCCCCTTCCTGCCACCACGCGTCGACGTCCTCCCAACCCTCGACCCGACCTGAGCCCGACAGGCCGATCACCCCGCGGACACCGCCCGCGACGCTGACCGAGGCCAGCGCCTTCTCGGCAGTCGGCAGCAGCGCGTCCTCGGCGACCAGCCCCCGCGCGCCGGAGTGGGTCAGGATGTAAGCGACCTCTTCGGCCCCCAGCATGAAGTTCACCGGCACCAACACCACACCCAGGCGCGCCGCCGCGTAGACGAGCACGGCGTACTGCCAGCAGTTGTGCGAGAGCACCGCCAGCCGCTCGCCCGTCACCAGGCCGCGGTCGGCCAACGCGTGCGCGCACCGGTTGACCGCGGCGTCGAACTCGGCATAGGTGATCCGCAGCTCGCCGGCGACGACGGCGAGCTTGTCGGGGTGCCGGCGAACGGTTCGGTGCAAGAGATCGGCGATGCCGTTGCGGCGGGCGCGGGCGGCGACCATCGCCGTCTGCGGCGTGAATGAGGTGTCCAAGGTGCGATCTCCGGCTTCCGTGATGGGAGGGGCCGGTACCGACGCCGGTGGTGCCCGGGCCGGTACGGCAGATGGCTTGGTGCGGGTCCGACCGCTCCGCGGGTTCAGTCGAGGCGGTCCTGGCGACCGTGTCGCATGCAGGCGGGCCGTGCTGAACCGAGCGGATTCTGGAGACGAAGGACGGTCGCTTGTTGGACGTGGCCGTCGAGTTCGTCGGACACTCGAGCGTGCAGTGGCAGGTGCTCGACGCCGTTGATCGGTACGGCCGGGTGGTACTGGTCGGCGTGGTGAGCGCCGACCTGGCCCTGCCCTCGAGCCCGTTCCTGATCCGCGTCAGCAAGCGCGACGTCGGCCGCGACGGCTCCGAGCCCCGACACCTCCAGCAGGTCGCGGAGCTCGTCCAGCGCGGGCGCCTGGACCTGTCCGGCTGCGTGTCCCAGGTCCTGCCGCTCGAGGAGTTCGAGCGCGGCCTGGACGTGCTGCGGAACAAGATCGGCGGCTCCATCCGCGTGCTGCTCACGCAATGACGAACGACGAGAAGGGCGGCTGCGTCCTGCCCGTCGCACAGCTACACGTGCAGGTTCTTCCGGGGCCAGCGGTTGGTCGGGTCGGGCGCTCACATCGACATCCCACCGTCGACCGCCAGTACGGTGCCGGTGATGTAGCCGGCCTCCTCGGAGGCGAGGAAGGCCACCGCGTCGGCCATCTCCTCAGGCTGCGCGAAGCGCCCCATCGGGATCGCCTGCGTCAAGAGCGCCTTCTTCTCCTCGGGGATGGACGCGATCATGCGTGTCGCGGCGTTGGGGGAGATGGCGTTGACCGTCACACCGAACCGGGCCAGCTCCTTGGCCGCGGTCTTGGTGAAGCCGATGATCCCGGCCTTGGCCATCGCGTAGTTGGCCTGCCCCGGGTTGCCGTGCAGCCCGGTATAGGAGGTCACGTTGATCACCCGGCCGTACTGCTGCGCCCGGAAGTGTGGTACCGCGGCCCGGGTGAAGCGGAAGGTCCCGCCCGAGTGCACGGCCAGCACCCCCTCGAAGTCCTCGTCCGTGGTCTTCCACAGGACGCCGTCCTTGAGGATCCCGGCGTTGTTCACCACGATGTCCAGTCGGCCGGTGTCGGCGACGACCTGTTCGACCACCCGCTCGACCTGCGTGGTGTCGCTGACGTCCGCCGCGAGGCCGGTGGCGCCGATCTCGGCGGCCTCCTTCGCGGCGAGGTCGCCGTCGAAGTCGATGAGGTAGGTTGCCGCGCCGGCGGCCTGGAAATGGCGGGCGATCGCGTTGCCGACGCCGCGGGCGGCGCCGGTCACGATCACGCTGCGACCGGTGAAATCGAAGGTCAGGTTGCCCATCAGGAGAGCCTCTCGTAGATGATCGCCATGTCCTGGCCGCCTCCGACGCACATGGTCTCCAGACCGCTGCTCTTGTCCCTGGTGCGCAGGCCGTTGAGCAGGGTGGTGGTGAGGCGGGCGCCGGTCATGCCAAACGGGTGGCCGACGGCTATGGCGCCGCCGTGGATGTTGAGCGTGTCCCCGAAGGGGTCGATGCCGAGGTCCCGCGCCGACGGTATGACCTGGGCGGCGAAGACCTCGTTGATCTCGACGAGGTCGACGTCGTCGATGGTCATGCCGTCGCGGGCCAGCGCCTGCTTCGAGGCTTCGACCGGGCCGTAGCCCATGTTTTCGGGCGACAGCCCGGTAACGGTGGAGATGACGCGGGCGAGCGGGGTGAGGCCGAGGTCGCGGGCCTTGGTGTCGGACGTAAGGATCAGGGCGGCGGCGCCGTCGTTGAGTGGGCAGGAGTTGCCCGCGGTGATCAGCCCGTTGGGGCGGAAGACAGGCTTGAGTTGGGAGATCGCCTCGTAGGTGACGTCGGCGCGGGGGCCGTCGTCGGTGGTGACGGTCGTGCCGTCGGGGAGGGTGACGGGGGTGATCTCGTGGGTGTAGAAGCCCTCGGCGATGGCCTGCTCGGCGAGGTGCTGCGAGCGGACGGCGTAGCGGTCCATGTCCTCGCGGGACGCCCCGAAGGCTCGGGCGACGTTCTCCGCGGTCTGGCCCATGGCGATGTAGGCGTCCGGAACGGTGCCGGCCACCCGCGGGTCGGTCCAGGTGTCGGCGCCGGACTCGGCGGCGAGGGTCCGCGCCTCCGCCTCGGCGAACAGCGGGTTGTGTGTGCCCGGTACCTCGTCCGAGCTGCCCTTGTCGAAACAGGACAGGGTCTCCACGCCGGCAGAGACGAACACGTCCCACTCGGTGACGACCTGCTCGACCGGCCACAAGCGGTCGACAGGAAGTCGTGTTGACGTTCGCGCTCCGCGGGCAGCGGGTCGGTCGGGATGGGCGCGACGATCGAGGTCGCGACCGCGCCCAGGCGGGTGATCACGTCGATCACCCGCCAGCCTGCGCAGGCGGACGGTTGCTGCCAGTCCTGCGGACCAACCGAGTCGACGAGCGTGGCGATCTCGTCGACGTTCGCGCGGGCGGCGCGCAGCCCTGCTTCGGTCATGTCCGTGCCTCCGACTGGCTTGCTGCCCGCCCCGCCGCCTCGGCACGGACACCGGGGCCGTCCTCGTCGAGTAGTGGGGCCCGGCGTCGCGGGCGGGCGGGGGTGCGGGAGAACTTCAGCGGCTGCCCGGCAACATGGAACCGCTTCCCGGTACCCGGGTGGCCGAGCTCGACAAGCATCTCCCGCGCCGCGACATGTGGGTCCGCGACGATCTCCGCGATGTCGCGCACCGCCCCGACCGGGACCTGCCCGCCCAGCCGGTCGAGGATCTCCGCCTTGGTCCGTCCCGACGTCCATGCAGCCAGCGCCTCGAAGACCTCGCCGCGTCGGGCGACCCGCAGCTCGTTGGTGACGAAAGCGGGATCGTCCCGCAGGTCGAGCCGGTCGATGAGCTCACACAGCCGCCGCCACCGGCCGTTGTTGGGCGCTGCGATGGCGATCCATCCGTCAGCGGCGGGCAGGATGTCGAACGGGCTGAGGAGCGGGTGCCGGTTGCCCTCCTGCCCGGGAACGGCGCCGGTGTAGGAGTGCTGGTAGACGATCCGCTCACACAGCGCGAGGATCGCGTCGTACATCGCGACGTCCACGAACTGGCCGCGGCCGCTCCCCCGGGTCTCGAACAGGGCTGCGGTGATGCCCAGCGCGAGCATGGTCCCCGGGAAGATGTCCCCGACCCCCGGCCCGACCTTGATCGGCCGCCCGTCCTCGGTGCCGGTGATCCCCATGAGCCCGGCCATCGCCTGCACCACCAGGTCGAACGCGGGCCACTGCAGGTACGGACTGCCTCCGGAGCGGGTGTCCCCGAAGCCTCGCACGGTGGCGTACACGAGGCGCGGGTTGACCTCGCTCAGCTCCTCGTAGGACAGCCCGAGCCGGTCCATGACGCCCGCCGTGAAGTTCTCCACCACCACGTCCGCGTCCGCGGCGAGCGCCCGCAGCGCCGCAGCGCCTTCGTCCGTCTTGAGATCCAGGACGACGCTGCGCTTGCCACGGTTGATGCTCTGGAAGTAGCCGCCGTAGGCCGCCGGGTCGCTGCCCGGAGGGGTCGGGCCCGCGCGCCGTGCCATGTCGCCGCCGGGCGGCTCCACCTTCAACACATCCGCACCGAGGTCGGCGAGCAGCATCGTGGTGTAGGGACCGGCGAGGGCATGGGTCAGGTCGACGACACGGACCCCGGCCAGGGGCCCGCCGGTCATCCCGAGGTCACCCGCTCGAGCAGCGGGAGGAAGTAGGACTTGAACGCCTCGGGGTTCTCCGACATCGGGAAGTGACCGACACCCTCCATGAGCGTGAAGGTCGCCCCGTCGACCGCCGCGGCGAGCTCCTCGCCTGCCGCGGGAAACCCGGACCAGTCGTACTCGCCGTTGAGCACGTGCAACGCGGTCTGCGCGGTGTCGATCTTCTGGGCGGTCTCGGTCAGGTCGTGTTCGACCACGTAGTAGTTGAGGTCACCCTTGAACACCGCCGGCGCCCCCTGGCTGTAGACCCAGGTGGTCTCTCGCTTGTACCGCTCGGGGCTCTGCGGTGCGCAGAGGGTGTGCATCAGAGCGGGCTTGGAGTCGTTGTTGATCCTCGGGTGATAGAGCCACGGCAGAATCCGCTCCACGCCGTGGGTGTGCAGCGCGGCCTCCAGCCCGATCACGGCCCGGTACAGGCCCGGGTGGTGCAGAGCGAGGTCGGGCGCGAGGTGCCCGCCCATCGAGCAACCGGCGTACACAGGGGCCTCCAGCTCCAGCGCCTGCACGAGGGCAACGTGGAAGGCGAGGATGAAGGCCTGGTGGAGCTGGTACTCCTCGGTCCACCACTCCTGCGACTCCGGAGGCAGCGAGCGTCCGTGGAAGGGCAGGTCCGGTGCGATGAGCCGGTATCGGGAGGTGAAGTCCGGGTCCTCGAGGACGTGCCGCCACTGCCGGCTGTCACAGCCCGCGGTGTGCTGGAGGACCACCGGGACGCCGGTCCCCGCCTCCTCGAAGTAGACGCGGTACTCGACGCCCTGGACCTCCAGGTACAGGTAGCGGCCCGTCACACCGGGAATGCGCGCGCTCACGCCGCCACCCCCGCGTTCGCCACGGTGCGGAAGATGTCTCCCAGCCGCCGGACCGCCGGGTAGTAGGCCATGATCGTCTCCATGTCTCCCTCGATGCGGAAGTCGTGGTGCAGCATCGCGGGGTAGAAGTCCTGGTAGAAGGGGGCCGGGATCGGCGCAAGCAGTGCTTCCCACTGTTCTTCGGTGCCGGCCAGCTGGATGTCGTAGGAGTCGAACGGTGTGACTCCCGGGTCGATCTCCACGACGGCACCGGAGCGGACGACGATGCGGAAGCTCTGGGTCTGTCCGATCACCACACGGAGCACCGTGGTGAGGTAGCGGGAATGCAGGACGAACTCAGGATCACTGCGGAGCTCGGTCTCGAACGCAGCCAGATCGAGGGGTACGGCGGTCATCGACATGCCTCCGGTCAGGGTCGTCAGGCATCGCGCAGCAGGTGCTGGGCGATGATGGTGCGCTGGATCTCCGAGGTGCCCTCGAAGATCTGAGTGAGTCGGGCGTCGCGCCAGTGCCGCTCCACGGCGTACTCGGTGGTGTAGCCGTTGCCGCCGAGCACCTGCATGGCCGAGCTGGCGACCTTCTCGGCGGCCTCGCTGGCGAACAGCTTGGCCATCGAGCAGTCCTGCCGGCAGTCCAGCCCGGCGTCGAAGCGGGCTGCGGCGTCGAGGTAGAAGGCCCGAGAGGCGGCGACCTGGGTGGCCATGTCGGCGAGGCGGAACTTGATGCCCTGGAACGAGGAGATCGGCTTGCCGAACTGGACGCGCTGCTTCGCGTAGGCGGTCGCGTCCTCCAGCGCCGCCCTGGCCGCGCCCGTGGCGCGGGCCGCGGTGTGCAGGCGGCCCCAGTTGATCAGATTCGCGAACATCTCGAACCCGGATCCCGTCTTGCCGTGCGGGCCGACCTGCAAGTTCGCAGCCGGGACCTCGAGGTCGGTGATCTGCAGCGCCCATGAGGTGATGCCGTGATAGCCGATCTTCGGGATCGGGGTACCGGTGATGCCCTTCGGGAACTCGCCCCGAGCCTTCTCCACCAGGAAGACGTCGAGACCTTCACGGCGGCCCGGAGCGGTTCTGGCGAGGATGAGGATGGCGTCGGAGGCCAGCGCCCAGCCGCACCAGCGCTTCGCCCCGTTGAGCACGTACACGTCACCGTGGCGCTCCGCGCGGCAGGACACGGCGGCCACGTCGGATCCTGCTTCCGGTTCGCTGAACGCGCCGGCCGAGATCCACTGTCCGGCCGCCTGCTTGCGCAGGATTTCCGCGCGCCGATCGGGGTCCGCGAGCGCCGATCCCGTGCCGTTGGCCCGCGCGATTACGCTCGCCGCGCTCATCCAGCCTCGGGCGAGCTCCTCGGTCACCAGGCAGTACTCGGTCATGCCCAGGCCGAGCCCTCCGTGCTCCTTGTCGATCATGATGCCGAAGTAGCCGAGCTCGGCCATCCGGTCGATGGTCGACCACGGGATGTCGGCGTGCTGGGGGTCGAGCTCGTTCGCCACCGGCAGCAGCTCGGTCGCGGTGAACTCACGCGCCTCGTCGCGGAGCTTCTCCTGCGCTGGCGTCAGCAGCCGGCTCACAGGGCCACCGTCACACACTTGACCTGCGTGTAATGGTGCAACGCCTCCACACCCTTCTCCCGGCCGTAGCCGCTCTGCTTGTAGCCTCCGAAGGGGGTCTCGATGCCGCCGGCGAGCCACGTGTTGACGTACACCTGGCCCGCCTCGAGCAGGTCGGCGACCCGCAGCGCCCGGGACACGTCCTGGGTCCACATCCCGGACGCCAAGCCGTAGTCGCTGTCGTTGGCAATGGCGACGGCCTCGTCCTCGTCCTCGAACGGGATCACTGCGACGACGGGCCCGAAGACCTCCTCGCGCGCGATCCGCATCGAGTTGTCCACCTCGGTGTAGATCGTGGGTGGCACGAAGTAGCCCCCGCCGCGCTCGGCGTCGGGCAGGGCCTCGCCGCCCGCTCTGGCCTTCGCGCCGTCCTCTCGGGCGACGCCGAAGTACTCGAGCACCTTCTCGTACTGCGCCGCGGTGGTCAGCGGGCCGAGGGTGTCGCCTACGGTGAGTGCCCGGCTCGCGGAGACGAGCCGGTCGACGAACTCGTCGTGGATGGAGCGGTGCACCAGCAGCCGGGTGCCCGCCGAGCAGACCTGGCCGACGTTGAGCGAGAACGCCGACAGCGAGCCTGCCACGGCCCGGTCAAGGTCCGCGTCGGCGAAGACGATGTTGGCGGACTTGCCGCCAAGTTCGAGAGTCAGCGGGATGATCCGGTCCGCGGCGATCCGGCCGATTTCACGGCCCGCACGCACCGAGCCGGTGAAGGCGATCTTGCGGACGTCCGGGTGCTCGACGAGCGCTGTGCCCGTGCCCTTCCCGTCCCCGGTCACGACGTTGAGCACCCCCGCCGGGAAGCCGACCTCGGAGGCGAGGCGGGCCAGCACCAGGCTGCTCGCCGAGGTGAACTCCGACGGCTTGAGCACCACCACGTTGCCCGCGGCCAGCGCGGGCGCCACCCCGCGGGCGGCCTGGTTCATCGGCGCGTTCCACGGCGTGATGACCCCGACCACCCCGAACGGCTCGCGACGGGTGAAGCAGTGGTGCGCGGGCCCGAGGTCGATCACCTCGCCGTGGCCGACGTTGACCAGTCCCCCGTAGAACTCGAAGTACCCCGCCGACCCGGCCGCCTCCATTCTGGCTTGGGCGAGCGGTTTACCGGTCTCCCCCGACTCGAGCACGGCCAGCTCCTCGGCGTGGGCGAGCACCGCTGCTGCGAGCTTCTGCAGCAGCCTGCCCCGCTCGATCGGCTTCTGCCTGCGCCAGGCCGATGCCGCCGCGACCGCCGCCGCGACGGCCCGATCGACGTCCGCACGGGTGCCTGCGGCGATCTCGGCGATCTCGGCCCCGTCCGCGGGACTGTGTGTGGTGAAGCGCCCGCCCTCCACGGCAGGCACGCTGCGACCACCGATCCAGTGGTCGAACTTGGTCATCATGGGTCTCGCTCCTCGTCGAACGGCAGATCCGGGCTCGGTGCGCGTTCAGCGCACAAGATCGCGGCCGATGATCTCTTTCGTGATCTCGTTCGTCCCGCCACAGATCGGTTGGATACGCGCGTCGGCGTACGCCCGACAGGCGCTCGCGGGACAGCCGCTCCATCAGGTGCCCGAAACCGCCACCCACGGTGCCGAGCACGTCATCGCCGGTGAGTTCGAGGCCATCAGCCGAGGTGTTCCGGCGCATCCACCCCGATCAGGCCTTGGGCGCCTACGGCCGTCGAGGCCGAGGGCGAGACAAGTCCGGTGCGTTCCCACTCCTCACGGTGGGGGGGGCCTCGCGGACGACCTCGTGGAACGCATCGTGATCGCGGTCGTAGACGTGTCGGTCCACCCGCGCCCCTCACCGACCGGGTTCGAAGACGGTGGTGCGCTTCATGTCGAGCAGTCGGCCCCGCTCCGCGGTGACCAGGGCGAGCTTGCGGCTGGCTTCGTCGATCATCTCCTCGCCCAGCATCGCGGCGCCGAGGCTGCCGCCAGCCTCGGAGGTGTAGTGGGCGTAGGCCTCGATGATCAGCTCGGCCTTGTCGTAGTCGGCCTGGCTGGGTGCGAACACGTCGTTGGCGATGTCGATCTGCCCCGGGTGCAGCACCCACTTGCCGTCGTAGCCGTAGGCGGCGGCGCGTTCGGCGGAGGCCCGGTAGCCCTCGTGGTCCTTGATCAGGGCGAAGGGCCCGTCGATGGCCTGCAGGCCGTGCTTGCGGGCGGTCATCGTGATGGTCATCAGCACCGTGTCGAACGGGTCGTACCCGTTGGCGCCGGGGGCACCGATGGTGAGCGCGGGCATCTTCATCGCCGCCATGAAGTCGCCGGGCCCGAAGATCAGGGTCTCGGTGCGGGGGGTGGCCGTCGCGATGGCCTCGATCTCGCTGAGCCCGGCGGGGCCCTCAATCTGCGCCTCGATGCCGATGCCGCCCTCGGGCAGGCCGAGCTCGCGTTCGAGCTGGGTCAGGAGCACGTCCAACCAGTGGATGTGGGCGACCCGCTCGACCTTGGGCAGCATGATGGCGTCGAGGTTGGGTCCGGCGCCGCGGACCACCTGGAGCACGTCCTCGTGGGCCCATTCGGTGTCGGCGTCGTTGATCCGGACGACCCGGACCTTGCCGGACCAGTCGCCGTGGTTGAGCGCCTCGACCACGGTGCCGCGGGCCGCGGGCTTCGCGATCGGCGCTACGGCGTCCTCGAGGTCCAGGAAGACCTGATCGGCTGGCAGCGTCTGCGCCTTCTTCAGCATCTTCGCGCTGCTGCCCGGCACGGCGAGGCAGGAGCGTCGGGGACGGGCGGGGCGGATGGAGGTCACGGGGTGGTTCACCTTCCGATCGGGGTGGCGGGCGCGTCATCCGCCGGGGTCTGTGTGGCCGCACGGGTTCGGACGCGCACGGTGCGGGTGGCCCGGCAGACGATCTCGCCGCGCTGGTTGATCCCGAGGTGGCGGAACGTCACGTCGGCGTGCTCGCCCTGCGGTTCTACGGCGAGCACCTCGGTCGCGGCGCCGATGGTGTCGCCGCGCTTGACCGGCACCGCGAACTCGATGTCGTCGAGACCGATCTCCCGCACCGCCTGGCCGGTCGTGTCCTGCGTGGCCAGGCCGATGGTCAGCGACAGCGTCAGGCCGCCGAAGTTGATCCGCTCGCCGAACGGGGTGTCGGCCATCTCCTGGTCGCTGAAGTGGCCCGGCGCGGTGTTCATGACCGCCAGGGTCAGGCCGTTGAGGTCCAGGTCGGTGATGGTCCGGGTGCGGGCGTGGCGGAAGCGTGCCCCGACGGTGAAGTCCTCGGCGAAACCGTCGGGCACCGCGGCCCGCGTCGCATCCGTGGAGCACTTGCGCACGAGGTTGGTGCGGTGGAACTCGATGACCGTCTCGCCCGACCCGGTCCGGCCGACGGTGTGCCAGGTGACGATGCCGACGTCCGGCCGGGACCCCGACGAACGGGCATCCACCACGGTGCTCGACGCGTACAACGTCTCGCCTGGGTACACCTCGCGCAGGTATCGGATGCCCTTGGCGCCGAGGAACAGGCCGCCGGCCTCACTGAGGTCCTCGACGCTGAGACCGAACACGATGGCGAACACGAGCAGCGGGTTGACTACCTCGTCCGGATGACCCGCCGCGGCGGCCGCCTCCCGATTGAAGTGAACCGGGTTGAACGCCAGGGTCTGCGTGCTGAACACGATGTTGTCCGACGCGTGCACCGTCCGACCCCAGTGGTGCTCGAACCGTTGGCCAAGGACGTGGTCCTCGAACGCGGTGCCGCGCGGGACCACCGGCCAGCTCGCGGGATCTGATGACACCATCGCCACCCCTTCGTTCGTATCATTAGATGGCACGATGTGCCGATTAGTAGTCAGGCGGAGTGTTCTGAAAAGACGGAACGCGTGTCAAGGGGTGAACCTTGACCGGAGAGCTGAGTCGTGCCACTCAGTGGTACATTCCGTCTGTGGCCGCCGCCCCCACCGCACGAGGAGCGTGCCCCGATGACCTCCACGGACCCGGCCCTGACGGGTGCCTCCGACACGCCGCCCGCCCCCACCCATGCGGGGACCCAGACCCTGGTCCGCGGCCTCCGCGTCCTGGAGGCGATGGCTGACCACGAGGGGTCCGTCGGCGTCGGCGAGCTATCCCGGCTCATCGACCTGCCGAAGTCGACCGTGCAGCGCCTGCTGCGCACGCTGCACCAGGAGGGCTGGGCGCAGATGACTACCGACCCGGTCACCCGGTGGCGGCTCAGTCCCCGGATGCTGGCGCTGGCCCGGCAGGGCGCGCCCTCGCGCAACCTGCGCGAGGTCGCCCAGCCCCACATCGCCGCGCTGGGCGAGCGCACCGGTGAGACCATCCACCTGTCGGTACCCGACGGCGACCTCCGTCTCGTCCTCATCGACCGGATCGACTCGGTGTACCCGGTCCGCACCTTCAACCCGATCGGCGCATCGACCGCGCTGCACACCAGCGCGAGCGGCAAGGCGTTCCTCTCCCTGCTGCCCGACGAGGAGGTCGAGCGGATCCTCGCCCGCCCGCTCGACAAGGTCATGCCCAACACGAGCGTCGACCCTCGGCACCTCATGCACCAGGTCCTCGAGGCGCGCGACAGGGGGTACGCGGTCAACATCTCGGAGAACCGGGCCAACGTCTGCGCGATCGGGGCGGCCGTCGCCGAAGCGTCCGGCAGACCTGTGGCAACGGTGGCCATCTCAATGCCGGACATGCGGTTCGAGCCGACGCGGGTGCCGGAGTGGGGTGCCTGGGTCCGGGACGCCGCCCGGGCGATCAGCGACGAGCTCGGCGCCTGAACGCCTACCGGATCGACTGGCCCCCGTCCACGTCGAGACACACCCCCTTGAGCCTGCCGGTGCGGCAGCCCGGCGTTGTTCACCATCATGTGCAGCCCACCGAACCGTTCCTCGGCCGACGTCACGAGGCGCTCCGTAGCTCCGGGGGCGGTGGCGTCGGTCCGCACGGCGATCGCCGAGGGCAGCCCGGCGGCGACCTCCTTCGCGCACCGCTCGTCGATGTCAGAGACCATGACGTTCGCCGGGGCCTCGGCGAACGTGCGCGCGGTGGCCGAGCCGAATCCCCCCGCTGCGCCGGTGACGACCACGGTGCGGCCCTCGAAGGACAGCTTCATTCCTGATCTCCCTCCTTGTGGAGGGACAGCGCCCGGCGGAGTGCCCGGTGATCCGAGCGCCCCGCGGGCAGGTCGATGAGTACGGCCCGCAGCGCCGCGGACCGGTCGGGACCGCACACCGGCCCCACGATCTCGTCGAACTTGCGCCGGACGACCTCCGCCCGCACCGCGGGGGACGGCAGGACCGCCGAGTCGGCCGCCGCGGTGAGCACCCGACCGTCTGCGAGGTGGATCCGGATGCTCGCGCGCTGGGCGGGGACGGTCGGGTCGTACCGCAGCCGGACCCGGGCGGCGAGGGTGCGCAGGCGCGGCTCGACCACCGAGTCGGGGGTGAAGTCCCGGATCCCGCACCGCCCCCGCAGCAGGGCCAGCGCGACGGTGAAGGCGAGGCTGAACTTGCCCTCCAGCGGCGTCTGCGGGACCGGGATCGCGCACACCGACGCGAGCACGTCGGACACCGTGAGCTCGATCTGCTCGACCTCCGCGTCGCGAACCGTGTCCCGCAGGCCCAGCGCCGCATCGACGGCGGCGTGCGTGCCGAAGCAGGATGCGTGCCGCTTGAACTGCACCTCCCGTAGGAACCAGCGTTCCTCCAGGGGCATCGCCAGCAGCTCCCGGTCGACGTCGATCCCGAGGGCCTCGGCGAACCCGCGCGGCCCCGTGACTGCGTCGGCAGCCGCCGTGAAGCCTTGCGCGGCGAGCCGAGCGGCGAGGAGGCCCGTCTCGGCGGCGCGCCCTGCGTGCAGGGGTTTCGTCATCGTCCCGAACATCGCCCGCAGTCCCGCGGCGCTCGTCGCGGCGATCGATAACGCCACGTCCACTCGGGACGGTGGCAGCCCGAGCAGGTGGGCCGCCCCGGCGGCCGCGCCGAACACACCGATCGTGGCCGTGGGATGGTGTCCGGCCGCGTAGTGGTGTGGCGCGACCGCGGCGCCGATCCGGGCCTGAGTCTCGAAGCCCGCGACGAAGGCGGCCAGCAGCCGCCCGCCGTCCACCTCCGCGCCTGCGGCGACCGCAAGGTCAGCGGCGGCGAGGACTGCCGGCAGCAGCGGCGCCGACGGGTGCACACCTGCGGCGGGAAGCCAGTCGTCGAAGTCGAGGGCGTGCGCGGCCGTCCCGTTGACCAGGGCCGCGGCGCGAGCGCCCCGCGACCGGCCGTCGAAGGTCAGACAGTCGCCGGATTCCTCCGCCGCGGCGCTCACCAGTCGCACGACCTCCTCGTTCGCGCCCGCGACGCCGACCGCCACGGTGTCGAGCAGGCTGTCCACGGCCGCGTCGGTCACATCGGCCGGGATGTCGCGAAACCGCAGTTCGGCGGGGACGGCCCCGACGGTCTCGGGCGCAGCGGTCATCTCATCCTCCTCGACGAGCACAAGATCCACTCAACGGCACAGCGTGCCACCAGTCAGCATGGAAAGCTCTGCAGCCTGTGTCAAGCAGCAGCACATACTTGTCCGCTTTACCGACCGCTGACGCCGGAGCGCTCATCCTGGTCGTCCCGGCCGGGATCGAGGACGTGGATCTGGTGCGGTCGTCGTGCAGCCCCGTGCGCTTGAACCGCAGCAACCAGGAGATCGTGCGCTCCGACGCGTCTGGTTGTGAGACCGATCGCCGATGATGCGGCGGAAACCGGCAGATCATGAGGAAGGGCTGGAACCGTACGCAGGAGAGATGGAGCAACTGTTCACATACCGACTCGTCCGCACCGCAGGCGGGCGCTCGGTCCCAGACGGACGAGAGCCCGACTCCGGCGCTGGCGGTGTCGGCAGTGAACCACCCGGCGATGAGGCGCATGAGCAGTTTGCCGTTCGCGTGCCACGGCAACGAGTCGGCGAGGCGGATGAGCTTGGGGGTCTCCACCCTCACCCCCGTGACACCAGCAACGCAGCCCATAACCCCCGGTCAGCCGACGGCCCGTCCCCGCACCCATGCACGAGGAATCTGCGCGACCCGGAGCTGACCGGCATGCCCGAACCTGCGCTGGACGAACTCGTCAACCAACTGGGTGTGGACTTGGACGAGTTGCGTGAGCAAGGACGGCTCCAGCAGCGAGGAGGCGAACGCATCCGTGCTCGCGGTGCAGGGGCCAAGGGCAAGCTGACCACCTCAGACAGAGTCCTGGCCACCGTGCTCTACCTGCGCAAACTCGGCACCACAGATCTGCTCGCCCAGCTCTTCGGAGTCACCGAAAGGAAGCACCCTCACCAGGGCCGTCCACCAAGTCCAGCCCCTCCTCGCCGAGCACGGCTACACGATCCCGCCCTCAACAGCCAGGTTCCGCACCCCCGCTGACGTCACCGCGTTCCTCGCAAACAGCAGCCCCGCGGACATCAAATCAGCATGCTGATTCTCTGCGAGCCCTTAGAAGACGAGGACTGGTTTGATCGCCGCACCGGACTCGGCCGCGGTGACCGCGGCGCCGATGTCGGCGAAGTCGAAGGTCTGCACGAGCCTGTCGACCGGGAACCGGCCTTGGGCGTGGAGGGTGGTCAAACGCGGTATGAACTCGTCGGGTACGACCAGGCCGCCAGGGAAGCCGCCGACGCGGACGCCGGTCATCGCGAACTGGTAGTGCGGTAGGGAAAAGGAGCCCCCGCCCATGTCCAGTCCGAGGACGGCACAGAAGCCGCCCTTGGCCAGGCACGCGACTGCGGTCTCGGTGAGGTCGGTCCTTCCGGCGGCGTCGATGGCGAACTGGACGCCGCCCGGCACGATCGCCCTGACCGCCTCCGCTAGGTTGTCGGTCTCGCGCGAGTCCACGGTGTGGGTCGCCCCGAGCTCGCTGGCGAGGGCGAGGCGCTGGGGGGCGACGTCGACGGCGATGATGGTTGCGCAGCCGAGAAGGTGCGCCATCATGATGGCTGACATGCCGACGGCTCCGGCGCCGATCACGACGATCGAGTCACCAACCCGTGGCCGGAGTCCGTTCGCGACCGTCCCGGCGCCGGTCTGCACCCCGCACGCGAAGGCGGGAGCGAGAGTCAGGTCGAGCGATGGGTCGAGGACGGTTGCCTGCTGCTCGTTGGCTAGGCAGTGCGTGGCGAAGCTCGACTGGCCGAAGAACTGCCCGTAGACGACCTGGTCGTCCCGCGAGAGTCCCGTAGTGCCGTCGGCTCGGGCGCCGCTGTGATTGAGGACCGCGTTGTGGGGGCAGAGCTTGGGGATGCCGCTCACGCAGGTGGGGCACTTCCCGCAGGCGATGTAGTTCAGCAGCGCATGGTCGCCGACCTCGACCTTCGTCACGCTCGACCCGACCTCGACGACGACGCCGGCCCCCTCGTGGCCGAGGACGATCGGGCGTGGGTGAAATGAGCCGCGGCCGTGCAGGTCCGACCCGCAGATGCCCGTTGCGACCAGCCGGACCATGATCTCGTCCGCGCGCGGCGCCTCCAGCTCCAGCTCCTGCAGGACCAGCTCGCCATGGGGATCTCGTTCCATCGAAACCGCTGCCGTGATCTGCATTGCCAGTCCTCCGGCTCGTGCTCGATAAGGATTGATGCAGCGGGCATGCCGCCGCCGTCTGCGAAACAAGACCGTTACATCCGTTCACATGCTTGTCAACAGACAAGTTTGTCCTTATCGTCTCGGCCATGTCAGAGCGCGAGCATGTCCAGCCCTCCGTCAAACCGGTACGAGACAGGTGGCAGATGATCGTCGGCGACGGTCATCGCGGCGCCTCATCGGGCGAGTGGATCGACGTCGTCGATCCGGGACTCGACGAGTCGTTCGCCCAGGTCCCCCAGGCGTCCGACCGAGATGTCGACGACGCGGTCCGTGCGGCTCGAGCATCCTTCGACGACCAGCGTTGGCGAGGCTGGAGCGCCGATAGGCGATCCCAGGTGCTCTGGCGGATCGCGGAGCTGATCGAGCAGAATGTCGCGGAGCTCGCGGAGCTCGAGACGAGGAACCAGGGCATGCCGCTGGCCTTCGCGAAGGCCCACGTGTTCCCTGGAATTGCCAGGACCTTTCGCTATTACGCGGGCGCGATCGAGCGCATCGAGGGGCGGGCGGTCGAGCTCACGTCGCCGGGCACACGCCGATTTCATGCCTACACGCGCCGCGAGCCGGTGGGCGTCGCCGGCGTCATCGTCCCCTGGAACGGGCCTCTGCTGTCGTTGTCTTGGAAGCTCGCTCCAGCTCTCGCAGCCGGTTGCTCCACAGTCGTGAAGCCGGCGGAGGAGACGCCGCTGACCGCGATCCGGCTGGCGGAGATCTGCCTGGAAGCCGGTGTGCCGCCCGGTGTCGTCAACGTCGTCACGGGCGTGGGACATGTCACCGGCGCAGCCATCGCCGCACACCTCGACGTCGACAAGGTCTCGTTCACAGGGTCGACAGAGGTCGGCCGCTCTCTCCTCCAGGCCGCTCAGGGCAACTTGAAGAAGCTCACCCTCGAACTGGGAGGGAAGTCACCGGTGGTGGTGTTCGAGGACGCCGACCTGTCGAGTGCGATCCCGGGTGCCGCTGCGGCCATCTTCAGCAACGCCGGCCAGATCTGTACTGCCGGCTCGCGGCTCCTCGTGCACGAGTCGGTGATCGACGAAGTCGTCGAAGGGCTCGTGCGCGCGGCCGACGCCGTCCGCCTGGGGTACAGGACGGACGAACAGGCTCAGATCGGACCGCTCATCTCGCGTCGCCAGCGCGAGCGGGTGAGCGGCTATGTGGAGCAGGGGATCCGGGATGGGGCGGAGGTTGTCACCGGCGGAACGGCGCCGGCGGGGGCGGGGTTCTTCTACCGTCCGACGGTCGTCAAGGGGGTGGACCCGACGATGTCGCTGGTCCGAGAGGAGATATTTGGACCGGTCGTTGCGGTGATGCCCTTCGCCGAGGAGTCGCAGGCGGTCGCGATGGCCAACGACACTGACTACGGCCTCGCCGGGAGCGTCTGGACCGCCGACATTGATCGTGCCCACCGAGTGGCCGCGCAGATCAGGGCGGGCCGTATCGGGGTCAACGTGCATGCCTCGCCGGACGTCGCGATGCCGACCGGCGGCTTCAAACAGTCCGGGTGGGGCCGCGAGCTCGGACCGGACGGCCTCGATCCCTACCTGGAGACCAAGTCGGTCTACGTCGCGGTCGACGCCTGACGTTCGCGCAGCCGGCCGCCGTGGATCGCTAGCACACCAAAGGAGTGGACATGACGATGCACGTCGGGGTCGACGTCGGTGGCACCTTCACCGACGCCGTCGCCATCATTGATGGAACGACGGTGAGGGGCAAGGCGCTGTCGACGCAGGACATCACGAGTGGCATCCTGGACGCACTCGCCGCGCTGCGCCGCGAGCTGGCGCTCGACGAACAGCAGTTCCTCCCCGGTATCGAGCGCTTCGTGCTCGGCAACACGATCGTGACGAACGCTGTGGACGAGCTCCGGTTCGCGAAGGTGGGACTGATCACCACTGCGGGGTTCAAGGACACGCTGCGGATCTCGCGCTCCGCGCGGGGAGAGAGCCGGGACCCGCACGATCACCGTCCCCACCCCTCGCTGCTCGACCGTCGACACATAGTGGAGGCGCGGGAGCGCGTGGACTCACGGGGCAGGGTCGTCGTTCCTCTCGATCCTGACGCCGTGCGTGCCACGCTGCGGCGGCTGGTCGAGGAGGACGACGTCGAGGCGATCGCCGTCTGCCTGCTCTGGTCCTTCCGCAATCCCGACCACGAGCGCCTGATAAGGGACCTGATCGCGTCGACGTATCCGCGACTGCGGTTCACGCTCTCCTCCGACGTGGCTCCCGTGTACCGGGAGTACGAGCGAACTGTCACCACCGTGCTCGACGCCGCGGTCAAGCCGCTTGTGCTGGACCACTTCGCGAAGCTCGAAGAGCGACTTGCAGCAGCAGGCCTCCGGGTTCGGCCGCAGATCATGCAGGTACACGGCGGCTTCCTCTCGGTGGAGGACACGCTCAAGGCACCCATCAACATGTTCAACTCCGGCCCCGTCGGCGGCGTTGCGGGCGCCCGGCTGCTCGGCGAATCGATCAGCCGTTCCCGGGTCCTGACCGCAGACATGGGCGGCACCAGCCTGGACGCCGCAGCGATCGTCGACGGAAAGCTCCGCACCGTCACCCGGGCGCAGATCGCCCAATTCCCCACTAGCCTCACCGCCGTCGACATCGAGACCATCGGCGCCGGCGGCGGCAGCCTGGGCTGGGTCGACGAGCGTGGCATGCTCCGAGTAGGACCGCACAGCGCCGGATCACGCCCGGGCCCGGTTTGCTACGGCCTCGGGGGTACCCAGCCGACGATCACCGACGCCACCTTGGTCATGGGATTGATCAACCCTGACTACTACCTTGGCGGCGGGCTGAAGCTAGACGTCGACGGTGCACGGTCCGCGATGACGGAGCGCCTCGGTCGCCGACTCGACATGGCCCCGGAGACGGTCGCCAACGGCATGTACCGGCTGACGGTCCAGCAAATGGCCAACGCTGTCCGGAAGATCACGATCAACCGCGGCTACGATCCGCGCGAGTTCACGATGATGAACTTCGGCGGGGCGATGGGACTCTTCGCGGCCGCCGTGGCGAGCGAGGTCGGCATCAGCGAGATCCTGGTGCCTGCCAACGCTGCGGTGTTCTCGGCCTGGGGTCTGATGCATGCCGACGCGGTCTACACCCAGGTCCGCACCAGCCCGTGGGACTTCGACTCGCCGGCCGCGGACCTCGAAGACACCTTCGTCGAACTTGAGGCCGGTGCGACCAGCTGGTTCGAGCGTGAGTCGATTCCAGCCAGGGACCGGCAGTTGGTCCGCGAAGCCGACATGAAGTTCGTCGGCCAGATCTTCGAGGTCACGACCACGCTGCCCCAGGGGCCCATCGGCGAGCCGGCAAAGCGGCAGATCAGGGAGCGGTTCATCCGCGACTACGAGGCCGAGTTCGGAGCTGGAACCGCGTGGTCGGAGAGCCCGATCGCCTTGATCAACGCCCGGGTCCGCGCGGTCGGCAGGTCAGAGGCACTGCCTCGAGTGGCGGGCAGCCGTGACGGCGGAGTTACCTCGTCGGAGAGCTACCAACGGCGAATCGTCGATCCGGCGACAGGGCGGCATCGTGTCGTCGACGTCCACCGCGGCATCACGCCCGGGCAGCCAGTTTCGGGGCCCTGCCTTCTTGAGGAGCCGGACACCACCGTCTACCTGCCGGCGGGTGCCGAGGCGGAACTCTCGCATACAGGGGACCTCCTCATCGCACTCGATCACGCCGCCGCCCGGTGAACCAGCAGAAGTCAGGGAGAGACGCAGCATGACCAGAAGTGATCTTCGCGCCGACTTCGACCCGATCACCCTCGAGGTGATCCGGATGAGGCTGGACAACATCGTCGAGGAGATGGGCATCGCTATGATCCGCTCCTCCGGATCGCCGGTGATCACGGAGGCGCGGGACTACAACACCGCACTCTTCGACCACCAGGGGCGATTCTTCTCCTACTCCGACGCGGTCCAGTTGCACATCGGCTCCGGTGGGGTCGCGGTCAGGAGCCTGCTGGAAGCGATTCCGACGGAGGAGATGCATCCCGGAGACGCGTTCATCAGCAACGACCCCCACACGGCCGGCTCGAGCCATCCACCGGACACGACCGTCATCTCGCCGATCTTCTTCGGCGGCACGCTGGTCGGCTTCGCCCAATCCCAGGCGCACCTGGTCGACGTCGGCGGGATGACCCCGGGCGGGTTCGCGCCCGCTGCCCGTGACTGCTACGCCGAGGCGCTACGGCTCCCGCCCGGGATGAAGATCTTCGACCGCGGCGAGCCGGTCGACGCGATGCGACGACTCATCGCCAACAACGTCCGCGTTCCCGTCCTTCACTGGAACGACATCCGGAGCATGGTCGCCAGCAACAACACCGGGATCCGACGGCTGCAGGCCACCATCGAAGAATTCGGACTCGACGAGTTCCGCAACTACACGGCGCTCAGCTTCGAGCTGGCCGAGGAGGTGCTGCGTCAGCGCATCCGGGAGATCCCCGACGGGACGTTCCACAGCGAGGAGTGGGTCGAGGGGAACGGCCACGACGACGGCCTGATCAAGGTGGCCTGCACCATGACGGTCTCGGGTGACTCCATCGCGTTCGACTTCGCCGGCTCGAGCCCGCAAACCGACGGCTTCGTCAACTGCAGCTTCGGCGCACTCGTCGGCAGCGTCGCCACGGCTGCGGTCGCCCTTTTGGGCTGGGATGTCCCCTTCAACGAGGGCGTGATGCGCGCCTTCGACGTCACGGCGCCGAGGGGGACCGTGGTGAACCCGGACGTTCCGGCGCCGGTGAGCAACGGTCATCTGACGACAGGCGTGCGCGCCACCCGGCTGGTCACCCGGCTGCTGAGCCAGGCCTGTGTGCGCAGCGGCAACCTCCAGGTGTCACGGCGCGTGCAAGGGGAGTGGGGCGACTCGTGGACCGGTGGGATCACCGCCGGCACGCGCCGCGACACCGGTGAGTTCTTCGTGTGGTTCAACATGGACGGCGGGGGTACCGGCACCGGCGCCCAGGTCGTCGGCGACGGTCTCGACGCCGGGGGAGCGATGGGCGCGGTCGGCAACATGCTTCCCGATGTGGAGATGAACGAGCTCCTCTATCCCAGCCTCTATCTATGGAAGCGACTCGCGGTCGACTCGTGCGGTCCGGGCACCAGCCGCGGTGGGATGGGCCTCGACTTCGCCTGGACGCTCTGGGGAGCCGAGGAGACCACCGAGACCGTGTTCAGCCCGACCGCCGCCGTCCCGCCGTGGGGGTTCGCCGGCGGATGCCCCGGCGGGGGGAGCGGCTTCGCGGTCCTGCGTGACACGAACCTCGACCGGTTGCTTTCTGAGCGCGTCGCACCGGACAACGCGACGATCGAGGCCGCGACCGTCGAACAGCTACCGGTCAACGCGCAAGGCGTCGCCCTCCGCGCCGGGGACGTGCTGCATTGCTGGATCGCCGGCGGTGGCGGCATGGGAGACCCGCTCCTGCGGCCCGCGTCGCAGGTGGTCGCCGACGTCAGGGACTCCTACGTCAGCCCCGAGCTGGCGCGATCGCTGTACGGCGTCGTGGTCGACCGGGGCGCCGAGGGCTGGGACGCTGCCGCGACCGACGCGCAGCGCACCGCGATCCGTCGCGCCCGCCTCGCCGACGCCGAACCTGCCGTCAGCCCGACGCGAGAGGTGGTCGCGGAGATCACCAGCGCCGCCGACGCGATCCCCACGGTCGACGACGACGGAGAGTGGCGGTGCCCGGCATGTCGATCGTCGCTCGGCACGTCACCCGGATGGACGGCCGAGACCGTCGCGGTATCGCGGCCCGCGGCAGCGCGGCTTGCCGACCACGGCGTCAAGGCGCGAGACCGAAGTGGCGGCGAACAGGGTGTCTGGCTCGAGGAGCACTACTGCCGTCACTGCGGGACTCAAGTGCAAACGCAACTGCTCGTCAAGCCCTGACGGCCAGGTGCACCGTTCACCCTCGTCCCGGCTTCTCCTCTGGCTGCCGTTCCCGGATCGGAGGAGGCGCTCAAGCGCGCGCACGCGGCGCTGTCCTGGGCCCGTTCTCACGACGTTCAGGTGGCGTACGTCCGGGCCGCCTTCAGTGCGGAGGACTTCGCCGCTGTGCCGTCCCGGAACATCGGCTTCGCCCCGATCGCTGCGAACGGTTTCCTCGCGGACGGAAGCCCCGAGGCGGGGCTCCACGACTCGTTCGAGGTGCGCGAGCAGGACATCACCGTCCGCAAGAGGCGGATCAGGGCCTCCGTCAGCGCCACTGACCTGCGCGTCCTCCTCCGCGAGCGGGGCATCCACACCCTCGTCCTGGCCGGCCTGTCCACCGGGGGAGTGGTCCCCACCTCCCTGCGCTAGGCGGCCGACGAGGACTATGCGCTCTACGTCCTCAAGGACGCCACAGCAGACCCGGACCCCGAGGTGCACCGCGTGCTCACCGAGACGGTCTTACCGCAGTAGGCTCACGTCATCGAGACCGACGACCTGCACGAGCTGAGCAAGAGCGTCTGACACTCCGGGCGCCGCTACCCGCCCAGCAGGCGGCATCCGCCTGCTGGGCCCGTGCGTCATGAGACGCTGCCGGCCAGCCGGTTCATGAGTGCGGTGGCCTTCAGCAGGGTCTTGCGCTCGTCCGCCCGGAGCTGGGTTTCGAGCGCTGCTTCGAGCCAGGGCTCGCGGGCCGCCGACATCGGTTGAACCAGTGCCCGTCCCTCGGCGGTCGCGCGGACGAGCGTCTTGCGCCGCTCGCTGGGTCCTCGCCGAACGTCATCAGTCCGCCGACTCGCAGGGCCGAGAGTGTCTCGGCTATCGACTGGCGGCGTACGTGCTCCACCGCTGCTAGTGCGCTTGCCGTGGTCGGGCCTTCCCTGGTGATGGGGGCCAGGGTGTCGAGCTGTGACCAGGTCTATGGCATTTCGTCAGGCGCCGATTCGGTACGCAGCCGGGTCATCGCCTTCATCAACTCGGCCGCGATCTCTGCTTCGGATGTTGTCGCGCCGCCCACCTGCCCAGCCCAGCCGGTGAGAACCGCCTGACATTTCACACGCGGCACGCGCACCGGCGCGGAGCCCCCCGGCGCTGCCGGCCGCCTTTCAGGGCTCGGACGTGCGCCCCGTGGGCTGCTACCCCTCGGAGTTCTTCGGTGTGATGATCCGGCGGGTTGCCTCGACGACTGCCGAGCGGTGCTGCGTCAGGCGTTCGGCCTGCCAGGACTGGCTCCCTTCCTCTGCGTTGGTGCCTTCGGAGGCCAGGAACCAGGCCTGCGCGGCAGCGAGGACCATGGCCAGGAGGTCGGCCGGGTTCATCTCCGGGGTGAGGCCGCCGCGCTGCTGGGCGGCGGCGATCTCGGCGGTCTTGTGGTGGAACGCGTCCGGTTCGAGTCCGGTGGCGGAGGGGCGTTCCAGGAGTCTCCATAGGCGTAGGCGGATGAGGTCCGGGCGGGCGACGAGGTGGTCGAAGATCGCGCCGGCGTATCCGGGCAGGTCCTCGACGGCGAACGGCACCGACTCGCCTTCCGCCATCGCTCGTTGCAGGACCGCGTCGAAGAGTTGCTCCTTGCTGCCGAAGTAGACGTAGATAAACCGCTTGTTGGCCCTGGCGATCTCGGCGATCCGGTCCACTCGGGCGCCTGCGATGCCGTGGGCGGCGAACTCGGTGAAGGCGGCGTCGAGTAGCCGGGCCTTGGTGGCGCTGGAATCGCGTGGCATGCAGGCCACGCTAACAAGTAACTATCTAGTTATTGACCCCGCCGGACCTTGGTCTATGCTATGTATCTATCCGGTTAGTTTTGGCTAGGGAGTCCGTCATGGAACATCGCGCACTGGGCAGCCAGGGCCTGACCGTCGGCCTTGAAGGGCTTGGCTGCATGGGGATGAGCGCCCTCTACGGCGCCACCGACGAGGCCGAGTCGCTGGCCACCATCGACCGGGCGCTGCAGCTCGGCGTCACCCTTCTGGACACCGCCGAGGGCTACGGCCCGTTCGTCAACGAGCAGCTGCTCGGCAAGGCGCTGGCAGGGCGCCGGGATGCCGCCGTGCTCGCCACCAAGACCGGTGTCGAGATCACCGACGACGGGCAGCTGGTCGGCCTCAACAGCCGGCCCGAGTATCTGCGCCGGGCCCTGGAGCGCTCGCTGCGCCACTTGGGCACCGACCACGTCGACCTGTACTACCTGCACCGCATCGACCCCAATGTGCCGATCGAGGAGAGCGTCGGGGCGCTGGCCGAGCTGGTCGCCGAGGGCAAGGTGCGTCACATCGGCGTCTGCGAGGCTTCGGCGCGGACGATCCGGCGTGCGCACGCCGTCCACCCGCTCACCGCGGTCCAGACCGAGTACTCGCTGTTCGAGCGCGGGATCGAGCACGACGGGGTGTTCGACACGCTGCGGGAGCTGGGGATCGGCCTGGTCGCCTACTCCCCGCTGGGCCGCGGCTTCCTCTCCGGTGCGATCACCTCTCCGGACGACTTCGCCGAGGACGACTGGCGCCGCACCGACCCCCGGTTCCAGGGCGAGAACTTCGACCGCAACCTGGATGTGGTTCGTGAGGTCCGCCGCATCGCGGCCGACAAGGGCGTCACCCCTTCGCAGTTGGCGCTTGCCTGGGTGCTGCACCAGGGCGCGGTGCCCATCCCGGGCACCAAGCGCCGCCGCTACCTGGAGGAGAACGTCGCCGCGACCGAGGTGACGCTCACCTCGGAGGACATCGCCGCGACCGAGGCGGTGGCCCCGCACGGCGCGGTCTCCGGCGACCGCTACGCACCCGAGTTCATGGGCATGCTGAACGGCTGAGACCATCCATGAAGGACGTTGCGATGCCCCGAACGGCCGAGCGCATCACCGTCGGCGAAACGTCGATCACCTACCTATGATGCCGGGAGTGGACTGGGCGGCCCACCCTGGCTCTCTCGAAGACGGCCGGCTCATCCTCGCGTTCGGATCTTCCCGGCCTTGCTCACGTGAAGGGAGGTCGGCTCCCGCAGCGCCTCACCGCGGAGGGACTGTCCCCCGACGACATCGACATCGACACCGCGGTGTACACGCATCTGCACCTCGATCACATCGGCGGACCAGCGATGTCGCGCCGGTGCCCAACGCCCCCACGACGGAGACGCCGAGCGGCCCCACCTTCGCCCGGGCACGGCATCTGATGGCGGAAGAAGAATGGCGGTACTGGACCACTGAGGCGACAGGCGAGCTGGGCGGCCCGGACGCCGAGACCACGCTCAAGCCACTTGACGGCGTCGTCGAGTTCATCGGCAACGGCGACACCGTCGCGGCGTCACCGTGGAGGACACCTCCGGGCACACCCCCGGACACCTGGTGGTCGTCGTGCGTGACCCGTCGGGCACCAGTGCCGAATCGGTGTTCATCGCGTGAGACACCTTCCACGCTCCGGGGGAAATCGCCGACTCGACCTGTGCCTTCCCCTCGGACGTCAATCCGGAGCAGGCCCAAGCGGTGCGCAGCAGCATGCTCCGGCGGCCGGACACCGTGATCGCCGCCGGGCACTTCACAAACGGCGTGTTCGACCGGGTCGAGCAGGCGGGTGGCGCCGCCAAGTGGATTCCTGTCAGTAGCTGACCGGCGTCTGGTGGGACCCGCCATACCCATGCCGGGGACGGGCCTACGCACCCCCCTGATACACCGACCGCCCGGGTTCCGAGCGCGAGCGGCGACTGAGCTGCACGCGGTCGGGCCCTCGGCCGACGGCCTCAGGGGAATCCTGCTCCTGCCCCAGACATCCGATACGCCCGGGGCCGGCAGCAGCTGGCCGACTTCATCGAAACGACCGGATTCGCCCTGCCACCGCAGAAGAACGTGCAACAGGGCGCCGCGGCCTCGGCCGTCGTCAACGACAGTCGTGGCTTCTTCAACGGCCGGGTGATCGGCACCTTCCTGGACGAGGCCGTGGCCATGGTGGGTGAGGGCCTGAACCCCGTCTCGATCGAGCAGGCCGGCAGCCAGGCCGGGTGCCCGGCCCCGCCGCTCCAGTTGATGGACGAACTCACCGTCACCCTGCCTCGCAAGATACGCGAGGAGTTCAAGGCGGCGCGGCTACTAGAGCTTGCCTACTGACCCCGTACGGACACAGCCGGTTCGGGGAACGTGACGCCGGTCAGTTCCTCGGAGGCCGTCCACAGGCGGCGCGCCGATGCGGGGTCGCTGGCCGCGGCCGAGCGGCCGACCAGCGTCGGGCCGCCGCGCATCTCGCCGAAGCCGTCAGGGCCGGCGTAGCTCGCGCCCGGGAGATCCTCCACCGCGGCGTACAGGGTGGGCAGGGCACCCGCCTTGTTGTCCTGGGCGATGATGCGGTTGCCCACGCGCATGAACGCGCGGCGAAGGGCACTGCCGTCATGACTCTGGAGGTTGGTGGCGGCCCATCCGGGGTGGGCGGCCAGAGCGCGCACGGGGGAGCCCGCGGCGGCGAGGCGACGCTGCAACTCCAGGGTGAACAACAGGTTGGCCAGCTTGGACTGGCTGTACGCGGTGATGGGGGCGTACTCGCCGGTCAGGTTCAGGTTGTCGAAGTGGATGTGCGGGCTGCCCGGCATCTTGTGCGCGCCCGACGATACGGTCACGACGCGGTCGGTGATGTGCGGCAGCAGCAGGTTGGTCAGGGCGAAGTGCCCCAGATGGTTGGTGCCGAACTGCATCTCGAAGCCGTCCTTGGTGGCGGCCTCGGGGATGTTCATGACGCCGGCGTTGTTGATCAGCAGGTCCAGGTCGCCCTGCCAGCCGGCGGCGAACTCGCGCACGGAGGCGAGGTCGGCCAGGTCCAGGCGACGCACCTCGACGCTCCCCCGTCCCCGCACCGTGGCCGCGGCGGCCTCCCCGCGCCGGGGGTCCCGGACGGCGAGCACCACATGCGCGCCCGCGCGGGCCAGCGCGTCGACGGTGGCGATGCCGAGCCCGCTGTTCGCCCCGGTGACGACGGCCGTACGGCCGCTCTGGTCAGGGATGTCGCTTACGTTCCACTTCTTCTGCTGCATATTCATGACCCAGAATGTAGTCATCGGCAACAATGATGTCAATGACAACAATGATGGCAGTGGCAACAATGTAGTCGGTGATCACATGACCGATACACTGACGGTCATGACGCCCACGCAGACCCGCCGCTACCACCACGGAGACCTGCGCGCCGCGCTGCTCACCCGTGCCGAGGAGACGCTCCAGGAGAAGGGGCCCGGCGCCCTGTCCCTCCGCGAACTGGCCCGCAACCTCGGCGTCAGCCATGCCGCGCCGAGCCGCCACTTCAAGGACAAGCAGGCCCTGCTAGACGCGCTGGCGGTGGCGGGCTTCGACCGGCTCGCTGAAACTCTGACGGCATCGCAGGAGGACGTCGGCGAGACGTTCGCCGAGCGGGTCGCGGCCATAGCCCGCGCGTACGTGGACTTCGCGACCGCCAACGCCGAGCTGCTCGACCTCATGTACGCGAAAAAGCACGACCCGGCGGCGTCCGAAGCGCTGGTCGCCGCGTCCCAGCGCTGGGGCGAGCAGGTGCTGGAGCTGATCGCGCAGGGGCAACACCGAAACGAGGTCCGGAAGGGCCCGCTGGAGCGTGTCGGCCTCCCCCTCTTCGCCACCCTCCACGGCTTCGCAAGCCTGGCAAGCAGCGGCGTACTGCCCGCCGAGATCCTCGAACCCGGCCTCGACGACGTCATCGAGTACATGCTGCGGGGGTGCGCGCCGGAATAGGGCGCCACTGCGATCGACCTCGGCGGCGACAATCCAGTCCGCCGGCCACCCCGGGATAAAGCCCTGAGCGAGCAGCTCCGCACGGCCCGGAGAGCCCTCCCTAAGGGCTCGCAGAGAATCAACATGCGGGTTTGATCTCAGGGCTGCTGTTTGCAAGGAACGCGGCGATGTCAGCGGGCGTGCGGAACCGGGCTGTCGAGGGTGGAATGATGCAGCCGCGCTCAGCCAGGAGGGGCTGGACTTGGTGAACGGCTCTGGTGAGTGTGCTGCCGTTGACTCCGAAGCGCCGGGTGAGCAGGTCTCGGGTGCCGATTTTGCGCAGATAGAGGACGCTGGCCAGGACTCTGTCGGCGGTGCTCAGCTTGTCCTTGGCCCCTGCGCCGCGAGCACGGATGCGTTCACCTCCTCGGTGCTGAAGCCGTCCTTGCTCAGGTGACTCATCTAGCTTCCCGCCCAGTTGGTAGACGAGTTCGTCCAGCACGGGTTCGGGCATACCGGTCAGCTCCGGGTTGCGCAGACGCCAGGTGCAGGGCTGCGGGGGCGGGCCGCTGGCCGGCCGCGGGTTCTTGACTGCGCGGGCGGTGTCGCGAGGTCGTGGATGGAGGGTGTAGTTCCAGTCGCCGTGGAAGCGGTGCCGATGCATGGGCAGGGCGTCGATGTCGATGTCGGTGACCTTGATGCCGGTAGGTTCCCGGGTCGAGTTCGGCGTGAACTTTCAGCGTGTCGGACGGGTATGTGGGAGCCTCGACTGCGGCCTGCCAGCGGGCGTTGTCCGCGCACTGCCGGTCCGGTACGCGCACGTGCACCGGACCACCTTCAATTTGGCAGCTGTTGCCGGACCCCTGGCGCCCCGAACCATGAGCAGTGCGATCAACTCGTACGGCTGAAGATCGACTGCTCAGCGAACTGGAACGAAGCACTCGCTGCGCCGATGAGTGGCGGATCAGTCCTGCGCAGGCTCTGCAATCCGAACGGGGACACCGTGCTCGTTGCGCGCATAGACGCGATCGCGGTTCTTGGCGATCTTGCGTTGTACTTCGGTTTGCAGATCGAGGCCGCTCATCTCGGCGATGGCGGCGAGGTAGAGGAAGACATCCGCGAGCTCTTCGCCGAAGTCGGAGTGGTGCTTGCGCCACGCGGTGAAGGCCTCTCCGATCTCTGCCGTGAGCAGGTTGAACTCCAGTGACAGGTCAGTGGTGTTGAAGCCCTTGTTGATTTTGTTGTCCCAGGCCAGCTTCTGGGCAGAGCGGATGTCCACAGTTCCTCCGGCGCGTGGTGGGTCGGCCGATGCCGGAGCTTACTGAGAACGTGCTGTGCCCACTGGGGCTTTGGTGGTTGTCATTCGGTTGGAGGACGTCATCCGGCAGTGGTGTCGACGGTCATGACCGGCACGGATTCCGCGAGCGTTGCGAAGACGGTCTGGTAGGCGGCCAGGAGCGCTGCTATCTCCTCGGGCAGAGGTGCTTCCTTGTCCCGGTCCAGCAGCCGTGCGCGGATTGCTGCGGCTGACGCTGTCAAGTGGAGGAAGACTCCGTCCCGATTGGCGACGGCCTTGGCGAGCATCCGGGCCTCGTCCCAGGTGATACGTGAACCGCCTCGGTAGAGCGGGCCGTAGGCGAGTTCGCTGATGAAGGAGCGATCGAGGACGAGGCGGCCGGGGCGGGCGAGTAGGTCCAGGTAGCGTTGTAGGAGGCTGACCGAGTCCGGGGTGCGTGGGCAGTGGATCACGGTGAAGCCGTGTTCACGGGCCAGACGGGTCGCGAGTGTGCTCTTCCCCGCTCCGTCGCAGCCTTCGATGACGATGGTCCGGTGGACGGCTGCGATCTCCTCGGTGTTCATAAGGCCAGCCATGAGGCGACATCGTGCACATCGCGGATGCGGGACCCGGCGGCGTACTGGATCATCAGATTCCGCCAGTTGGGTTCGCGGCCCCTGGCGTGGGTGAGCGTGGTGGTGGGGAGGTAGGCGGCGATGCGGCGGCGTAGTGCCGTGGTGGCCCCGACGAGCAGGGCGGCTCCCGGGGGTGTCTCGGGGCCGGACACGTCGGCGACGAGGACTTCGGAATGCAGGGCTGCCCTCCAGTCTCCGCGGGCTGCCGTGACGGGGTCCGGTGCTCGGTGGCGGCTCGCCGTGGTGACGGAGAAACCGGCAGCCTGGAGCGCTGCGGGCCAAGTCTCCGGTTGTGCGGTGTACGGGCTTGGCTCGATGAACGCGTGTCCCTTGTCCGTCGGAGAAGTGACGGAGGCGCCAGGGGCATTGGCGGTGGCCAGTTCGAGGACGGCTTCGACACTCAAGGCGGCGGCTGTTTCAAGCTGGGCCTGGTTGCGGGCCGCGAAGGCCGCGAAGCGGTCGCGTGAGGCTCCTGGTCCCGGCGTCCCGAGCCGGTCGACGCGGACGATGCGCCGGGCGACCACTTCGATCAGGGGATCGGGGAACTCCCAGCGAGTGCTGTTGTCGGCGGCGGAGTAGGTCTGGAAGTCGGTGGTGACCACGACGACCGGAATGTCGAGAGCCGTGGCGTATCCGATTTCCATGCAGACCCCGTCGTCGAGGCTTGGGCCGTGGAGGACGGCGATCATCCCGGTGAGGGACTCAAGGCGCGCACGGTCCAGTTCGAACAGACGGCGGCCTTTGACGGGGGCGATGAGGTCCTCTTCGTCGGTGTCGCAGAATGGGAGGAAAACGGACTCAGGCCCTGCTTTGGCGGCCAGGCGCTGGGCGATGAAAGCGCCCAGGGCGCGGTCATGGGCCGCGAAGAGGCGATGCGCGACGTAGTACACCGGATAACTCCCTTCCACGAAGGTTCAGTTGCGGTGCAGCATGAGGGGCGGGGCTGTGGTGTGGCGGCTGGCCGCGTCGACCGCGGCTTCGAGCGCCGCGCTCATGCCGTTACCGCAGGCGATACGTGCCAGGTAGGTGCCGGTGAGGGTGTCGCCTGCGCCGGTGACCTCCACAGGAGCGGTGGCGGGAGGCGTCGCTTCGGCGACTTGGCTGCCACGGCTGATGAGGCGTACGGGGCGAGGGCCGTCGGTGACGACGATGCCGCCGAGCACAGACGCGTCGAACACGGAATCCAGGAGTGCGTATTCGCGGGCGTTGGCGAAGATCCAGGAAGCGTGAGGCAGCCAGGGCGCAGCTTCCCCGATCAACTCGTCGGCACTGGACAGGAAGAAGTCGACGCTGAATCCGATGTCGCTGTCGGTCAGGAGCTTCAGGACCTGCGGGACGTTCAGGGGGCGGCGGCAGCACACGTGGTAGAGATCGCGGGGGTGTCGGGTGATGTGGTCCACAGCGTGGTCGGTGAGCTGGCTGGACGCCCCGTACGCGGCTTTGAGGTTAAGAAGTCGTCCGCGTTCGTCGTAGTGCATGACGAACCTGGCGGACGGTCCTGTGGTGACGCGGAGCGCGGTCCAGTCGACGCCCGACAGGGCCGGGTGATGCGGAAGGGACCGGAGGTCTCCACCGATCACGGAGACCGGGGTGGCGCGGGCGCCGGCACGGATGGCCGCCCGTGCGACGTGCAGGGCGGCGCCGCCGAGCTGGTCATTGCCGTGGCCGTCTGGATAGCGGGTCTGGTCCCGGGAGATGTTTCCGATGACGGATATCCGTTGCATGTCCCCCCTTTGGTTATGCGGATCAGCGGTGTACGTGGGTGCAGTCGATGGCGCCCGCGCAGAGGGGGCGCCGGGTGCACAGGCGTCGTGACGGGCCGTTGAGGAAGAGGCGCTTGAAGTAGATCAGTACGAGGTGCACCCACCAGGTGGGCGCGGTGTCGGCGGGGATGGTGACGCCGTGATGGTGTCGGTCTGCGAGAGTGCGGAAGTCGCCGGGCCGGATGCGGACGGCTGCCTCGAGGCGGTGGCGCAGCTCCTCGTGAGCGCTGGGCCCGGAGGGCAGGGCGATGCCCAGGGCGGGTGCGAGCCGGGTGACCATGCCGGAGTCGACGGGGATGATGCCGCAGTGGTAGCCGCGGGCGTACAGCAGCGCGCACTGGGCGACCTTGAATGAAGCGCCATGGACCTGTTCCGCGAACGTGGCGATCAGTTCGTCGGTGCCGACACCTCCGGCGGTCGGGTCGATGGCGTCCTTGTTCCAGCGGCGGACGAGGTCGGTCAGGGATCTGAGATAGTCGACACGGGCGGTCGTCAGGCCGATCGGCCTGACGAGACCGGCGACTTCTCGGTCGGTAGCGTCGGCCAGGGCGTCGAAACCGAGCGCGTTCGCGTTGGTGACCACGGTGGCGTAGGTGTCGATCATCCGGTACGAGACCCGGGTGGACCAGCCGGCGACGAGCATCCGCATCCGGGTATCGCTGATGGAGGTGGGCCACCAGCGGTTGTCGTCGTGGTTGGCCTCGACCTCGCGTCGTACGCCCGGCAGGGCTGCGGCGGTGTCGACGAGGCGGAGAATCCGGTCGGCTCCTGTGGTCACAGCGACGCTCCCATCGCCAGGCGGGCGGCGAACAGGGCCATGGCGAGGTTCGAGGAGATCACCGGCATGCCGACCGCCTGCTGAATGTCGAGAAGGACGGGCAGGGTGTGCCAGCCGGTGCACGACAGCACCACGGCGTCGGCCGTGCGCAGCGCGTCGGCTGGGAACTGCCGGATCAGCGTATGGATGTCAGTGGCCGTCACGCCGGGATATCCATCGGCCAGTCCCAGACTCGCGTGCGCGACGACGGCGATCCCACGTCTGGTGAGGGCCAGAGCTTCGTCCGCAGTCACATCGCCTGGGTACGGAGTGGCGAGCACGACGCGGGAGGCGTCCAGAGCCTTGAGGACGTGGGTGAGCGCGTCGAAGGCGGTCACCACATCGGACGGCAGCGGCGGACCGTCGGTGAAGCCGGCGGACGTACAGGCCAGGACCGTGGCGTCGAGCGGCAGATGGCTCAGTGACTCCAAGGCGTCGGCGGCCGCCTCGCGCAGGCCGTGCCAGAACGCGGCGTCCACGGCGGTCGTCCGAGAAGCCGGGGCCAGGCGGGCGTGATGGAACACCGTGTGCGCCAGGCCAAGGCGCGGCAGTTCGCTCTCCACCGCCTGGTTCGCCCAGGGCAGCAGCACGCCGATGCGGGCGGTCCGCCGGGCCTGTCCGTCCCAGGAGGCGAGCAGGCCCAGCGCGTCCTCAGGCCGCCTTGACAAGGCGCTTCCCGAAGATCATGCGAGGAGCGTGGCCGGTGACCGTCAGGTCGGCTGCGGTGCCGACGGGCGCGATGCTGCCTTCCTCGATGATCTGGATGGAGTACGAGCCCAGGCGCCGCCACCAGGTGCCGTTGCGGCCCACGAAGTACGCATGGAGTCCCGGGACCCGCAGTCCGGTCGGGTAGACGCGCGCCTTCATCGGCCGGTCCCAGCCGTGGTCGATGTCCGCCTTCCAGGAGGCGAAGTGCTCCGCCGACGGCAAGGGCTCGCGCTGGGTTTGCTCGGAGAGCGGGGTGCCGGGGAACGCTCGGGCCTGCCGGAGGTTGGTGCGGTGACACAGCAGACCGGCGTCCAGGATCCGGTCGAGCCAGGTCAGGTTCGCGATGTGCGTGGCATGAGTCTCGCCGGGTAGCCCGTAGATCAGGTTCAGGCCCGGCAGGAGCCTGGGCAGCCCGCCCGGGCCGCGTTCGGCGCCCGCCTCGTTCACGTGCTCTACGGCACGCAGCAGCACCTCTGGGGTGCAGGTGAGATGATTACGCTCGATGACTACCGGGTCGAACGACTCGATCCCCATCGGAGCGCAGTTGCCCTCCGTGCAGTACTCCGCGACGAGGGCAGCGATGCGGCGACCGACCGGCGCGGCGACCGCAAGTGGATCGGCGTTGTCGATGTGCAACACCTCCAGCTCCGGGCACCGCTCGCGGATGCCGGCGAGCAGCCTGCGGATCGCCTCCTCGTCCCTGCGCATGTAGGAGAAGAAGCAGGTCTGCTGCCCCAGACGGAAGTTGCGCACGCCCGCGGCGTACAGCTGCGCGGCTTCTTCCAGTACATCGTCGACCTCGCGGAAGGCGACCAGCGGGGACTTGGCGGGCTCGTTGCAGAAGTCGCAGAAGGTCCGGCGCGTACAGCCCCGGTACAGCTCCAGTTCCGCGATCGGCCGCCACTGCATCTGCTCCACGAGTCCGGTGAAGGAGTCCCGGTCCTGGCGCAGTTGCCCGTACGCCGCCGCCGTCCGGCTGCCCAACGGTAGGTCGCGCGAGGTGGTGGTATGCGTGTGCACGGCGTCGAACAACCCGGCATACTCCGCCGGAGTGTCCACCGCATAGGTCGCCAGCGGGCCGAGAAGGTATCGGCGCCCGCGTACACAGGCCAGAGCTCGGGCGATCTCCTCCAGGTTGCCGTTGACCGCGTGGAGATGCACCGACGGAACCTTGTCGCCGGCCACCACGACAACCACCTCGGCGTCGCGTAATAGCCGGATCGCGTCCTCGCGGTTCACGGTCGCCGAGTAAGTCAGCGGGTCACTGACCGGCGGATGGACATTTGGCCTGCCTCCGGCCAGACACCAGCGCACATCATCGATCGTCAGGTACCGCACGTCCGCCTCGGGACGTGCCCGTCGAAGCGCGGACCAGGCCGCTCGTACGTATGTCGAGAGGTAGGGCGGCACTCCCAGGCCGCTCGGCTCCACGGTGTAGCAGTCCAGAACCACGCAGTGCTCGGTCATCGTTCTGTCCCTTCGTCGAGGGCAGGAGGCCACTTGCGGACTTCGCGAACTACAGGCCATCAGTGCGGTGTTGGCGGATGATGCCCGGATTATTGCCTTTTTGAGGTGTGCGGATCGGTCAATCGCGCGAACCTTCGATGCTTCGAACGAGCCTGTTCTCGGCGGCAGGCAGTGTTCGGTTGACCCGGTCCAGGCGGCGGGAATGTCGGGGAGCGTCCGCCGCCCGGACCGGGAGTCATGGGGGAGAGGGCGGCACGGACAGCCGCACCAGCCGCATCTCGTCATTCACGGGACCTTCCGTCTGCCTGGCAGTACGCGAAGGACGCCCGGACTGGACCCGCGAGGCACGTGTTTTGCCGAGCAGGAGACGCCCCTGGCGCACCCGCTGCGTGAGGTAGGCCTCCACTACTTCGAGGTGAGACCGTGCGGGGAGCGGATCGAGGCCGACCGCGACGGTGACAGGGCCGCCGTTGCACACGAAGCGGGCCCATTCGCCTCCGATGGGTACGTGGAGGAGGTAGTCGCACTCGTCGAGGCTGAGCAGCACGTCCGCATCGCGGTGCATGAAGAGACGGGCGCCGATGTCGGGGAGCGGCTTGTGGGGTTCAGCGAGGGCCAGTGCCTCGGCAAGGCCGCGCATGCGTGCCTCGATCGCCTCGGGTGAGTCGCTGGGACGCCGCTCGGGAGGATGGGCCAGCAGAAGGAAGGCGACGTGTCCGACGTGCGTCAGGTCGATCCAGAACCACGCGGCCACCGAGGCGATCAGCCCGGCGGTGGGAGCGACGGCCGTCGGGCCGGTCGGATTCGCGTTCTGGGTCACCACGGGCTCACCCCCGCCGATAACCCCTGCTCTGCCTCGATCTTGAACTCGGTCCACACAGTCTTGCCGCCCCGGACACACGGCTCCACCCCCCATCCATCCGACAACGCGTCGACGATCAGCAGGCCACGCCCTGTCGGGTCGTCCGCGTCTGGCGACTTCCTGGTCGGCGTCTGCCGCGAAAGGTCCCGTACCTCGATGCGTAGGCAGCCGTCGAGGAAGCCGACCTCGACATCGAAGTGCCCGGCGCTCGCGCCTGCGTGAACCACCGCGTTGGTCGCGAGTTCGGACAGACAGTTGAGGGCATCGTCGAGACGGTCGCTGATGTTCCAATCGGCCAGCACCTGGCGTAAGAAGGAACGGGCTTCGGGTACTGCCGCATCGGCTCGGGGAAACCGGTGCGCTACCGGTCTTGGCATGTGCAACTCCCTTGCCTTCACGCTTGGTTCGCTCAACCAGGCAACAGCCGCACCACTCCCGGGGGTACCGTCGAAGGGGGTGGCAAAGGGTGGCACATGAACTACACACCGCAGTGAAGGGGTAAGGGCCCGACATGACGTCACCGAACACCGACCTCGCGCGGTGGCTTGAGCGGTCCGGAATGAGCAACAAGGAACTGGCCCGGCGTGTCAAAGCCGCAGCTCAAACATGGGGTCAGCCGCATATCCAACCAGACGCCACATCCGTACGGCGCTGGCTGGCCGGTCACGAGCCGCGCCCGCCAGTGCCGGAGATCCTTGCCGACGTGATCTCCGCCAGCGTCGGATACCGGGTCACGACGTACGATCTCGGCTTCGCCGAGGGCGGCAGCGCGGACCGCTCCCTCGTCTACAACGCTGACTTCGCCGTTACCGTGGAAGCCGTTGCCGACTTGGGGCGGGCCGACGTGGATCGTCGCAAATTCTTGGCAGCGGCGCCGTTCGCCGCCGTCGCGGCCATCGGGCCTTCGCGTGACTGGCTGCTCAACACGCTGGACCAGCACCCTGACCCCGGACCCCGCGTACGGCTGGAAGACGTCACCGCGGTGAAGAACATGTTCGGCGAATTCCAGAAGATGGACATCTTCCAGGGCGGCGGCTCAGGGCGACTGATCCTCGCCGAGTACATGAACCAGCACGTCTATCCACTGCTGCGGCGTACGCATTCCGACGAGGTTCGGCGCGCGTTGTGCGAAGCCGCGGCCGAACAGACGTACCTGCTCGGGTGGATGGCGTACGACAACGGTGAACACGGCACCGCGCAGCGTTACTTGATCCAGTCGCTGCGCCTCGCGGAGGAATCACAGAACCCCGCCCTCGGCGCGCACGTCCTTGCCGGCATGGCCGACCAGGCGACGCTTCTCGGCAACCCGACGGAGGGGCGGCGGCTGGCTCAGGCCGGCCGAGCCGGACTGGACAAGCGCACCTCGCCCGCCTGCCTGGCCGACCTGTGGGCGTTGGAGGCCCGTGCGCTGGCGAAGCTCGGCGACAACACCGAGGCCGCACGTGCCGTCGCCCAGTCCGAGACGGCGTACAGCCGGGTACGCCTGGAAGAGGAGCAGAAGTGGGCGGCGTTCATCGACCCTGCCTACCTGCACGGCGAGCACGCCAATACGTTCCGGGACATCGGTGACTCCGCGACTGCTGAACAGCACGCGCGGGTGTCCATCGACCACGCCCGGCAGCAGCGCCGCGCCCGCCGCGGCGCGATGTCGCAGGCCGCACTCGCCGTCTCACATCTCCAGCGCCGAGATCTCGAAGCCGCGCACGCCGCCGGAGTGCGAACCTTGAGGCTGTCGCAGCAGGTGAAGAGTTCACGCTGCATCGAGGCGGTGCAGGATTTGCAGCGTCGAATGGAGCCGTTTGGTACGCACCGGCTCATCGCCGACTTCAACGAACGGGCACGAGACCTCGTCGCTGCGGCATAGCGAGTGGGCAACGGGACAAATGCTCCGGTTCCGGGGGCTCGGGTCGGGACCGGAGTGCTTGGTCTGTCCTCGCCCATGTGAGACAGCATGTCTCCGGTCCTTTACAGCGGTCAGCGCATGCTCAGCTGTTCGCGAGCACTTCTGTGATCGATGCGACGATGAGGCAGGTTCCGAACGGCAGCCCTTCACGCTGGGACTTGCGTGATAGACGGACGACGAGTGCGCCGAACGCGGCGAGCAGCCAGGCCAACAGGATACCGGTGAAGGCGGCGGTCCAGCTGAAGTGTCCCAGGGCCAGGCCGATGAGTCCGGAGAGCTTCACGTCTCCTCCGCCGAGTTGTCCAGGCGCGAGGCCGTACATGGCGGTGAAGGCTGCCAAGGTGACCATCATCGAGGCCGCGCTTCGCAGCAGTGGCGTGGTGTTGTGTGAGCTGACGGCGTCAACGCAGAAGAGGGCAAGGAGTGCAGGGTAGGAGGGGATGATCAGCGCGTTCGGCAGGCGTCGTATGGTCAGGTCGGTGATGGCCAGGGAGACCCCGACGGCGGTGAACCAACCGTAGGCGAGGAGCTGCGGCCAGCTGTCGATCCTGCTGGCAAGCGCTGCGAAGAGCGCGGCTGTGATGATCTCGGGAATGAGCCGCGGCGCCATACGCCGGATGGACTCGGGTATTGGGACCAGGCGGCGGGCCGTTCTCTCCATGAGGCTGCCGATGGCCCCGCCCGCAGCGGACCATAAGGCGATCTCCTGAAGCTCCATGTCAGACCTGAAGCGGAAATGTCACATCAACCTGGCAAGTGGTGCGAGGGAGGGGGAAACGGTCACCCGAAGTTCCCGACTGCAACGCGGCGCTGTCTGTCCGGGGGATTGACGCTACCCCTGCGTCTGTCACTCAAATACCCATGCTGACTTAGCACTTAGGTAAAGAATCCATCAAAGTGTCGTTCCCGCTTTGAAGTTGGAGCGTTCCGGGTAGCGTTCGCGCCTTGCAGTGGGAACGGAGCGAAGCGATAGACGTGGAAATCGTTCATGTGCCGAGTGACGGGAACTGCATCGTTCGCGGGGTGATGTGGCTGTGAAGGTCCCACGGATACGTACGCCGGCCGGGCGTGTTGCCGGGAGGGCGGGTACGGCTGTCGTCACGCTGCTGATCGCGGGCTGTAGTGCGACCGGGCCGAGCGATTCGACCTCGCAGGGAGGGGGCAGGACGCCCGTCGGCCCGACGAGCGGCTCGGCGTCCGGGTCCTCGCCTTCTGCCTCTCTCGTTGAGGTCGCGCGCTCGCAGGCGACGACGGCGTACTTGGGGATGTGGCGGGACATGGCGCAGGCGGCGAAGACGTCGGACTGGAACTCGCCGAAGCTGGCGCAGTACGCGGGCGGCGCCGCCCTGTCGGCGATCTCGCGCGGCATGTACGCGGATCATGTCAATGGCCTGGTGACAAAGGGCGAACCGAAGAACTATCCGAAGGCGACCTCGGCTACGCCCGCCGCGAATCCGACGGCGGTCGTGATCTCCGACTGCGGTGATTCCACGCACTGGTTGAAGTATCGGAAGGACAACGGCAAGCTCGCGGACGACAAGCCCGGTGGGCGACAGGCGATCACTGCCGAGGTGAAGAAACTCAACGGCGCGTGGAAGGTCACTCGCTTCGCGGTCGAGGCGGTGGGCTCATGTTGAGACGGGGGTCTGTCGTCGCAGGGCTGTCCCTCGCCATCGTAGGAGCAGTCGCAGTGCCCGCCTTCGGCGATAGCGGGTGGGGTTCGGTTCAGTGCGACCAGAACCCGCATCCCGGATGTGACCTCGGTGCGGGATCGGGTGGTCGGCGTGTTGTGCCTCCGCAGGGCGGCGGCGGAACCTCTCGCTCGGGTGGTTCGCCCAGCGCGCGAGGGGACAGCGGGCACGGTGGTCGGGAGAAGCCGAAGTTCTCGAACCCGGATTTGAACTTGGCTAATTGTTCGTACCGGCGGAGCGGTTACAAGCCCCCGCCCGGGGCGACGCAGACGGCGTACGAGGGCGGGCAGGGCAGCGGTGGGGTGGCTGGGGCGGTGTCCGCCGTGTACTCCCCGGCCGCGCCGTCTGAGGTCGTGCCGGTGGCAGACCCGAAGCCGGGGGAGTCGGGGGCGTGGTACGTGTACAAGTGCGAGGCGGGTGGCGTGCGGGATGCGGTGTACCGGCCGCCGATCTGGATCCCGGACGGGCCGCAGCAGGGCGGCGGGGCTCCGCAACCGACGCCGGCGCAGCTGGCGCTGGTCGCGCGCAACCAGTTGCGGTTGCTGTCCCCGCAGATCAAGGCGAATCCGGCGGATGAGCAACTCGTAAACCTGCCGACCTGGTTGTGGCTTGACCGCGGCGACTGGCGAGATGTGTCGGCGACGGCATCGGTTCCGGGGGTGTCGGTGAGGGCAGTGGCGCGCCCGTCGTCCGTGGTGTGGACGATGGGCGACGGCAACTCGGTGACGTGCAAGGGACCTGGGACCCCGTACGGGTCGCGTACGAGCCCGAAGAGCCAGTCTCCGGACTGCGGTTACACCTACCGGACCTCTTCCGCGGGCCGGTCGGACAGCGCCTTCGCGGTCTCAGCGACGGTGCACTGGACGGTGACCTGGGCTGGTGCCGGGCAGACCGGCGTCTTTCCCGGCATGACGACCACATCGAATGCGGACTTCCGCGTCGCGGAGAGCCAGGCACTGAACAACGGCGGTTGACGCCGCTGTTCGCCCGCGTTGTCAGCAGGCGGCGGGGGAGCGACAACCCCTACATCTGAACTTGTTCGCCGCGTCGATGGCGCGGTGGGAGAAGTCCTGTGCCGGGAGGTGGCAGTTGGTGAATACCCATGTGCCCACGCACTCGGATCCGACCGGGCAGGGGAGCACATCTCCTGCGGGCTGGACAGGGCGCCGCAATGGGAAGCCACCGGCACGGGTGGCCGGTGCGCCGAGACCGCGTCGGCTTCCGCATCTGCTGGTGGGAATGCTACTGGTCCTGGGCTGCGCCGCGGGCGGTGTGGTGGTGGCGACAAGGGTCGGCCATCAGGAGCCGGTGCTGGTGCTGACCCGTTCTGTCACGGCCGGGCAGGTGCTGTCCGACCAGGACCTGCGCGAGGAGAGTCTGTCGGCTGACACCGCCCTGGCGTTCATCCCCGTACGGTCGCGGGCCAGAGTGGAGGGACGACCGGTCGCCTACACCCTGCCGGCTGGGACCCCGCTGACCAAGAACTTGCTGGGAGAGGCGCACGTCCCGCCGGCAGGGCAGGCGGTGGCCGCGGTGGGGCTGAAGGCGGGCCGGTTCCCGCCCGGTGTGCAGCCCGGTAACCGCGTGACGGTGGTGGTGGCGCCGACCAGCGCGACCGACACCGGTTCGGCGTCCTCGTCGTCGCAGGCGTCGGCGTGGGATGCCTCGGTGACCGACGTACGGAGCAACAGCACCGATCAGACCTCGGTGATCTCGCTGCAGATGGCCCAGGAGGACGCCCGCCAGCTGGCTGCTGCACCGACGGGCCAGATCAGTGTGGTGATGGTGCATGGAGGCGGGCAGTGACGCTGGTGGCGGTGTGCAGCCTGAAGGGATCCCCGGGTGTGACCACGGCCGCCCTGGGGCTGGCGGCCCGTTGGCAGTGCGCGGAGCAGCCGGTGGTCGTCGAGTGCGATCCGGCCGGAGGAGACCTGCTGGCGCGCTACCGGCTGGAGACGGTTCCGGGGTTGATGAGCCTGGCGGCGGCCGCCCGGCACAGAGCTGAGCCGGGGCTGGTCTGGCAGCACACGCAGCGGCTGCCCGGCGGGCTGCCGGTGGTCGTCGGGCCGGCCGGTGCGGATCAGGCCCGTGTGTCGCTCGCCCAACTCGCCCCGAGCGCAACCGGGACCGGGGTGCTGCGGCGGGCTGCGGACCGCGCCGGCACGGTGGTGATCGCCGACTGCGGGCGCATCGGCCCGGACTCCCCGGCGCTGGAGGTGGCGCGCGAGTCCGACGTCATGCTGCTGCTGGCCCGCGCCCGCGACGACGCCCTGGCCCACGTGGCCATGCAATGGCACACCGCAGCGCGCTGGTCGCGGTGTCTGTGCTTTGTACTGGTCGGCGATGGCTATCCGACTGACGAGGTCGCACGGGAGCTCGAGGTCGAGGTGATGGCCCGCATCCCGGAGGACCCGAAGGGCGCCGCCGCACTGGGCGGACGACCCGGACGGCGCTCGGCAACGACCCGTTCGCCCCTTGGCCGGGCCATGGTCCAGATCGCCGAGTTGACCGCCTCCCGGGCGTTCGATCCACCCGGAGCGTTGCAGCAGGAGCAGGCCGCCGACATCAACACCGGGATGGGCTTCATCGAGCCACCGACCCCCCGGGCCAACGATCCAAGGCAGTCATGGAGTGAGGCACGGCGATGACTGAACCAGAGAAGAAGTACACAGCCCTGCCGTACAGGGGAGTTATCCCGCCCCCCGACGGACACGGACAGCCACCTACCCGCCCAGGCCTGCGGAACGGCCTCAGCACCCGCCGGATGCAGACCGGGCCGCCGGCCGACCGGCTGCGCATCCACCTGCGACAACAGCTCTCGGCACGGATGGCACAGCAGATCCGCAACGACGAGGCCGCCGGCCGCCACCCGATGAACGATGCCGCCCGCCGGGCCCTGGCGGAGAAGATCCTCACGGACGCCGCCGAGGAGTACACCCACAAGTTACTCACAGACGGACAGACGGTGGTGGCGCCGGACGTCGAGCAGATGGTCATCACCACCGTCCTGAACGAGGTGTTCGGGCTGGCCGGGCTGGAGCCGCTGCTAAAGGACCCCCAGATCGAGAACATCAACGTCACCGGCGATCGCGTCTTCGTGCGCTATGCCGACGGCCGTCGAGAACGCCTGCCATCGGTTGTCGGCTCCGACGCGGAACTGGTGCAGCTCATCCGCGACCTGGCAGCCCGCAGCGGACTGGAGGAACGCCGATTCGATCGAGGCAGTCCCGGAGTGAGCTTCCAACTTCCTGGTGGAGAGCGCGCGTTTGCGGTGATGGCGCTCACCGTGCGTCCGTCGCTGTCCATCAGACGGCACCGCTTCGAGCGCGCCACCCTGGGCCAACTGCGCGACAACGGCACTCTCGACCCGAGCTTGGAATCCTTGCTCGCCGCCATGGTCCGTGCGCGGAAGAACATCCTGATCACCGGCGGGACCGCGATCGGCAAGACGACAATGCTGCGCGCCCTGGCATCCGAGATCCCGCCGTGGGAGCGCCTGGTCACCGTTGAGGACGTCTTCGAACTCGGCCTGGATACCGATGAGCAGGCGCACCCGGACGTGGTGGCGATGCAGGCCCGCGAGGCGAACATCGAGGGCCAGGGCGAGGTCAGCCAGGCCGAACTGGTGCGGTGGGCACTGCGGATGTCCCCGGACCGGGTGATCGTCGGCGAGGTCCGCGGGCCCGAGGTCATTCCGATGTGCAACGCCATGTCCCAGGGCAACGACGGCTCCATGGGCACGCTCCACTCCTCCACGAGCCGCGGAGCGTTCACCAAGCTGGCCGCCTACGCCGTCCAGGGTCCCGAGCGGCTGCCGCTGGAGGCCACCAACCTCCTCGTCGCCAACGCGCTCGACTTCGTCATCCACCTGGACAAGCCCCGCGGCCACGACGACCAGCGCGTGGTGTCCTCCATCCGGGAGATCGTGGACGCCGACGACAAGCAGATCGTCTCCAACGAAGTCTTCCGCCCCGGCCCCGACTTGCGCGCGGTACCCGGCGTGCCGCTGCGCACTGAAACGATGGAGCACCTGGTCGCGGCGGGCTTCAAACCGGAAGTGATCGACCGCCCCGAGTGGATGTGGCGCCGGCCATGACCGGATACGTGCCCGTGATGGGACTCCTGGGCATCGGTGCCGGTTGCGGCCTGGTGCTGCTGATACACGCGTGGCGGACTCCCGCCCCCGCTGCCGGTCTGGCTCGCCCCCGGCGGCGGCGTGAGCCGCGCCGCCATGCCAGGCGCTGGCTTGCGGTCGCGGTCGGGGCCGGGCTCCTGGTTGGGGCTGTCACCGGGTGGGTGGCCGGCGGACTCCTGGCGGCGATGGGCGGCTGGAGCCTGCCGCGGATCCTCGGCTCCGACACGGCCGACCGCGAGCAGACCGCTCGGATCGAAGGCATCGCCGGATGGACGGAGATGCTGCGCGACACCCTCGCCGCGGCAGCCGGACTGGAACAGACGATCCTGGCCACCGCCCCCGCCGCGCCCGAGGCAATCCGACCCCAAGTAGCGGACGTGGCTGCCCAGTTGGAGCGCGGCGAGCGCCTGCATACCGCCTTGCGCCACCTGGCGGACGAGCTGGCCGACCCGACCACCGACCTGGTGATCGCCGCCCTGATCCTCTCCACCGAGCACCAGGCCCGGCAACTCGCCTCGCTACTGGGCGAACTCGCCGCCACCGCCCGCGCGCAGGTGGAAATGCGCCACCGGGTCGAGGCCAGCCGCACCCGCACACGCACCACCATGCGCGTGGTAGTGATCACCACGCTGACGTTCGCCGGCGCCCTCATCCTGTTCAACCCCCAATTCCTCACCCCCTACGACTCTGTGACTGGGCAACTCGTCCTGCTCCTGATCGGGGCACTGTTCACGCTCGCCTTCGTATGGCTGCGCCGCATGGCACGCATCGAGGAACCGGACCGGTTCTTCACCGGACTGGAGAACGTCGGCCAGCCCTCAGAGGCTGCCGCGACCGCGCATCGGGAGGTGACCTGAATGATCGCCTTGGCCCTGCTGGGCGTCGGGGTCGGCCTGGGCCTGTGGGCACTGGTGGTGTGGCTGATCCCGCCCCGCCCGCGCCTGGCCACGCTGATTTCCCAGCTGAACACCACCCCCGCCCCGCCGCCCATCCTCACCACCGACACGGGCGGCTGGGCCGTACGCCTCGGCAGCCCGTTCACCGGCCTGCTGCGCGCCGCCGGCCTGCCCGGCCGCACAGTCAGCCACGACCTGGCCATCGCCGAACGATCACCCGAAACGCACCTGGCGGAGAAGGCCACCCTCGCACTGACCGGGCTGCTACTGCCCGCCGCGGTCGGAGTGCTCCTGACTCTCGGCGGCCGCCCGCTGCCCTGGCCCGTGCCGCTGGGCGGCTCGCTGGCCCTGGCGGCCGCTGGCTTCCTCCTGCCGGATGCGACGGTACGGGCCGAGGCCGAACGGCGCCGGGAGGCCTTCCGCCACGCGCTGGGCGCCTACCTGAACCTCATCCACGTCCTGCTCGCCGGAGGCGCCGGGGTCGATGGCGCCCTCACCGACGCGGCCGGTATCGGGCAGGGCTGGTCCTTCCGACAACTGCGCCGCGCGCTGAACACCGCCCGCCTCACCCGCACCTCCCCCTGGGCGACACTGGGGCAGCTCGGCGAGGAACTCCAGATCAGCGAACTGACTGAACTCGCCGCCGCCCTCTCCCTGGCGGGTACCGAGGGCGCCAAGATACGTGCCTCGCTGGCCGCCAAGGCCGCCGCCATGCGACAACGCAGCGGCGCCGAGGCCGAAGGCAAAGCCAACGCCGCCACGGAACGGATGGCGTTGCCCGGCATCCTCATGGCCTTCGGCTTCATCATCTTCATCTTCTATCCGGCCCTGACCCAGATCACGAACTCGTTGTGACGAGGCGTCGACGCCAGAAGGAACCCCTTGATGTCTCTGCTGAATTCGCTTGTGACCCGAGCTCGGTCCCTTATCTCCAGCCTCGCCGACGACGAGCGCGGGGTCACTACGGAACATGTCATCTGGATCGCGGGTCTCGCGGCCCTCGCCCTCACCATTGTCGGCATCTTCGGCCCGGCGATCATCGCCGCAGCGAAGAGCGTGGTCTTCAAGTAGGTGTGCTGACATGACGATTACCGATGCCGGACAGCAACATCGCACATGCCGCACCGACCACACCGCCACCCGCCTGCGTACCGGCCTGCTGCGGGACGAGCGGGGAGTGGTCACCACCGAGATGGTGATCATCATGCCAGTGCTGCTCACCATGGTGCTGCTGCTTGCGCAGGCCACCGTCTGGTGGCACGCCGTCCACATCGCCCAGGCCACCTCAGCCCAGGCGCTGGCCGCTGCCCGCGTCCAGGACGGCACCACCGCCGCCGGTCAGGACGAGGCCCAGCGTGTCCTCGACCAACTCGGCCGCGGACCTCTGCGCGGCGCGCACGTCACCGTCACCCGCACCGCCGGCCACGCCGAGGTCCAAATCACCGGCACAGCGACCAGCCTCGTCCCATTCCTGAACCTACCGGTCCGAACCCACGCGTCCGGCCTTGTCGAGCAGTTCCGCTCGAGTGCTCAGACGAAGCCATGAGAGCCATGAGCCGTCTGCCGCGCGCAGGTTGGCCAGTCCCAGACCAGTGGCACCATGCCCTCCGCGGGACTGCCCGGATGCGGCACGACGCGCGCGGATCGGTGACCGTCGAGCTGGTGCTGACCATCCCCATCCTGCTCCTGATGCTGTGGTTCCTGGTCTACTGCGGACGGCTGTCCGACACCCGCCTCCAGATCGAGGACGCCGCCCACCAGGCCGCCCGCGCGGCGACGTTGGAACGCAGCCGACCAGCCGCCGTGGCCGACGCCCGCTCCACCGCCGTCGACGCCCTCAGCGAAGCCGGCGTCACCTGCCAGACCCTGTCCGCCACCGTCCGCGGCACCCTGCAAGCAGGATCCACTGTCAGGGTCGCCGTCTCCTGCACCGTCGGCCTGCACGACCTGGCCCTGCTCCAGGTTCCGGGGACCACCACGCTCACCGCCGAGTTCGCCTCGCCGGTCGACGTCTACCGCTCTACGACGCCCACCGCGGGAGGTGACACACCGTGAAAACACCGCACGGCCTCTCTGCCCGCCTGCGCGGCCTCGCCGGTGACCAGAACGGCCAGGTCACCCCGTTCGTCGTCATCCTCGCGGTCGCGATCGTGATGTTCGCCGGCCTCGTCGTGGACGGCGGCCTCGCACTGGCCACCAAGGTCCGCGCCATCGGCGAAGCCCAGGAAGCCGCCCGCGCCGGCGCTCAGGCCCTGGACCTGGCCGCGTACCGCGACTCCAGCACCGTACGCCTCGCCCCCGGCCAGGCTCGCACGCTGGCCCAGACCTACCTCGCCTCCACCCGCGACACCGGCACCGTCACCGTAACCGACGACACGGTCACGGTGACCGTCACCGCCCGCCAGCACACCCAACTCCTCGGCCTGCTCGGCCTTGACTCCCTGACCGTGACCGGCACCGGCTCCGCCCATCCCGCCCGGGGCATCACCGCCCCTGAACCCTGAAGGCCCGGCCATGCCCGCACGCAAACATCCTGCCCACCCTCGGCCGGCCCGGCGCGGCACCGGCCTGCTGCGGCGCGGCATGCGACTACTGCGCGGCCTGCTCGCCACCGCGGTGCTGACGGCCCTGGTTGCCGGGATCCCCTGGGGACTGGCCCACTACATCGGCTGGCCGCTTCCGCGTCACCTCCCCACCTGGCCCGAGATCGAAGCGACCCTGCTCGCCCCGATCAGCACCAGCTTCCTGCTCCAGACCCTGGCGTGCATCCTCTGGCCAGTCTGGGCCGCCTTCGTCGTCGACGTCGCCCGCGCCACCGTGGACGAGGTCCGAGCCTTCCCCCGACCCGCCGTGCCCCAACACACCGGCCCCCTCAACGCCCTGGCCGCCGTGCTCGTCGGCACGATCATCATGGCCCTGATCTCCCAGCGGCCCACGGCCTTCCCTGCCGCCCCTCCGACCCCCGTCGTGGCGAGTACGACCACCACAACCGCGAGTGTCCCAACGCGCTTGCCCGCACAGCTGATCACCTTCACAGAGCCCGCCACCGCGACTCAAACCCAAGGCGACGACCGCACACTTGGCACGGTCGAAGTCGAACCGCCTCACGACGGCATCTACGACAGTCTGTGGCGCATCGCCGACCGCACCCTCGGCGACGGGAGCCGCTGGCCCGACATCTACGCCCTCAACCGCGGCCGGCCCCAGCCCGACGGACACGCTCTCACCACCCCCAACCTCATCCGCCCCGGCTGGATCTTCCGCCTGCCCAACGACCCACCCGATTCCGGCACTTACGGCCCCGGACACCGCAAACCCATCAGCCCTCCATCGGAATCACCGCATCCCCCGCAGACCAGTGTCCCCAGCACGTCGAGCCCCTCACCGTCGCCCGACACTTCCCCGCCGACCAGCACGCCGCCGCCCAACGGCACCCCGACGCCTCCTTCCACCCCGACAGAACTTCCCTCGTACCGTCCTCATGGCCAGCCCGGCATTAGCCTGCCCACCGGCGCGTTCGTAGGCATCGGCCTTGCTGCGCTGATCACCGCCGCCCTGTTCACCGTCCGGCGGCGCCGCCGCGTGCGCTACCGCCCGGGCAGCGGTGAACGCGACGACCTGACGATTGCCCCCGTCGTACGCGCCCTACGCCGCGCCTACGACGACACAACCCGCAGCGGCGACCCCGACCTCTCCGAACGCAGTGACGCCGCGTCGGCAGAACCCCGGCCAGCCCTTCCCGAAGCCCTCCGATCGACCGACGATGAACCTGACGCAACAGCATCCCCATCGACGGGCGGACGGGTCATCGGCATTAAGGACGGTCAGTCGCTCGCCTGGGACCTGGCCCGCGTGCACGGACTCGGTCTCATCGGCCCAGGGGCCGTCGACGCGATCCGCGCCCTGCTGCTTGCCCTGCTCGCTGAATCCCGCCATCCCACCGCCGTCCCTATCGAGATCCTCATCCCGGCCTCCGACGCACGCATGCTGATCGGTGAGCACGTCGGTCACCCGGGTCGGCTGCGCATTGTCGATGACATCGACGCGGCGCTGGAGGCCATGGAGACGGAACTCCTCACCCGCACCCGGACCCACACCGAGCCCGGCACGGCGTCGCACGCCGACAACCCGGCTCACGGGGATCTGGTGCTCGTAGCCACCCCCGCCCCGCACGCCGACCGCCGCCTGCAAGCTCTCCTCGACAACGGCTCCACCCTCGGCCTGGCCGGCATCCTCGTCGGCCAGTGGCGTCCGGGCGTCACCGCCCGCATCCGGCCGGACGGCAACGTCACGGCCACCAGCCCCTCCGCCGCGGACTCACTTACCGGCGCCCGCCTCTTCACTCTGCCCGCCGATGATGCCCAGGCGTTGCTCGACCTTCTGCACGAAGCCGAGCCTGTAACGCCGCCTCCAACCCCCCGGCCCCCTGGCACCACGGCCCCTGAAAACCCCGCCTCAGGGAACCTCAGCCCCGGCCCTGAACCAGCCGCTTCTGGCCCAGCACCCCCACGGCCTCGCCACTGTCCAGCCGACGGAACTGCCACCACACCCCCCGACATCCGGCAGACACCTACGGCAGCCAGAGACCAACGCACTGGCCCGGACAACGCCAAACGCCCTGAAGCATCCACCGCTACGCCTGGTGCAGCAGATCTCCAGCCTGCTACGACGCCCCCACGCCCCGGCTCCGCCCCAGATGAGGCATCCACGCCGCCCGGCCCCGGCCCCGCGTTCGTTCCTGGCACGCCGCCGACCACGGCTCGTTCAGACGCCCCTCGCCGAGTCACAACTGGCCGGCCAGCACCAACAGATACCGCACCTTCGCTTGCCGATGGAGGCGATGCTCCCCGCCGCCAACTCGCGACTCAGCAGCCGTTGAAACTCGCCGTTCTGGGCCGCATGCGCCTGACTCACCACCGAGGCGACGGAGGAGAACACGCCAATCTCACTGACGACTTGTCTCCCAGGCAACGCGAAGTCCTGGCCTACCTCGCGCTCCACCGGCACGGTGCCCGCCGTGAAACGCTGACAGCCGCGCTCTGGCCCGACGCCCCACGAGACCGTCCTTCCAACGCCTTCCACGCCACGGTCAGCCAGCTACGCCGGTCGCTTCGCGCCGCCACCCACGACGCAGTCCGCGACATCACCGTCCATCACGACGGCCACTACGGCCTGGACCGCGACCAAGTCGCCGTCGACCTTTGGGAACTGCAAGACGCACTCGAGAAGAGCCGCAGCGACAGCGACGAACCCCGACGTCGCGCGGCCCTGGAACATGCCGTCGACCTGTACGCCGGGGACCTCGCCGACGACCTTGCCACCGAATGGATCGAAGTGCCGCGCGAATCCCTCCGCCGGGATGTACTCGACGCCGTCAGCGCCCTGGTCCGCAGTGTGCGTGATACCGACCCGGAACAGGCACTCACTCTGCTCGAACGCGCCCGCGTTCTCGATCGCTACAACGAAGCCCTGTACTGCGACATCGCCCGGCTCCAGGCTGAACTCGATCAGCACGACGCCATACCTCGTACCCTCGCGCTGCTGACGACCACACTCGCCGAAGTCGACGATGAGCCGAGTCCCGACACCGTGGCCCTCTTCGAACGCCTCCAGCGCCGACCGCCCCGTAACCGACAGGCCAGCTGACGGCGCGCGAAGTTCGGGCACCGAAGCCGACTGGCTCATCGGCGATGTGACGCTCAGTCGTCTCTGGAGGCCTCCTGGTGCCGACGCTGCCGGGCCCGCTCCACCAGGTCCGAATGGCTCTCCGCCCATGCAACGATCGGCACCGCCACGTCCAGCAGCTCCTTCGCAGCAGGCGTCAGCTGATACGTCGTGTGATAAGGGAACTCCGCCTCACGGATTCGCTCGACGAGCTCCCCCTGCTCCAGCCGCCGCAGAGTCCGGTTCAACGTGCTGTCCCGGAGGTGATGGTGCGTACGGCCAGGCCAGCCATCGTCGACGTGTCTTTCCTGAATAGCAGTGAGTAACTTCGAATACTGAGCCGGCCGCTGATGAAGGGTGACGAATACGTCCCACACCCATTCGCCGCACAGTAGATGACGCAGATCGAGTATGCCCCGCAAGTACCTCTCGTCGCCGGGCAGAACAGTGGGGGTTGTGCTCCGCCCGCGTCGCCACCTGTTACCGTTAAAAAGCCCTTCTTGCCCAGCGTTGCTGGCCCATCTTGACCTTCTGTGTGCTCGATCGGGCATGACCCTTTTCCCCTTGCGTCTGGACGCATCGGTCTCGTCACGCTACGGCAGCCCCGCCACGGAGGTAAACCGCCTTCCGTAAAAGCCCAGCGCATACGCCACGGTCACAGTCTGTCATGGTGGGTGGGAACGCTGCAGACGATGGGGGTTCCAATTTCAGTGCCATGGCATCTACTTATACGTCTGCCTGCTAGACCGGCAGCCCCTGCAGCCTCACTTGGTGCAGGCGGGCGACACTGTGGCTGCTTCCCGGGATGTGCGCAACTGTGTGGCCGGTAGGCACGTAGACAGACGAAGCGGGGGAGGGCGTAGGTGATGCATGGAATGCTTTTAGGAAGTCTTTTTTGATTCCTCGATCACGTGAATAACTTTCAGGGATTTGCTGTACTTTAATTCGCTCCCTTCTGGGTCTTTGATTTGTTACCGTGTCCACCCTTTAGGGTCCCTCATTTCTATTTATGTTGATCTCCTCGCCGGCTTCGAATTTCCGTAAAGGGTAGGGAAATTCGAGCGCCTACCCTTGAATTGAAGTGGAAATGCGCAAGAATGGAAGGGTAGGGACGCGATACAGAGGGTACGCGTCATAAGTGATCGGAGAGGATCGTGAGCGATCTTCCCGCCAAGGGAATACAGGCGGACAAGCCTGTGGGGGACGTCACGGCAGAGGACATGAAACGGGTGACGTCGGAGGACTTTACGGAACTGCAAAGGATCGCGCGCGGATACTGCCGCACAGTCGATTCCACACGGTCTCGTAAGCGGATGGACGGAAGCGCCACCATAGCGCGTAGCGGGTCCGCACTGTACGGGACGGATGACGTGAGCGACGATGCCACCCAGGATTCCGTTTTGATCTTCACAAAGCGGCTGCGCGACATTATCGCAACCTGCGAGATTTCGGCTGTGTGGGTGGAAACCCGCGAACCGTGCGCATGGCAGTACGTCCGCAGGGACGGCGAAACGATCATCGTGTTCCGTAAGACGCTCCACTATTGGGCGGTCCGGGATGCCGCCGCGCGGAACGGGTACCGGCTGGACGTCAAACCGGATCCGCTGGACGCTACTCCGGGCGTACAGATCACGCGCGGAATCCCGCACGCGGACAAACTGTCCACGCTGGCAGTGACGCCGTATCTCTCGGGGCAGAGCGAAACGATCTTCCGGTCTGCGTGGGGTGACGGAAGCGAGTTCCCGGTTCTGAGCACGATCCTGGACATCGCAAAGCAGGCTGATGATCTCGGCCGTACCAGCGTGCTCGGACGGACTGCGCAAGATATGTACGGCGGACCGCGCCACTCGTCGTCCAAGGTGCAGCGCACACGTGACGCTGCGGTCAAGGAATGGCGATCGCTGACAGCGTCTCTTGACGCCGTGCGAGACGAACTCGTCTACCGCAGCACCGAGCCGCCGCACACTGCCTGATAGCGTGCAACGCTAGGTCCCCGGGCACTTAAATGCCCGGGGACCTAGCGTTGCCCCAGTTTGAATGCCGGAGGCGCGACAGTCTCCGTCATTGGGCGGCATCCTTGCCCGCGGAAGAATCTTGAAGTTATTTCCCCGTGATCGGTAATTGGATGGTCCGGTGTTCCGTATATAGGTGAGAGCGCGTTACAGCAGCAATCGAACGCATGAATGCCGCTCTGTTGCTTCCGGTTCGTTTTCGAACGCGAAACGGCAGACGCCATAGCGCTTGATCCAACCGGGCAGCCGATACGTGTGCCCGGACGTAGTGGGTCGTACTGCCTGATGCCTCAAAGGATCTTCGGTGAATTTCTCCGTGATCGGTAATCGGAGACTTTGCGGATCCGTATTTAGGTGAGAGTGGTGTGCCGGTCCGGGATTCCGGGATTTAGTGGTGCGCTGCTCTCTGCATGTCTGGTGAGTTCATCTATTCCTGGTCAGACGGGGAGAGCTGATCATGAGCGATTCCATGCTGGTCACCAGCGACTTAATCCACCTGTACGACGCCGTGTTCACGGACGGCGGCTTCACGATCCGTTTCAATGCGGATGGAACCCTGACCCCGGCGGCATCCGGGTTCGCGGTATCCGCCACTGACGAACAGTGGTCCATCCCGTCCGACGTCCCGTTTGCGGACTTCGCGGCGGACGTCGAGCGGCTGCACGCCCTGTACCCCGGAGCCAACGCACTCGGGGGGTGGGTGGACGGCCAGCAGCTGTACCTGGACCCGGTCGAGATCATCGACGACCGTGCTCAGGCCGAGTTCCTTGGTCGTCAGCGGAAGCAGATCGCGATCTACGACCTGTCCGCCTCGGAAGAGATCAGGCTCTGATCCTGCCCGTGATCAATGGTCCCCCCCCGGGGCCGTTGTTCGCGGGCAGGACCAGAACCGATCTGGAGAGGCGATCATGAAACTTGTCTCAGGCACGACCGGTCAGGAGATCACCCCCCGCTCGACGCTGCACATGCAGTCCGGCCCGGATGCCGGACGGGCATGGCGCTTTGAACACATCGTCGAGCGGCCGGACGGCAATCACCACGTGCACGTCACCTGCTCGAACGGGAAGTTGGGGCGCATCCACCGCCAGTACCACCCCGGCGTCTTCGGCTGCGAGATCACGATCGACGTCACCTGGCGCCAGGACATCTGCAACGCGGTGCGCCACACGTGGGCCAAGGTCGACGACTACCTGCTGGCGGGGGCGTTCGCCCTGGTCCCCCTGGCCTTCTTCGAGCACTACCACTGGGCCGAAACGATCACGTCGGCCCTGGGGTTCGGCGGTCACTGATCTGCCGGAGCATCGGACGCATCCCGCCGGGTGCGCCCCCTTGCTCTTACAGACGAGAGCACGTCCGTGCCGGTCGGCATACCGGTCCGGATGCCTGGCCCAGGGACTGAGGAGAGAGGCCATGGAGGCGCAGCAAGCAGCCGACCTGATCAACCAGGTCAGTTTCCGCCCAGGGTGGGAAATCCAGGCGGAGTTGATGGCCGAGGGGACGCCGTTCGTGATCATTCAGGCGTCCGTCGAGACCGTCAACTCAAACCGCGACCAAGCCCTCAGCGGCTACCCGGAGAAGATCCTTCTCGCGTCCACGGCGATCATCAGCGCCGATGAATACGTGATCGCCGACGACCTATACGCGGCCATGATCCAGTGGTTCATCGACCTGGAGATCCACGAGTGCCGCGAGTTCTTCCGGGTCGGCCCGGACAAGGCCGCTCCCTTCCACCCCCACCGTCCGGAGGGACAGAGGGCGTGGGATGAGATCGTGCGCGATCCCGTCAGCGAGGGCTCTGCGTCATGAGCCACCTCCGTGAGCGCGTAGGACCGGTGATCGGCTGGCTGGCCATCACCTGCATTGCGCTGCTGAACGTCGCCCCGGGTCTCTTCGGCGTCCACTGAGTCGCAGCCCCAAGCCGGGGCCGCTCCTAGTGGAGCGAATGGTCATGACCTGGACGTCACCTGCCCAGTGTGTGGCCCCACCCCTCGCAATGAGGCGTACCAGGGCGACTGACCCACGTTCACACCCGCATACGACCCCCGGGCGGCATCCCGGGGGCCGTGTCTATGGCGCAGAGATTGAGGAGAGTGCGCCATGATCCCTACCAGAATTGACGATGCAACCCGTGAGGGATACGTCCAGAACATCATCTCCGCGTGGCATCGCGCTACCCCCGAACAGGTCGCGCGGGGACGCGCTTGGTACCCCACCGCACACGGCCTGGCGACGGTGATCGCCGACGGCGAGACGCGCAAAGGGGCCGGTGTGATCGCCGCACTGAGCGCCAACAAGAGCTGGTCGCTCAACTGCAGGCTGGCCCGTGGCGCGTTACGGAGCGGGAGAGCCTCCGGCCACGTCCGCGATGCGCTGTGCAAGGCCGAACGGATCATGCTGGGGGAGGACCCGGAGGACGTCCTCCCGATGGGCCTGAAGACCGGCAACTTCTTTCGCTGCATCGCAGATCCGTCCGACCTGGATGCGGTCGTGATCGACCGGCACGCACACGACATTGCCGTGGGCGACACCTACGGCACCCGTGACCGGGGCTTGACCAACCCCAACCGGTACGCCCTGCTCGCACAGGTCTACCGCGAAGCGGCCCACCGACTCGGCGAACTCCCAGCAACAGTTCAGTCGGTCACCTGGGTCGCCCACACCGAGCGACTGGCGAGCACGTCCACGCGCGGCCCCATCGAGCCCGTCGAAATCGACGGAGTCACCTTCTACGCCCCGCCGTCCCGAGAGGAGGACTCATCGTGATCACCCACTACCGTCCTTGGCCGGACGGCACCGTACGGATCGTCGACCGTCCCATGACTCCCTCACAACGCGACTACGTCGTAGGGGAGGGTGTCGAGCGCTTCCGGAAGCTGTCGTCTTTCCGGGACGTCGACCTTCGTGCCCACGGCGTAGACACTGTGACGCGCGACGGCCGTCCGCTGCGGGTGGACTGGCTCGCCGAAGACGGCGTCGCCTACGCGTGGTTCGAGGAGCTGTGAGCGTGGACCCCGATGTGGCTCTGACGGACGCCCGCCAGGCTCTGCGGACGGTGCGTACCACCGAGGATCCGATCGAGGTCGCCCGTGACCTGGCGGACTCCTGGGAGTAGCTGGACGAGTGGCTCAAGCGCGGCACCCCCTTGCCGACAGCGTGGGCACCGTTGACCGGCGCGTGCCGCCACCCTGATCAGCACGTGCGAGCTGTGATCGCGTATCCCAAGCACGTGTACCCGCACGGCAGTTGGCGGGGTCTTCTCAGCCCGGCTGAGTTGCGGGCTCACACCCCGCCACGCGCACTCCCCCTGCGGGTCCCTCTCCCCTCCTCGGCCCGCAGGGGGGCAACCCCGGAGGGGACTGCTCCCTGACCCGCCAACCTGACCGTCTGGCGGGTCAGGGACGCATGCCGTTCTCTGGCGGACGAGATCGCCGGCCTGGCTGACCGCTTCCTAGACCCCGCGCCTCGTGAGTTCCGCGACCGCCAGGTCGGACAACCCGGTCGAGGCGGGTGCCCGATCCGCATGGGCACGCTGCCCTGCCGTAAACACTGAAGGAGAAGCGTGTGATCTACACGCTCGAGACGCTCCGCGCCATGAAGCGCGGCATGCATTCGGACGAGCAACTGACAGTCGTGGTCGCGCCTCCTGCCCACGCGCCGTTCAGGGGCTACGTCGTCGGCATCGGCTCTCGGCTGTCCGTTCGGGACCCCGATCACAAGCGACTCGTGGAGGACGTGCCCGCCCACTGGGTCAAGTACGCAGAGGTCTGCTGATCCAGTGGGCGGGCGACCTCCAAGAGGCCGGTGACCACGTCACCTGGGACGCGGAGCCCCGCCAGGAGACCGGCCGCCGGGACTTCTACCTGTGGACGGTCACGCGCAACACCTCCTGGGTGTGCCCGCTGCACAGCGCCCAACTACGTGACTCGATCTACGAGTTCCTGTCCCGCCTGAGACAGCTCCGCGGCAGGCAGGCCGCGCCCATCGAAGTCGGCGTAGAGGCCGGACCAGGCCGGTGCGCCGCTACCGCATCACTATTCGAGACATCACCGAGGAATGACCATGACGACTGACGTCAACGCCGCCTTCGTCAAGGAGAAGACGGACCAGATCGAAGCCGTGCACGAGGAGGCACGGCGGTTCCAGGAGCGGATCGACCGAGGCGAGGTCGAGCCGATCGGCGAGGACCGCTACCGCGTGCTCACCGGCTGGGACGCGGGCGAGACCTTCCGCGTGCAGCGCGACACGGACGGCAGGATCGCTCAGATCCTCGGCCAGCACGGACTGGACACCACCACCGGGCAGGCAGCCCTCTACTCCACTGTGCCTACATGGCATGGCCTGGGGACCGTCATCCCCGGGGGCACCACGGACATCGACGAGGTGCTGCGCTTGGCCCGGCTCGACTGGCAGGTCCGCAAGGTCCCGGCCCTGTACGAGTGGGAGGGGGAAATCCGGCACCACGACGACCGGTTCCACACCGTGCGTGAAGACACCGGCCGCGCCCTGGGTGCCGTCGGCAGGGACTACACGGTGTTCCAGAACCGGCGAGTGTTCGAGTTCCTCCAGGATCTGACCAACAGCTTCGACCTGGTCTGGGAGTCGGCCGGCGCTCTACGTGACGGCCGCAGGACCTTCGTCACCGTCCGTATCCCCCAGTCCATCGTGATCGATCGGGGCGGACTCAACGACGAGATCCTCCTCTATCTCGCTGCGATCAACTCGCACGACGGTACCCGGCAATCGGAGTGGGTGGTCACCCCGTGGCGGATCCAGTGCGGCAACACGGAACGCTTCGCAACCCGCGACGCCGTGCACCGCTGGGGTATCCGGCACACGTCCGGCGCCCTGGACCGGCTGAACGAGGCCCGACGGGCGCTCGGCCTCACCCTCGACTACGCGAAGGCGTTCGAGCGCGAGGAGAACCAGCTCGTCCGCACCGAGTTGCTGATCGACCAGTTCCACGACCTGGTCTCCGGCCTGTGGCCGCTGAAGGAGGACGCAAGCGACCTGGAGATCGCCTCGTCAACGCGGAGGCATGACCTGCTGGACGGCATGTTCCGTGAGGAGGCCAAGAAGCTTGGCCGCACCCTGTACACGGCTGAGCGGACCATCACCGACTACCTTGACCACCGGCTGAAGGTCGTGCCCCGCAACCTCACCGAGGATCTGGCACGCGCTCAGCGGGCGCTGGAGGGGACCCACGACGACCTGAAAAGCAAGGCCCACCATCGTCTGCTCCTACTGAGCCGGTGAGCGAAAAGGGCAACGGTCCGCGACACATTCGCCGCACAACAGACGGCACCGTCTCCGCCCACCCACGCTCCAGCGCGGTGCGCGACAGACGTCCGTCGCGCAGGCGCTGAGCCGTAATCGATCTACCACTTGGAGGTGTCCGACTGTGACCATCGCCAACCGCGCAGCATCCGCCACTGCCTACGTACAGGAACACTCCACCCATCCACTGATCTCCCCGCGCAGCGCCGTCGACATCGCCCGAACCGCCGTGCGTCTGGCCGCGCTGCTGGGCATCGATCCGGTCCACGTGCAGCCGAACCACAACTGGAACCACCTGTCACTCCCGCTGGCGCCACTCACGCTGCACGCGGACGACCCCGACGACCCACAGCAGGTCTACAGCTTCTCCTACCGGGACCCGCTCTATGACGACGAGCCGTTCTTCCTGCTCGGCCCCTGCCCGGAATGCGGTGGCGCCGTGCCGCTCGCGGAGATACGCAACTTGGCAGACCTTGGGTCATTCCTGACCACTGGCCCAGAGCCGCTGCCGGATGGCGGGAGGCTCCCCAGCAGCTATCCCGAGGAGTTCGACTTGCACCCTGCTCACTCCTCAACTTGCCGGTTTAGAGAAGGCGACACGTAACCCGTGACCGTCCGTCACCGTGCCGAATTAGCGTCCAACATGCACCTCCTCACCGGTCTTTCGAGGACAGCGGACGAACCCTCAGCCTCCCCAGGGCCGTCCGCCTTCAAGGCTGCGCTCCGGCGATAGTTGGAGCGCAGCCCCTTACCCGGCTGCGTAGCTCAGCGGTAGAGCGCCGGTCTTATAAGCCGATGCGGTCGCGGGTTCGAATCCCGCCGCAGCCACCCGCCACAGCACGCGCACGTCCGACCACCAGGTTGGGCACCTACCACGTGGATCTCTCGCTCAGCGGTACTGCGTGGTGCCGGATCCCCGAGCCGACCGCTCCCCGGCTGCTGCGGATCAGCGGGGCCGACGCCGAACGCGACCCGCCTCATCCACCCGATACAGCTTGACCTTTACCTCGCCAATGCCTCAGGCCTCTGCGTACGCCTGACGCCACCAGCCTGGACCTTCAACTCGTCGACGTGGTCTTGCTGGTGAGCACGCAGGACTCCGGGTGGGAGGACTCGGGCGTCGCCCTGGACATGGCCGAGCCGGTTCCTCGCCCTGTCGTCTCGCCGACGAGGCGGTTTTGGAGCCCGTAGCGCCACTTCTGGGCTGAACTCCAACAGGCCCTGCCCCGCTGTCTACGAGCTTCCGGTATCCGGGCCAGCGACGACGACATCACACACATCGGCCCAAGGTCCTCGCCGCAACGCTCGCTGACTTGCACTCCGCTGCGTCGAGTCAGCCGGGAGACCCCGGAACCATCCGCGTACTGATCAACTGCACCTACAGGGGGCCACTATGGCATCCACCAAGCAGCACTCGATGCAACACGTTCTGCGCCGCGAAATCGCTGGCACCATCGGCCTGCTCACCGACGAGCAGGACTTCACCGCGATGCGGCGCTACCGCACCTTCCCTTTTGACGACTACGAGTCCTATCTGCGGGAAGTGGAAGCCGCACTCCGGAACCGCGCGGCCGAAGGCGGACACACCACGGTCGTTCTCTTCGACCCCGGGGAATACGCCGAGTTCTGCGCCGACATGGGCCTTGACCCCGACGCTTCGGCCAGCCGCACCCGTTTCACCGCGGAGCTCGCCACCACCGGCCCTACTCTTCTCTACGAAGGACAGTCCCTGTCCGAATTGGTCCCCCATCTCATCGACGAGGCTGTCCGCAAGGCCACCTGGGAGTACGCGTCCGCCGCCCTCGCCCGAATAGGCCCCTGTGCCACCTGCGGGGAAGACATCGGCCGCGCATCCTTCGCCCGCGCCTTGAACCTGCTCGCGCGCATCCTCGACACCGCCGCCCCCGGCGAACACCACCTCGTGTGCAGTGTCTCCGCCGCGCCCGAAACCCTCGTCGCCGTCCTGCACGCCGACGACAATGCTGAAGGCGCAACCCAACTCGACGAGAGCGAAGCGCTGGAATTCACCGCTGTCCTCGCCCTCGGCATGGCGACACACAGCGCCGGAGGACTCGTGATGCGCACCACCGCATCCGGCACCACCGACCAGGTCTACGGCTGGCGACTGCGCGGAGACGGACTCCAGCCCCTCACTGCTGGTGAGGTGTTCGACGCCTACTGCAACGACGTCGAATCAGGAGACCTCGTCTCCCCCGAATCGGGAGTCGACTACCGCGAGCCACCCGACCTCGGTATCGCGGGGCCGTCGGGCGGACACAACCACTGAGCGCACGAGGGAACGCCTCGCCTCGATCCTGGCAACCGATGCCGTCATGGCCGGTAGCGGTCCTGCCCTGGCCCACAAACACACACCGTCCATCGCAGGGAGCGATGCCTACGATCCAAGACTCCGGCGGCGGCTTTCGTCTGCATTCCCTGCCGCCGGTCGACGACCCTCTCCCGGGCGCTCCCGCCCGGGAGAGGGCCACACGGGCGCCGTGCACCTGGCCTTGGCCCATCGGCTGGGCCGCTGAGTTTGTGGATGATGGAGGTTAAGGCGTCTACCGCTGGTGGCTGGACATCGTCGCCCCCAGTCCGCCGAAGGCCGCGGTACTGACCAAGGCGATGGCGGTGCTGGGAGAACCGCACCTCTCTCGGGCGGGGATCGAGGCTGCCGTCGCTATCCTGCAGGAGGCCGCCCAGGCAGCCAATCTCCTTGTCCACCAACTGTCGGACTACGTCGAGGCCAGCATCGAACGGGCCAGCCACTAACCTGTAGCGCCAGGCTCCGCAAGTCTCCCGGATGCGGCAGACTGCCCGGGGAGGCTGGAGGTAGGACAGTGAGGATCGACTTGGCTCAAGCCCGAGCCACAGTGAAAGAACTGGCCGAAGCGCTAGAAGCGCTGGACGGTACGGAAGTGCTTGAAAGGCCGAGCCGCGCAGCACGCCGTCAGAACAGCCACACCAGCCGCACTCTGCTGCGCCTGGCCCACCTCGGCGACCGGGTCTCCGTGGAGATCATGGACGTTTACCACGACTTCAAGCTCCGGGATGAGCCGCCGCTGCAGGGAAGTGACGACTGAAGTGAACCCGGACACCGAGAGCCTGCTGTTCGACGTTGCCGGCCGACTGGAACGGGCCATCCTCGAGCGGGACTGCCCGGCGCTGGTGGCGTTGCAGGGCGACCGCACTCTCGTGCTGTCCGACTACGACTACTTGCGCGACGAGCCCACCGCTGCGGCGTTCGAGCGGCGCGCGGCCGAGAAAGCCCGACAGAACCACACCTCCCGCTTCGTCTTCGCCGTTCCCCAGGTCTGGGTCGACACCGGCGACAGCGTCCAAGCACGGGCGGTGTCCAACCACCCGCTGCGCGAGGGCGAACGTGAAGTGATCGCCTGGATGAGCTACGACGCCCACGATGGCGTGGACTACGGATTCGTACCGTATGCGCGCCGGCCCAACGGCGAGCCGGTCTTCGCCGATCCTGAGATCTTCACAGCCGCCGTCCGACCTCGTGAGCAAGCACCGGGCTGGATCCTGCTGAGGGCCCTTGTACAGGACGGGGCCGAGTCCCGCGGTACATGAACTCGCGTCCTTAGTGCCGGAGCACTTGTTGCTGCCTGCGGTCCGTCCGAAGCAGTCAGGCGATAGCCTCACGCTCGAATATTTGTTCACATTCCGGATGGTCTGGTAGCGCCCGAGTAGTCGTCCCCCTGGTACCGGTACGGCGCGATCCTGATGGCCTTGCCCGGGCGGGGAGCGTCGATCATCTGACCGCCTCCGATGTAGAGGCCGACGTGATGAATGCCGCCGTTGGGGTTGCCGTAGAAGACCAGGTCGCCCGGCTTGAGCTTATGTCCTGCGGGGACGCGGGGGCCGGCGTCGTGTTGGGCTTGAGCGGTGCGGGGCAGGGTGATTCCGTCGGCGGCGTAGGCGGCTTTGGTCAGGCCGGAGCAGTCGAAGCCGGCGTCGCCGTTGCCGGGGCCGTTGCCGCCCCATACATAGGGGAGCCCGAGCTGACCTTGGGCATAGTTGATTGCCTGGAGGGCGGCAGCGGTCGGGTTGGTGTCGGCGCCGAAGCCTGCGCTGCTGGCGTAGATCTGGGCCTGAGCGAGGACTTGCGAGACGTACGAGTCGTCGTGGTTGTAGGTCTTGATGGCGCCGGGGATGTTCTTTCCGGTTCGGGCGCCGGAGTCGCACAGGTACGCGGCGGCGGCGTAGATCGCGTCGTGCAGGTTGTACGGCGAGGGCGGCGTGGCGCCGCCCTCCGGCAGCTGGTGCTTGGCGACGACGCTCTGGAAGGTGGGGGAGAGGAACTGCATGGGGCCGCGGGCCCTGGCGTAGTTGGCGCCGCTGTGGACGCCGGGGAGTGTCGATCGGCCGTGGTCGGATTCGGTCTTGCCGACGGCGGCCAGGACGGACCAGTCCAGGCCGGGGCACGTGGTGGCGGCTTCCATGTACAGGGCGAGGTAGTCGGACGGGACGTCTGTGAGGGCGGCCTTGCTTGGCTGTGTGCTGCCGCTACTGCCGAAGGCCGACAGCATGCCTCCGGCCCCAGCGCCGCCGAGGACGGCGACCAGCATCAGCAGTCCCAGGGCCGTGGCGGCGACTTTTCCCATGGCGGATCACCGCTGTGGGCGGCGGTCTGACGGGCCGGGCGGCAGCGGGGACGGCGGCAGGAGGCCGCTGACCACGTGGCTGTTGGCCTGGGCTGGGTCGCTCGACGAGTTGCCCAGCAGCGGCAGATGCGGCCAGGCGTGGGTCAGTTCGGCGAGGCGCAGGCGCCGGGTCGAGGGGTGCCGGACGTCCAGCGGCTGCCAACGGGCTGCGGTGGGCTCGTTGTTGTCCTGGCCGTCGAGGAAGTCCGCGCTGGAGGTGGCTACCGGCACCAGTGAAGGATCGTCGAGACCGGCCAGAGCGGCTTCCAGGGCGCGGCGAACACGGGCTTCCCGGCGGGTGGTTGGCAGCCAGACCAGGACGGGCGTGGTGATGCCGGTGGTGGCGGCCAGCTTGGCGTAGCCGACGAGTTTCCGGCCGAGTCGGTCCGGCCGCTCGGTGCCGAAGTCGAACTCCAGGAACCACTCCAGCGCCGCAGGTGTGGTGCTGCCGTCTTGCCAGAGGCCATAGGCGTCCGGGCGGACAATGTCGCCGAAGTGCTTGGCGCAGCGGGTCTCGGACCACCAGGCGGTGAGTTGGCCGGAGGTGTCCGGGCGGCGGGAGTGTGCGACGAGGGAGCTGAAGAAGCCGTTGGTGCCGACGGTGTGGGCCAGGTGCAGGGAGTAGGCGATGCCGGTCGCTCGGTCGTGCCGGTAGTCCAGATCACGCAGTTCGAGGCCGTCCTCGCGGGCGAGCAGGGCGGCTCCGGCAAGGTCGAGGACGTAGTGCATGGGTGCCGTGCCGTACGTGACGAAGGGCTGGAACCGGTCGATGAGACGCCACCGGTACAGCCTGAGCACTCGCATGTTGGCGGCTCGTACGGACGGCCACGCCATCGCGGCGATCTGGTGGGTCGTCAGGACGCGGTGCTCGTAGAGCATGCGGGCCAGCCACCGGTCGCGCTCGGTGAGCCGTGTGGCGAGCCGGGCGACGTAGCCGCTGGTGATGGCCGTGCGCTGGCTGGGGCGCTGGGGCTGGTGACCGCGCAGGGAGCGCTGGGGAGTGGGGTTGGTGATCACGGCGGTGCACCTCCGGAGAGTGAGGCCGATGGTGAAACGGCGGTGCGGCACCACGAGCCTGTGGAGGAGGGCGGGGCTCTGGTGCTCAGGCAGGGCGGCGCGGGTCGGCGGTTGGCGCGACTGGTCCCCTGCGGGACGAGACCGGCTGGGGGCGGGCATTACGGCGAGCTGCGGCGCGGATCTGCTTGGCGCGGCCTGGGACGGGCGGCGGCAGCGGTTCGGTGACGACGGTGAAGGCAGGGGCTTCGGCACCGTGCAGGACCGGGCGGACGACGGCGTGGAAGGCGTCGAGATTGGACAAGTCGTGTGCGGTCAGCCGTGGTTCGGTGTGCCGGGCGAGGTGGCGGGCGTCCTCGGGAGACGCGTTGAAGAAGATCTTGGTGCGGGCGTTGGTGCTGATGCCTTCCTCGAGCTCCTTGGGGAGTTGCCGGAGGTACTGGTGGGCGAGCGTCATGGACAGTCGGTAGCCGCGGGCCTCGGCGAGCATGTCCTCAAGCGCATAAGGCAGGTTGAGGAAATTGTGCGCCTCATCCACATATAGTCCGCTGTCCTGGCGTCGGCCTTGGGCGATGCGGGCGCGGTGGGTGGCGGCCTGCCAGGTGCGGGCGACCACGATGGAGCCCATCAGGTGAGCGGTCTCGGTGCCCAGGGCGTCCTTGGCGATGCGGACCAGGCAGATGCCTCCGTCGAGCACGGCATCCATGTCGACGGTGGATGTTCCTCCGGCGAGCGCGGCGCGGACGAAGGGGCGCAGCAGTACGCCGCGAAGCTTGTTCATCAGTGGAGCGGTCACGTGGGAACGGGCTGGTCCGGACAAGTCGTCGTACCAGGACCAGAAGCCCCGCAGGACGTCGTCGTCGATCTGGTCGACGGCCCGCTTCCGGAACGACGGGACTGCCAGGAGTTTCGGCAGGTCGGTCAGGACCGGGATGCCGCCCTGCGCGCGCAGGGTGAGCAGGCCAGCGCGCAGGATGTCGTCTGTGCGCGGGCCCCAGGAGGAGGCGTAGACGCGGGAGAAGATGGACACGAGGTTGTCCACCGTGCGGGCTGCGTCGGTGCCTTCGAGCGGGTTGAGGACGGGCGGTCGGGCCTTGCTGTCGGCGTCGAAGAGGATCACCTTGGAGCCGAGGTCTTCCGGTAGCCGCATCAGGATGTCGGTGATCAGGTCGCCCTTGGGGTCGACGACCACCACGCCGCGTCCGGCATCGGCGTCCGCCAGGATCATGCGGGCCATCAGCTCGGACTTGCCGGAGCCGGTGGCGCCGAGGACATGCACATGGTGGCGGGCGTCAGGCACACGCAGGCCCACCGGGCGGTGGTGGCCGGAGTCGTTCAGCCCGATGGGCCGCACGGCCGAGCCAACGGTGGCGATGCCGGGTGGAGGCGGCACCGCGCGGGCACCCGCGCGCTGAAGGCCAGGGATGGCCTCGTCCCACGGAAGGTGGGCCACGGCGGCCAGTTCCGGGATGGACAGCAAGTCACCCTTGTTCAGGTGGCGTTCGTTGACGTAGGGCCGTGGACGCCGGAGCCGGGTACGGCGGTAGTAGTTGTGTTCGGTGAACGCGGCAAATGCGCTGGCGATGGAGTGGCTCCGGCCACGCAGCCGGTCACGTACGGCCGCGCGTTTGTCGGTAGCGAGGCCGGCGGGTACGGTCGCGGCCACCGCGTAGCGGATGCGGGTCTCGTACGAGGCGCCGCGCTGCTTGGCGACGATCACCTTGTCCTCGGCGGCAGTCTCCAGTGCTGTTTGCCGATTCAGTACCGGAGCCGTGCGACGGGACTGCGTGGCCCGGATCCCCGGGGTCAGTAGGTCCAGCAGACGGCTGACGGGACGGGCGGACTGTACGGCGCGGGCTCGGCGGGCGGACCGGCGGGCGCGGGCGACCCGGCGCCCAGTGACGGGCCGGGCCAGGACCTGCACCACCGCTTCCTCGTTCACGCCGAGGCCGACCGGCGCGCCCAGCAGGGCGCGGACCGGGTCGGCGGGGAAGTTCGTACGGATCGGCAGGGCTTCGGGGCGGGCCAGGCGCAGTTCGCCTCCGGCGGCTGCGATGTGTTGACCGGCGACGGAAGCGGAGGGCCGTACGGGGGAGGTGCGGGTGCGGGCACCCGGCCAGGCGGCTTCGATCGCCCGCTCGACCATTCCGGGCGGGATGGTGCCGGGGACCCACAGGCGGATACGGATCGTTTCGCGATCGAAGGCGTACTCCCAGGCCAGGTGGGGCTGGCCGGTCAGGAGGCGGCGCCAGGCCGGCCGCAGCAGCCCGAGCAGGTTCGCCCACAGCGCTTCGGCTCCGGCTGGGTCGGCGGTGGGCGGCGGCAGCACGCTGACGATCCGGGCGTCGGCGCTCAGCGTCCGGTGGCAGTGGCGGCGCCACCACCAGCGCATCCTGCCGAGCCCGGCAGCGGTGAGCAGCAGGAGCGGGACAGCGATAGGCCACCAGGTGAGGGCCCACTGCGCGAGGTGGGACAGGACCGCGTGCATCGTCCCGCCGGGATCGCGCAGATAGTTCTCCAGCGGAGAATCCGGGTCAGCCGAGTTCGCGAGGAGGGTGGGGGAGTGGAGGTGGCTGGTGAGCATGGCAGGGATCTCCAGGGGGCGAGGACGAGAAACCGGGGGTCAGGCGGCCCGACCACGGCGCTTCGCGGCGGGCACCTGGTCGGGCTCAGCCGGAGCCAACGGCCTGGGCCCGGCGGATTCCTGTACGAGCCGCAGACCGCCGCGCTGGCGGCGCTGCGCACGGCGTTCGGCGTCGACTTCGGCCTGCCAGGAGCGGAAGGTTCGGCCGCCGAGCCGCTTGAGGAAGTGCGGGATGCGGTTGGCGGGGATGGCCACAAGGCGCGGACCTAGGACCGCCAGCAGGTCGCTGGCTTCCTGCGAGTGCCATCCGGCAGCGGCGATGGCGTCCTCGTCGGGGAAGACGTCGGCCACGCGGTCGCGGTCGATGTCGAGCGCGGCGTCCTGGGTTCCGCCGAAGCTGTAGACCCAGGCGAAGTTGTCCGGCGGATCAGGCTCTACCAGGGCCCGGAACCGGGCGACTTCCTTGGTGTAGGCGTAGAAGTTTGTCGCTGGCCGGGCGCGCATGATGCGCAGCCATGCCAGCAGGTAGGCGTCGGAGAAGAAGTCGCCCGAATCGTGGATCCGCACCCAGATTCCGCGGAACTTGCGGCGCCCGAGTTCGGTGATCATCGCCTCTTCCCAGCCGCTTAGGTCTTCGAGGACGAAGCGGAGATTGGCGTGGTGCTTGGCTTTCACGGTGGGCCAGGTGTAGGTGCCGAACCGGGCGTAGCAGACGTCGCGGCAAATCCCGGCTGAGGGGCAGGTGTTGTAGGTCGTACCGTCGGGAAAGCGACCTGCCCAGGCGGGCAGTGTCCAGTTCCAGACGCCGATCGCGCGCAATTCGCGGTTCTGGGTCAGCAGCCGCGTGGGCCGCCGGGGAACGAGAACAGGCACCGATGCGTGAGACGACATAGATGGCCTCTCAAAGGAAGATCAGGAGAAAACGGTTAGGGCGACCTGTGACCAGAGGCCGATGCGCAGGGCCCAGGAGGGGTGACGTGGCCGTTCAGCCGATGTCGAGATCGACCTCGCTGCCGCAAACGGCGGTGTCGCGAGGGGAGTCGGCCGCTTCGAGATCGAGGAACGAGGCCTCGGGATCCGCATCCGCGCCGCCGTCCGCGTAGGCGGCCAGCTCTGCCGGGTTCGTGGTCACCAGGTAGTGCTCGGTGGGCGAGGCCACGGCCTGGAAGGCGACCCGCTGCGTTCCGGTCGACAGCAGCCCTCGGCCGCGGTCGGCGGTCAGCAGGAACTGCCGCTCGCCCTCGGACAGGTCGAACGTCCGGGTGATCTCGTCGATGGCTTGCGGGGCCTGTCGCAGCAGGATCTGGGTGGCGGCGTTGGCCACGACCGCCTTGCCGAGGTCGGAGCCGAGCACGTCAGCGGTGTCCTGGGTCGCCACGGTCAGTCCGGCCCAGTGCTTGCGGGACGCCTTGGCCATCCGGAACAGGAACTCCGCTCCGGCCGGTTCCTTCATCAGCAGCCATGCCTCGTCCACCGTCACCAGCCGCGGCCGACGTAACACCGGATGGGACACATGGCGCCAGACCGCATCCAGCGTCAGCAGGGTCCCGATGGGCTTGAGCTCGTCGGCCAGGTCGCGCAGGGAGAACACCACCAGATGGCCGTCGGGTCGAGTGGTGGTGGGTCCGGCGAACAGTCCGGAGAAGGCACCCTTGGTGAAGGGATGCAGCCGGGCCGCCAACTCGGCTGCGGTCCGGTCCTTGGAGCGGTGCAGGGTGGTGGCGAGGTCGGCCAGCAGCGGGGCGGACCGGTTCCAGGTGCGGGGATCGGAGGTGATGCCCGCCCGCTGGTACGTCTCGGCGATCGCCTGGTCCAGAACCGCTCGCTCAGCCGATGAGATCTGCGAGTCGAGCAGCACGGCCAGGACAGTGTGCAGGAACAGGGCCCGCCGGACCAGGGCATCCTTGGGCGCGGTGCGCCGTCCGTCGGGACGGGTGTGGATGGGCAGATCGAAGGGGTTGAGCCGTACGTCCTCGGCGCCGAGATGCACATACGTGCCGCCGACCGCACGGGCGAGGCGGACGTACTCGTCCTCGGGGTCGATGACGTAGTTCTCGATGCCGCGGTAGAGGGAACGCAGCAACTCCAGCTTGACCAGGTAGGACTTGCCGGCGCCGGAGCGGCCGAGGACGACGGAGTTGTGGTTGTCCAGGGCGAAGCGGTCCCAGTGGACCAGGCCTTGGCTGCCGACGTTGTAGCCGTAGAGCACGCCGGACGGGGCGGCGACCGAGGTGGGATCGGGCGGGGGCAGGTCGGGGCTGGTGAACGGGAACGCGGCGGAGAGCGCGGCGGTATCGAAGGTGCGTCGCATCTTCACCAGGTCGAGGCCCATCGGCAGGCAGGTGACCCAGCCCTGGAGGCTGCGGTAGGCGGTGGGCTTGGCGTCCAGCAGCAGGCTGGCGGCCAGCGCCCGTACCGCCGCCACCTCGTCGGCCAACTCCTCCCGGCTGGTGGCGTGGACGGTCAGGTACAGGCCGAGCCGGTAGAGCTTGCCCTCGCCGCGGGCGACCCGGGCGGACAAGTCGTAGGCGTCCTCGGTGGCGGCCTCGGCCTGAGGGTCGAGGAGACGGCCGTGGTCCTGGGCGTGGCGGCGTCCGGATTCCAGCTTGGCGAGTTGCCGCCTGAGACGGTTGGCTGCGGTGACCGGGTCGATCGGCTCGATGTGCAGACTGACGTCGACGCGGCCCGGGTAGGTCAGCAGCGGCTGCAGCCAGCCCGGATGCACTTCGCGGGGATAACCGGTGACCGCGAAGGACGCCACTCGCTCAGCTCCGACCTCCAAGTGCCGGGGTGCGACGACCAGGGAGTCCGGGACGAACGCTCCGGCATCGCAGGCCGGTTGCGGGTATGCCTGGTGTCGGGTGGGCGTGCGCGAGCGTTTCACAGTACGTCCCTCCCGTGCCCCTCGTTCCAGGACGGGGAGGCGGCCTGGGGGCTGGGCCAGTCTTCCTCGGAGGCGGCGATGGCGGTGATGACGTCGTCGGTGCCGGCGAGCGCGGAGGTCGGCGGCAGGAGGCTGTCGGGGTTGCAGGCGGCGGCCAGTACGGCGGTGGCCTGCCCGGCGCCCAGCGGGGTGACGATGATGCCGATGGGGCCGAGGAGTTCCACTGCCTCGCCGAGTCGGCGGACCAGACGTGCTTCGGCGGCGCGATGGACGGCGGAATCTTCGACCCAGCCGCCGGTCGGGGCTTTCCTGCGGTGGGCGAAAGCAGCCAGGGGCGATGCGCCCAGGGCGTCGGCGGGAGCGCCCGGACCGAGAGGTTCGCGTAGGACGAGCAGCACCTGACGGGACAACAGGTCGGTGTTCTGGCCGAGTTGGGCGAGGTAGTCGGCGTGCTCGCGGGCGGCGGCTTCCAGAGCGGGGTGCCGCAGCGATGGGGCGCGCTGGCGCAACTCGCCGATCTGCGCGGACAGATCCAGTCGTTCGGCACGGATGAGGACCTGGACGGGGGCGGTGAGCGAGTGGAGAAATCCGCCGAACGCGCTGACCAGGGCGTCCTGTTCGGTAGGGGTGCGCAGGGCGAAGTTGATGGTGCTGCACACCGCCACCACCGCGACCCCGTCGGTGCCGAGGTCGATCACGCCGGTCTCGCTCACGCCCTCTGCGGGCAGTCGGAGCGCGGCCGGGGCAATGCCGCCGGCCGGATGCTCGGGCTCGGTGGCCTGGCGAGTGAGCCAGGAGGGCGCCGCGTGGATGCCTTCCGGGGCGGCGACCTGCTGGCGGGGTGTCATGCGCTGGCGCAACGCGGCGAGCATCAACCGGTCCAGCGGCATCCCGTCGCACTTGCCCAGGGCCAGGAAAGCGGCGGTGGCCGCGACGGGGACGGCGGGGATCAGGAACACCGGCAGGGGCACGAACTCGCGGGTGAGAGACCAGGCCCTGTACAGCACGATGCCGGTGACGGCGAGGATCAGCAGCTGGCGGGCGGTCAGGTTGGCCAGGACGGTGTCCTCGCGGTCGACGTCGGCGGGGATGCGTACGGGCTGGGTCACGACGAGTCACCTCCTGAGCGTGCGTCGCCGGTACGGCGCGATGGCAGGGATGGTGGGGTGGGCCTCACGGGCGGAGGACTGGTAGACGACGGGGAGTTGAAGGAGACCGGGGGTGGGGCGCCTGTGCGCGGGCGGGGCATCGGGGTGGGCCTGGGCTCGGGGACCGGCGGCCGGAAAGTGGCGGATGCGGGAGGCCGGGCGGCGTGCCGGGGCGCGACATGGGGCTGTGAAGTGGGCTGCTGGAAACGCGGCCGGGCCGGACCCGAGGGCCTGCCGGTCGGCCTGGTCGGTGGAGTGCGCTGGGTACTGCCCGGTGCCTGGAACACAGGGAAGCCGCCGGGCGAGCGGGCAGGCCTTGCCCACGGTGTGGCGCGCGGGTTCGGGGAAGTGCCGGGTCGAGGGTCTCCGGGAGCCCGGAATTCCGGCATCGGAGGCGGTCCGCTGGCCGGGCCGGTCGGCCTGTCCCCCTCGGGAGCCAGGGGAACCGGCTGGAGGAACAGCGGCGGCCCCGGCGGGCGCCGCGTGCCGCCCGTCGGCCTGCCGGGCCCCGGAGGCGAGGGGTTGCCGCTGCCGCTACGGAGGCCCGAACCGCCCGAGGACGGCCCCGAGCCGGACGGCCGGGGCGAACGAGACGTGCCGCCCGGCCCTGCGGAGGGCGGTGTGCGGCGCGCACCGCCGCGCCCAGCGCCGCCTACTGCCCGCCCGCCGCGCAGCAGTCCGAGCGTCTTGTACATCACGTACGCGCGGGCCACACCGCCGATGAACGAGCGGCCGCGCCCGAAACGGATCGACCCCAGGATCCAGAACGGGATCTTGAAGACGACGTACATCAGCGCCAGCGTGATCAGCACGTTGACCAGCCCGTTGTCGGTGAGCCCGAACAGACCGCGGGAGCCGAATCCGCCGGGGGTCAGGAACACCCGCACTCCGGTGATCAGGGCCACGGACTGGGCGACCTGAATGGCCAGCACGCCGCCGAAGGCCTTCCACCACCAGCGGGCGATCCCGTCGGTCTGCGGCAGAGCGTGGCAGATCAGCGCAAGGGGCGCGGCGACGATCAGAATGATCGTGAGGGCCACGCGGACGACGAAGGTCAGCAGCAGTGCGATCAGAACCCCGATGGTCAGAAGCCACATCAGGACGAGGAAGATGTTGCCGCTGTCGGAGTTGAAGGAGTTCAGCACGAAGTCGCGCAACGCGGGCCCGGCGGTATCGGCGTTGACGCCGCCGCCCATGGCGGTCCGGGACAGAGCGTTGGCGAGGTCGACGGCCTTGCCCGCGAGGAACAACGACAGGGCGGCAGCGAGGAACCCCAAGGGAATCCGTGGCGCAATTTCCTTGATCGAGTAGCGGGTCTGCACCGTCTCGTGGCTCATCACCACGACCCCGGAGATGGCGACCAGCAGGGCGTAGCAAGCGAGGGCGATCTGCCACGAGTTGGTCCACAGCTCGCCCACTCGCGGCATGGACGCCGGACTCGGCGTGGTCAGCAGCGTACCGCTGAGCAGCTCTAGCAGCGGATTGAGCGCGAACTTGATCACCGACTTGAAGAAGCCCGTGATCGCGCTGCTGATGCCCTTGGCGATCCACCCGGATACTCCACCTGTGTCGTCGCCTTCGGGAGCCTGGGCCGGGGGCATGGTTCCCGCCGTTGGAACCGGGTCGGCCGATGTGCTGGGCTGTGGGATGCAGTCCGACGCCGAGCACGAGGACGCGGTCCCTGATGGTGTCGGTGTGGGCTCGGGGGAGGCGGTCGGGGCCGGCGCCGGGCCGGGGCTCGGCCTCGGGTCGGCATAGGCGGAGAACACCGAGGCGAGCACGGCCAGGACTACGGTGCCGAGCACCAGGGCGCGGCACCAACGGCTGCGGCGGCTCGGCGGGTTCGGCTGGGCAGGGCGCCTGGTCCCGGACCGGCCGGAGACAGCCGGACCCGGGAGCCGGTGTGCCAGGACGATGGTGGCCTGGTCGGTGGCCATCAGGCCCCCACGATCCCTTTGAGGATCTCGACCACCAGCGGGGCCAATGCCGCCAGCGCATAGCCCCAACTGGCGCTCTTGAAGGCGGTCTTGGCCTTCTCCACCTCCCCGGGATCACCCCCGGCCATGACGTAGCGCACGCCGCCGACGGACAGGAACACTGTGGCGAGACCCGCCAGAATGCCCATGATCCAGTTGCGGATGTTGTCCAGCACCGCGTTGACCGACTTCTCCAGCCCCAAGAGGTGATCCGGTTCGGCGGCATGCGCCGAAGAGACGACGACGGCGAGTACCAGCGCGGTCAAACCGATGAGCAGCAGCCCTCGGCACAACCAGCCGCTGTGAGACTCATGTTCGGGGCGACGGTGGGCCTCGGCGTCCGCAGGGGTACGGGCGCGGCGGCAGCGCAGAGGGATCAGGCGCATCGGTGTACCTCCGAAGACACGCTGGACGCGAGGGCGGGTGTGGATCCCCCGCATCCCAGAAGGCCGGAATCGGCACCGGATTTGGACACCGCCGCTGCGGATTTCTCACGGGTCCTTGCCGGGGCGCCCTGCCCCACCGTGGTGACACAGGGTGACCGCCGAGCCGGGGTGGAAGGCGGGCTGTGCGGGGCGAGTTCGTCGGCGAGGCAGGAGGCGACGGGGTCGTGCGGGTCGGTGTCCGAGGTCTGCTCGCGGAGGAAGGAGACCAGGCGTCGCTCGGCGCGTTGGCGCGCCTTGTAGGCGGCGTCGGTGGACATTCGGTGGCGGACGGCCCAGTCGGTGATGGGCGCCTCGTCCAGCCGGGTGGACCCGATCAGGTCGGCCTCAGTCCGGGTGAGGACTGACTGACGGACCGCCCGAGCCAGCACCAAGTCCGGGTGCCCCCACGGCGGCTTCGGCGGCGTCGAGCGGAAGGCCCCGGCCACCGGCATGGGCGCGTCCAGGGCCTCGGACAGTGCCGCGAACCCAGCCCGGTAGGCCGCCCAGCGCAGCCGCACCAGCACCCTTGGTCGGTCCACGTCGACTGTCGCGAGCCCGCCGAGGAACCCGGATAGCACCTCGGCATGCAGGTCGACCACATCGCCGGGGAACCGGGCCGCCAACCAGCGGGCCACTCCGGCCAGCGCCGGCAGAGCCATCCCCGCGCACGCCAGCGTCCACGTCGCACCCTGCTCTCGGGACTGCCGCACCAGATGCGCCCAGACCTCGTCGCGGGTACGGCGCGGGCAGCGGCGGCGCAACATCCGGTCCCGCAACTCATCGAGCGGGATACGCCGGTTGGGCAGCCCCGGGTAGCTTCGGCCGTCCAGGGACAGCGGCTGCGGGCCGGTCACCAGCAGCGTGAAGCACTCCCGTGCTGTGTCCAGTGGCGACGGCTGCCCGGTGACGCGGGCACGGTGGGCGTAATCCCTTTCAGCCATGTCAGGCGCCTCCTTCACGACGCGGAAGAAACGACGCCTCAAGGAATCCAGACAGTCGACAAGGAAACGACAAGGAAAGGGCAAGGAGATCCCCTTGAGGGGACTCTCCCCTGCTAAATGTTACTTAAATTGGCTTTTGGTTTGGGAGGGTCCCGTGATGGTTGGAACCGGCTGAGCAAGTTGGTTTTAAGTGGGTTGTAGTAGCCGCTTAATAGCCAGTGACCTGCAATTTTAGTGATGCAGTAGTAAGTCTTTAGGTGTCTTGGTGGGCGCATCACGCCGATTGTGCGGCGTCTTGTCGCGGCTAATTAGTTGTCGGGGAAGCGCTGCTGTCGGCAGACTAAGAAAGGCTGCCAGCGAGTCCCTGCCCCCTCTTCAGAGTTACGTCGAGGTGGGTTCAGAATACTGACGACCTGGATTTTTTTCGTGTGGCCCAACGGGTCGGAAGCGGTGCCGCGAGCGTGGATGGGATCGACGAACCTCGCGGCGCGGTGTCCAAAACGGTCCCGAATCCCGGCCTTCTGCGGTGACAGCGCACAACCCGGTCACCCGCACCCAGGAGAGTGGGCATGACGACACGACCACCCCGCTCGCAGCCCCCGCCCAGCTGCCCCGCCTCGCCGAACCGGCACCAGCCGCGTCACGCCGTGCTGGCAAGCGGCTGCCGCGCGGAAACGCATCGGCCCCGACGTCCCAAGCGCCCGGGCTCCGTATGGCTGGTCGCTCAGCACCCCGGTCATCCCGAGGCTCGCCTGATCGAACCGTGGCTGATGGAGACCATCGTCCGGATCGTCGCCACCTACACCCGGCCCGGCCACCGCGTACTGCTCCTCGCGCCGCCGCCCACCGACCCTGGCACTCCCAACCACCGGGCCACACCGGGCATCCGGACCCGAGGCGGACTACTTCCCGCCTTGATCGAGGCGGCCGGGGCCGCAAGCCGACTCGGCCGCACCCTCGAAGCCGCCCACCCCGCCAGCGAGATCACTGTCCGGACCGCCGCGGACGCCCCGCCGCTATGGCCGCAGTCGGTACACCGACTCCCACCCGAGTCGGTCTCTCCCACACCGACCGGCCGCCGACCGGCCCACGTCTGCTGCCGACCGACCGCAGTCGGTCCGGATCGCTTCGACGCCGTCATCGCGATCATCGATCCACACCACCCGGACTGGGTCCCGGACGTCGCATGGGACAGTCTGCTGGCCCCCTCCGGAACCCTCACCTTCATCACCCACAGTGACCAACAGCGGGGCAGGCTGATCGACCCGGGCGCCCGTGCGACACGCGCCGCCCGCAGCGCCGGACTTGCGCTGTTCGACCGCGTGGTGCTCCTTCACATCCCTGTCCGCCACGGCGCCCTCGCCCCTGACCCGAACCTGCCGACCGCCCTTCCCGCAGAGGACGCGTCCTGCGCACCGGTGCCGTGGCACACACGGGTGCACGCCGACCTTCTCTTGTTCGCCCGCACCCGGCACGCCGCCAACCAGATAGGGGAGGACCGCCGATGAACGCCGGCTTCCCGCAGCCCTGCGCACGCCCACGCCCGCTCATTTCGGTCTGGCCCACCGGGCAACTCGACAGCCAGGCCCAACTCGCCGAGGGCGGCTACGTTCCCGAGACCGCCCAGGACTCCGGCCGGATACCCCCGGCCGTCGCCGCCCACGCCATCGCCACGTACACCCGCCCCGGCGACACCGTCCTGGACCCGGACTGCGGCGCGGGCATCGTCCTGACCGAAGCCCTGCGCGCCGGCCGACACGCCATCGGACTGACCGGCCAGCGGCGTTGGTGGCCCATCGCCCGCGCCAACGTCACCGCCGCCAAGTACGACGGCGCCGCAGCGGACGGCATGGTGCTCGAACACCCGCCCGCCACCGCCGCCGCACGGCTGGCCGGACTTGCCGGGCACATCGCCCTCATCCTGACCGCCCTGCGCCCCACCGCATTCGCCCACCAGCCCCGTCGGCCAGGCGACGGCGAAGCAGCACCGGACGACCCCGCCGCCCGACTGCGCCAGACGCTGAGCGAGTGTCGACCCCTGCTGCGTCCCGGCGGACACGTCATCGTCACCATCCGCCCGCGTCGCCATCGGGGCTATCTGCTCGATCTGACAGGCCCGGTATCGGAGGCAGGAGAGGCAGCCGGCCTCATCCCGACAGACCGCTGCGTTGCTCTGCTGGCCGAACTCCGCGGAGACCGCTTGATCACGCATACCTCGCCAACGCAGCGGCGCTCCGCAGGCCGGCGCCAGCGTGCTACCGGCCATCCGGCGACACTCGTCGTTCACCACGACGTCGCCGTCTTCCGTGCTCCAGCGGAGGCCGCCCAAGTAACCGCGCGCCCTGTTCCCGTTCCGATGGCAGGCTCTCTCTCCAGGCACCTGATCCGGCGTCACCTACCGGAAGAACTGGACCTGGAACATGGGCACCAGGCCCGCGTACAGCGGAGCGCTGCATGATGGCCGGGTATCTTGCGCGGCTCACCGACGGTTTGCCGAAGACCTGGGCGGGCTTTCTACGGGACTGGGACCGTTCGCTGCGGTCCGGAAACTACCCGGAGACCACCCGCTACAACTACCTTCTCGCAGCCTCCCAGCTGGCCCGCTACTTGGGCGAGCATAGTGGGGAGTCTGGTGCGGGGGCTGGGGAACGGTATCCGACCGAGGTGACCCGATCCCATGTCGAGGCTTTCCAGGCGTGGATGGTGCAGACCCGTTCAGCCTCCACGGCGCTGAACAAACACAAAGCCCTGCAGCAGTTCTTCAACTGGTTGCGAGACGATGAAGAAGAGATCGACCGATCGCCGATGGACCGGGTCAAGCAACCCAAGACGGTCAAGAAGCTGGTGCCGGTCATCCAGGACGAGGACACCGCGCGAGTGCTGGGGACGTGCAGGGGAAAGAGTTTCGTCCAGCTGCGCGACGAGGCGATCATCAGGCTCTACTACAACACCGGTGCTCGCCTCTCGGAAGTCGGCAATCTGACGCTCGGCGACGTCGACATGAACACGGACTCGGTGCACTACCACGGCAAGGGCAGCAAGGATCGGCGGATGCGATTCGGCGCGCGGACCGGTCGAGCGTTGAGCCGATACCTGCGGGCACGGGACAAGCACAAGGGCGCCGAGCTTCCGGATCTGTGGTTGGCGGACCGCGGTGCCCGGAGGCTGGCTCCGAACGGCATCAAACTCATGTTGAAGCGGCGTGGCCGCGCCGCCGGTGTTGCCCACGTTCACGCCCACCGCTGGCGTCATACCTTCGCCCACGAGTGGAAACGAGCCGGCGGCGACAGCGGCGACCTCATGCTGTTACTCGGTTGGACGTCCGATGACATGCCGCGCCACTACGGGGCCAGCGCGGCTGCCGAGCGGGCTCAAGAAACACACGTCAGGATGGGGATCGGCGAAAATGTCTAACCCATCATCCCCCACGTCCACCTCGGCGCGTACGCGGCAGAAGCGGAGCTACCGGGCGAGGGCTGCCGCGCACGCCTCGTGGGCGAACACGGCCGACCGCACCGCGCGCACGGCACCGGGCACGAGGGCGTTCCTCGACCGATTTGAACGTCAGGTGGATCCCGAGGGAAAGCTGCCGCCGGAGGTCCGCGAGCAGATGGCGCGGAGCGCAAGAACCGCGTACATGCTCCGACTTGCCCGCCTCTCGGCGGAGGCACGTCGCCGCAAGAGCCAGAACTCGTCGCGGATGAGCCCGCGTTGATGAGCGGAGGTGCTGTGAGGAGACGACGAGGGTGCCCGGCGGAACCCTGGATGCACGGATCCCTTTACTCGGCGGCGTTGTGCGGCAGGGAGTTACTACATCAGCGTTCCGAGGGCCTGCTCGGCCATTTGGATACCGACCGTGGCGGCCATGGTGCTCCCGGCTTCCAGCAGCTTGTCCTTGACCTGGGCGGCGAACTGCCGCATCCGGCCCGGCTCGGGATTTGGCGAGGTCGCTTCGGTGTGCAGTTCCTGGGCGACGCGCGCCAGTTCTACCCGGTCCGGCTCGGCGAGCCCCAGCGTCTCGCTGATCTGCCCCACGTACCCGGCGAGCTGAATAAACGCGGACGGGTCGATACCAGCGGTGTTGTTCTGGGTGACGTTCTGCTGCTCGCCGATGATGATGCCCTGCGCGTTCGGCATGAAGTTGTTGTACGTGGTGCCAGCGCGCGCCGGATTGGTGTGGTCTTGCACGCTTCCTCCAGACAGGGCGCAGCTAACGCCTTCGGGGGTGATGGCGACCGTGGCGGGGTCGGTGTCGATGCGTTCGATGAGGTTGTGTTCTGCCAGGTAGGCGAGCGCCTGGTGTAGGTCGGTCGCGGAAATGTCGGCACCGGCGAAGTACGAACTGGGGGTTGCCAGGAACAGGGACGGGGCGGTGGGTGCCTGGTCGCCTGCGGTGTCGAAGAGCCACCGCAGAAAGGCGTCGATGGTGTAGCGGAGCCTGGCGGCGCGATCCTGCTGCAGCTTCTTCAGCCGATTCACCGCGACGCGACCCACGTCGCTGAGGTGCACGTCGGGCGTTCCGCCCATGGTGCGTGCGATCTTGACCAGGTCGCGCTGTTCCAGCTCGAAGGCGAGGACGGACGGGTCCTCGCCGTCCAGCTGCTGCTCTTCGACGAAGCGGGTCACGTCGACGTAGTGCGCCGGGTTGAGTTGCGCTTGAGCGTCCAGCCACATCAGAAGCCGGGCCAAGACGGGGTTGCCTTCGACGGCGTCGCGACCGGCCATGGAGACTCCTTCCGTAGCCGCGTCCGTCTGGATCGGCACGCGGATCGGGTTCCGCCGGGCTGCGCGCTCATAGCCCTTGGCGATGTCCTTGAGGTGTCTCTCGATCGCGCGCTGATCGATCTTGGTTTTCCGGGCCACGCTGCCCTCCTGTCTCAGGTACCTGATGACCAGCCTACGGAGGAGGTATGACAATGGGCCGTCCGTCCAAGGGACATGACGGTTCCGTGGCGCGACGGCGGCGCGGTCTGGTCGCGTGCCCCAGCACTTGAGGTCGCCGACGCGGTAGAGACGTTCGGTCCGCTCTTGCCGCTGGACAGTGGGAAGTCAGGGTCGATGGCGCGTGCCCAGTGCAGGCGGCGAGGGCGATCTCCGGCAGGTGGTGCTCGTGGGCCTGGACGTAGGCCTATCACGGCGTTGTCACCCTGACCGTCGGACGCAACCGAGGTCTGCCCGGCAGCAGTGGGGGCCGCAGGCTGCTTCGGGTGGGGCGGTTGCCGATGACGGGGAATGAGACGGGTCTTTCGCTCGGCGTGGAGCGGTTGGCGGTGTGGGGGCGTAGTCCGCGTCCGATGGCGCACCGCGGGCCAGCCCGTAGTGGGGCACGATGATTTAGCGCGGAATGTAGTCCGGCTGATCACGGCCGGAGACATGAGCTACGCAGACTGGTGGGCGCTGCAGACGCGTTGACGGAGTCCGGAGACACTGATCCACCGCGAGCTCCTCCTCGCAATCGCTTCGGCTGGGCAGGCTTGTATGGGTCAGCGTTGTGAGAAGTTCTCGTCAAAGGGCAAGCTGACGCAATGGCTTCTGGAATCAGCGCTCAAGTCTGGACTGCCGCGGGCATGTTCTTGCTGCTGACTGTCGGGACGTGGCTCGGTTACACCGGCGCCAGTCGGCAGTCGGCACGTGACCTAGAAGTCCTTGAACGCACCATCGCCGGACATTTGAGACTTGCCGAGCGCCAACAGGAACTGCGGTACCAGGCCGAGCATGCGCAGCGCGCGCGGGAGCGCATGGAAGAGGCGTACAACGTCCTCGCGCGGTGGCTCCGGGAACTGTCCCGCACGATCGACGAAGCTTGGGCCGGTTCCGTGACCGGAAGAGAAGAGGATGCAGCCAAGTCGGCGATGACATTGGACCGGTGGCCGTGGGAGACGTTGCGTATCCCCGTCGACATCGCCTGGGCTGAGCTGTACTGGAGTAGCGAGGTGCGGACGTTGCTGCACAAGTTCGACAGCGCCTCCGCACGGTTCGTCCTCAAAGGGAAGACAGCGCTGAGGGCAAGGTCCACTATGGATGAAACCGAAGGCCAGGACGCTGGTGCCGAGTTCTTCGTTGAGAGAGGCAAGCTGAAGTCGGTCCTGTCTGAGGTACGCGACCAGGCGCGGCTGGACCTTCAGCGGGCCGGACGTATAAACGGGCCCTGAGTCACTGGGCTGCGCGCTCTAGGGCTTGGGCCTCCTCCACCAGTAGCTGGCTGGCTGACGGCGCGGCACCGTCTCCACGTACAAAGGCGTTGCCACCACAAGGCGCGATGTCCACTGCTGCGAGTCGATATCCATCAAAACGCTGGCGAGTCCTCGGAGCTGGCCACGCATATAGGACGGGTACTCCCGGTCGAGAATGCCAAACACGTAATGGGCTGCTGACTCCAGCGCTGACCCATGGTGACGGGTGGGACAGAGCTCCTCCAGGAACTCAGGGATGACGAACACCCCCTCCTCCTCGCGCCGGTGGAGCTGGAGGAGGACGTCACGGAGCCAGCCCGTGTCGGAGCCCATGCGACCGGCCGAGGCAGTCGCCGACCGGAGATGGTGAACTGAACCGCACAGCAGAAGATTAGTACCCCGCCCATACCGACCGCCCGGCGCCGGATGGCGGCCCGCGAACATGGCGACATCGTCGGGCAGCCCTCCGCTGTCCTCGTGCATGGTCCGCTCGATCATTTGCAGGTCGAACCTGATCCACCAGTTTGGGCGCAGGCCTGACTCCGAGATCTCAAGGAGGTCTTCGTGGCGCTCGAGCTGACGGATAGCCCGGCTCAGCTCCTGTTCGGTCAGTAGTCCACCCGTGCTGCCGTCACTTGGACTCGATTGGGCAACTTCGACGCTGGCCCCGAACGGCAAAGTGACCGTGCCGTTGAGGCGGGGCAGGCGGGAATCAGCCGCCCCAGAAAGGACCGACCGGGCCTTCTTCTCTGACACGTAGCGCAGTTGATGCACGATCCCCCAAGGTCCATCGAGGTGACGACGGTGCCCAGCAGCATAGACAGGAGATGCGACGGGGTCGCCCTGCGGGGAGACAGGGAATCGAAACGGCGGCCGGGCCATGCGTCTCTATAGGGGGCACGCGCGTGGCGGTCGTCCTCCCGGCGGCTGAGGCTCACAACATCAAGCCGGCACCGCCTGCGGGGGAGCCGGTTCACGTGGTGGTCGCTGTTCGGAGCGACCGAGGATCGCAACTGCACGTCTGTCGGGATGGCGAGCGGCGCATGCGAGGTGGCGGTCGCCCTCTGCGGCGACCTCGAATCGCAACGAGGACGCAAGCGGCGTCTGGCAGTATCTGAGGGACTCGATGCGTTTTGTGACGAGGGGGCGGGAGTAGCGCACGTGGCCGCATTCGGCGGACGTATGAAGATCGTGGCTTACCTCGACCACGAAAAGACGCTGTTCTACCGCTTGGTCCTGGATGTGCTGCTGGAGGAGGAGGCTCGACTCGGCGTCCATCTCAGCATGGCGCAGATAAGGCAGCGGGTACAGGACGAGCTTGCAAGTGAACCGGATCTACTGGAGGCTCTTCCGGCGGTCGAGGGTCTGCTCGACGACCTGCATCGCTGGCGGAACGTGGACCGGATTCACAACACCCGGTACACCAACACGCCCGAAGAATACCTTCAGCGGGACTTCCTCTACCAGCTGACCTCGGCCGGCGCTCGGGTCCATCGTGAGATGACCAGGATCGACGAGGACATGTCCAATGCGGGCTCTCTACAGGCCTCGATGCTTCCAGAGATTCTCGATTCACTCGCGGCGCTGTTGCGCGCCATTCGTGAGGAGGACGGCGACCTCAGCAGCGCCCTCGGCGCTTTCCGGCGCACGACGGAGGGATTCATGCGGTTGTCGGAGGACGCCAAGCTCTTCGTCCAAGGTCTCAACGGCTCGTTGGCTTCGGAGGAGATCCGAGATCCGGAGGTGTTCATCGCTTACAAGAATGTCGTGGTGGGGTATCTGCAGTCCTTTACGGTCGTCCTCCATCAGAGCGCTGCTCCCATCGCGAAGCTGATCATCAGGTTGGAGCAGGCGGGGCTCCTGACCCGGTTCACCGAGATGGCGGCGCTGGAGGCCGCGCCGGTCCTGGGTGTCAGCCACGAGGAGGTCGTCGACCGCGAGGCCCAGCGGATGGGAGAGATGTGGGAGGGCCTGCGCCGCTGGTTCGTCGCCGCCGAAGACCGCCCACCGGTCGCCGAGTTGCTGCTCGACCGGGCCTCCGACGCGATCGCCTTCATCGTCATGACCGTCGGACACATCAACGACCAGCGGTTCCGGCGGGCGAGCCGAACGGCGGATCTGGTGGCCCTGGCCGGCTGGTTCGAAGGGTTCGACATGACCAGCGGCGGGCGCGAGACCATCGCCTTGTGGCGTACGGCTTTCGGCGCCTACTCGTCCAGGCACCTCGGCCATCCTGGTGCGATCGAGGACGACTGCGATGCTCGGCCCGAGGTCGGCTGGTGGCAGAGCGAGCCGGCTCCGGTGTCGGCGGAGCTGCGCTCGCGTGGGCCTCGGGCGCACACGGGATCCCCGCCACGTATTCGCGACCCACGCCGCGCCAAGAGCCTGCTGGCAGCCCGGCAGAAGCGGGAACACGCGACGGCGGAAGCCGCGGAGCGGTCGCTGGCAGACAGAGGCCCGGTGCGGCTGTCGGAGCTCGGTCAGCTGGACTCCGCCGAGGCGGAGGTCTTCTTGACCTGTCTGGGACTCGTCCTGTCGGTGCGGGAGCGAAGCGGGGGTGTCCGGCGCACACGTACCCCTGACGGCCGTCTGCTGATCACACTGCGTCCTGCGGTGGAAAGCACGGCCGCCGCTGTGGAGTTACGGGGCGGAGTGATGAGCACGCGAAACTTCGAGTTGACGCTGCTGGTGGAGGAGCGTGGGCGCAGGTGAAGGACTGGACCGGACAGGAGGGCCACGAATGCCGCGAGGTGGTTCGAGCCCTGCTGCACACTCCCGTGCTTCGGCGTGAGGGCCGGCACAGACGACTGGTGGATCAGGCTCGCCGGCACGAGGAACAATTGCGTGTCTGGTTCGATCGGCAGTTGGGATGGCCGCTGGTGGTCGAGCGCGACCTGATCCGGCTGCTCAAGATCCCTGAGGATCCCGGTCGTTATCCCGATCCGGCCGTTCCCAGCTCGCGGCAGTGCGCACTGTACTGCCTGCTGCTGGCGGTCCTGGCCGACTGCGACCGGCAGACCGTGATCAGTGAGCTCGCCGATCGTGTGACCGCTCTCACCACCGCGCACCGCAGTCTGCGCAGATTCGACGCCACCTCGACACGGGAGCGCCGTGATCTGGTCGCGGCGCTCCGGCTCCTCGCGGTGGGCGGCGTGCTGCGGTCCCCCCGTGAGGCGGGCGTCACGGCCGACTCCGAACAGGCTTACATCGCAGGCCGCGGCAACGCCATCTACGACGTCGACCACCGCTTGGCCGCCTCCGCCGTGATCTGCCCTGTCCCGCCCAGCCAGGCCGACGGCCCGGATACGCTGCTGCGCGTCACCGAAGGGGACCGTGGGGGCGGCGCCAGGACCGACACCGAGCTTCGGCAGGCGCTCATGCGTCGTCTGGTCGACGATCCGGTCGTCTACCTGGAAGACCTGCCGCCGGACCAACGAGAGTACCTGTCAGTTCACCGGAAGGAGCTGACGGCGGAACTCACCCTCGGACTCGACACCCGGGTGGAAGTGAGAACCGAGGGCCTCGCGATCGTCGACTCCCGCTTCTCCGACATCGAATTCCCTGCGGCCAGCGCCGTCTCGGTGGCGGCGCTGGCACTGGCCGACCTGCTGGCCGGAGGGGTCGACCCGGCTCAGACGGACAGCTTCCTGGTCGGACACGACCGTCTCGTCGAGCTGGCGGGCCTGGTAGCGAAACAGATCCGCCGCGTCGTGCCGAACATCGAGCGCAAACCCGTAGACGGCTCTGTCGTGCTGAAGTATTCCGTGCCCGTGCTGATGCAGTTCGGACTTGTCGATCCTCATAAGGATGGCGTACTCGTCCGTCCCGCTCTCGCCCGCTACCGCGACCCTTCCGGACGCGGGGTCCGCGTCACGGGGGAGGCAGCGCTGCTCTTCGGCCAGGATCTCGACGTGCCGCCCCGCCAAGGCAAGCGGCAAGCTCCTCCCACCTCGACCTTGGAAGGCCACTCCGATGGCATCGCCGACTGACCGAACACCGGCGCTCGCGCTCCAACGCATACTCGACGGGGAGCTGCCGGTGCCGGAACGGGAACGGTTCCAGCAACTGCGCCTGGGCCTCATCGGTATGTGGGAATACGAAGAACAGGAGTTCGTCTCCTACCGCAACGGGCTGATCCTGCGTGGACGGAACGGCGCCGGCAAAACCAAGGTGATGGAGGTGACCAGCCCGCTGCTGCTGGATGCGCTGCTCAGTGCTCGGCGGCTGGACCCGTTCGGCTCGACCGCACGACCGATGCGGGACAACCTGCTCCATCGGGGGCGCAGCCACCGCGTCGGGTACGCCTGGTGCGAGTACGGACGCGTGACCGAGGGCGGCAGCTACGAATTCATCACTATCGGCATAGGAATGAGGGGCAGCACGTCCGTCAAGGGAGGAGTCCATAAGCCCTGGTTCTTCGTCACCGCCAAGCGAGTCGGCCAGGACTTCAGCCTGTTGGACGAGCGAAGGCAGCCATATCTGCGCAAGCAATTGGCGGCGAGGCTCGACCCCGCAGACGTCTTCGAGGAGCGGCGTGCGTACCGGGCAGCAGTCGCGGAGCGCCTGTTCGGCTTCGGCGTCGGGAAGCTGGCCGCCTTGGTGGAGCTCCTACTGGTCCTGCGCAAGCCGAAGCTGAGCGAGAACTTCAACGGCGAGCGGCTCAGCCGGATGCTAACCAACGGTCTGCCACCGGTCAGCACGACGTTGTTGGACGGATTGGCCGTCCGCTTCGATCAGTTGGCCCGTGACCGCGCCGACTTGGAGCAGCAGGAACGGCATCAACTGGGCATGTCCACCTTCCTGTCGGTGTACTCCCGCTACGCGCGCCGGTGGACCAGGAGCATCGCGGAGCGGTTGGCCGAGGCGGATGCTCAGCTCACCGAGGCACAACGGGGCAATGAGAAAGCTGTTGAGAAGGCCGCCAGTGCTAGGAAAACGCTGGAAGAGGGGAAGAAGGAACGCCAGCGCTTCCTCGATGAGCGCGAGACGCTCCGCATCGCCGTCGAGGAACTTCGTGCTGATCCGCTGATGGACCAGCACGAACTCCTCACCAAGCTTCAGGAACAGGCCGAGGAGGCGGAAGAAAAGCTCCCCGACCTCCGAAAGCGTCTGGAGGTGGCGTCAACCGCTACAGCGAAGGCGGAAGGCGAGGCCACCGAGCAGTCCCGGCTTCTCGAAGGAGCTGCCGCCGTTCTCCTGGACGCCGAAGAGAAGGCGTTGGCACAGGCTGCCAGGACCCGCATCGGGGATGCCCACATCGAACTCGCCGTAGTCGTCCGCGAGGAGCCCGAGCGGACGGAGAAGATGCTCTTGGGCCATGTAGAAGCCCGCACGAACGTTCTCCGGCGTGCCGTCGACCTGGCCAAGACCACGCAGGACGCCAAAGTCGCACGCGATCAAGCAGACGAAGCTCTTCAGAAGGCATTGGCGCTGTGCGAAACGGCGAAGCAGGCCGTGGACGCTGGCGAGAAGCAACTCGCCGTCCGGATGGACGAGTTGCGCATCAAGCTCGTCGACTGGAGTGAACGGTGCCAGGAGTTGCGGCTGAGTGACGTCGAACTGGGCGCGCTCCAGTCACTGGTGCCGACCTTCGGCCTCACGGGCGCCACCACCCTCTCCCAGGAGGTGGACCGCCTCTCCCGTTCCCGAGGCGCCCTGCTCGCCCAGCAGGCATCCGACCTGGTCGCCGAACTCCGTGGTGTCCAGGAGGAAAGAGATCAGACAGCCGCCCTGCGGCTGAGTGTCGCCGAGGAGAAGGATCCCCTCCCTGCGGCCCCGGTGCATGAGCGGCGGGATCGGAGCATCGCCGCAGATGGGGCTCCACTGTGGCGGCTGCTCGACTTCGCACCGGACGTCGACGACACGACCCGAGCGGGACTGGAAGCCGCCCTGCTCGGGTCGGGAGTACTCGACGCATGGGTTACCTCTGAGGGATCCCTACTGGACGGAAGCACGCTCGACAGTCTCCTGCTCGCTGACCGGGAACCGGTTCTCGGCCCTTCCCTCGCCGACGTCCTGCACGCGGTCGACCACGAGATGGTCCCGTCGCGGGTGACCACGAGCATTCTCACCGCTGTCGCGCTAGCCCCCGCAGACTCTGAGCAACCGCTGGGTGACTGGGTGTCGACCGACGGATCCTGGCGAATCGGCCCGATCCATGGCCGTACCACGGTGACGCAGGCTGCTTACATCGGCGCCGCCGCCCGTCAAGCCGAGCGCCGCCGTCGGCTGAAGGCGCTGGACCATCAGCTTGCTGAACTGGACGGCCGGATCGTACAGCTCAACAAGCGGCACCAGCGCCTCACCGAGCGGCAGGACGACCTGCGGGCGGAGTGCGACGAAGTCGCTGCCTTTGACCAGCCACTGCGGGACTGTCAATTGGTTCTTTCGACAGCCAGGAGCCTGTTCGAAGTGCACGACGCAGAGTGCCAGGCCGCCAATGCCACGCTGGACAAGCGTGAGATCACCTGGAAGGAGGCGCGCGCGGAGCTTGAGCGCTACGCCAGGCAACGCTCGACGGCCACTCGGCTGGAAGCACTTGCCGAAGAGCAGCAGGTGCTCACGGACTACAGGTCGAGTCTTGACAACCTCTTCCGACGGCTGAGCACCTGGTTGAGCCGGGTGGAGCAACGAACCGGTGCCGACGCACTGCTCACCACCTGTCGAGAGCATCAGAAGCTGGCCGAGACCGACTTGGACAACGCCAAGCGCGACGCGAAGAGAAAGCGCCGACAGCACGATGTGCGGCGCAGCGCTGTCGGGGCGGACGTCGACGACGTGCTGAAGAGACTCGGCGTCGCCCAGGCCGGCCTCAAGAAGAACCAAGCCTTGGAAACGCAGAGCCTGGCCGCCCTGGAAGATGCGATCAAACAGGAGACTCTTGCCCAATCAGCATGCGCACATGCCCGTGACCTCGTCGGGCAACGAGAACGAGCCCTGGAGGAGCGGCGAGGACAGTACCGGGAGCTTGACCGGCTCGGTCTTCTCGCGCTGGTCTCGGGAGAAGGGACAGGTGCGGACACTCTCGACGCCGTCGCTGCCGCACAGGCATTGATCCGGCAGCTCGTCGACGATCCCTCGGATCCGCACGCCCTCGACCAAGCACGAGACGACGTGGACCGTGCCCGCCAGGACCTTGAGGAAGTACTGGCAGGTCCGGACTGGAAGGTACGAGCCGGAAACGAGGACCGGCTCGTCTCTGTCCGTTTGTTCCACAACGGTCAACACCTCACTGTCGCGGAAGGACTCGCGATCGTGCAGAGGGAGGTCCACGAACGGAACCGCCTGCTCGACGCGAGTGAACACGACCTGTTCACAGAGGTCCTGCTCGGGCAGGTGGGCGACCATCTACGCCGCCGCCGCGCGCGGGCCAAGGCGCTCATAGAAGAGATGAACAGGCTTCTCGGCCTGCGCCGCACGGCCTCCGGGCACGTCATGCGCCTGGTGTGGGAGCCGGACCCCGACAAGGGCGAAGAGACCAGGGAAGCACTGGCGACACTGGACCGGCAGGCCAGTAGGTTCCTGCCCGAGGAGGCCCGCGAGCACTTGATCGCTTTCCTCAGCCGCCAGATAGCCGAGGCCAGGGAGGCGGAGGGCGGAATGGACTGGAAGAGCCACCTGCGCCTCGCCCTCGACTACCGGACCTGGAGCCGGATCCGTGTCCAATACAAGACCGGCCCGCAGCAGAGATGGACCGACATCGACGCCGGCATGCACGGCAAAGGATCCGGCGGTGAGAAGGCCGTCATGCTGCAACTCCCGCTCTTCGCCGCTGCCGCGGCCCACTATGCGGGAGCCGCACGGACCGCTCCGCGCCCGGTGTACCTGGACGAGGCGTTCGCCGGCATCGACGCCGAGATGCGGGGTGAGTGCATGGGACTGCTCGTCCAACTCGACCTCGACTTCGTGATGGCGAGCCACGACGAATGGGGTTTCTACGAAGAAGTCCCAGGCGTGGCCACCTACCAGCTGTACCGCGACCCACAGGTGGAGGGGGTCCTCACCACCCCTGTCGTCTGGGACGGGGCCGACCGGCATCTCATGCTCGATCCGGCGCTGCTCGGCAGCAGCGGCCTCGATTTCGACGCTGACGACCAACTCGTTGAAGACGAACTGGCCGACGACGAGAGCGACGAGTACGAGGACCTGGACGACGAGCCCGAGGCTGAGGAGGAGTTCGAGGACACGGACGAGCACGCCACCGCCTATGGCCGGGCCGGTGGGCTGCTGGATGACTTCGACCTCAACTGACATGGGACATCGCGTCGCCCTTCACCCCGATCTCGCGCACTGGGCGGTCAGCCCGGGTGGAGTCCTGTTCTGCACCCGAGTGCGCGAGCACATCGCCAACGGGGGAAAGCTGAACCGGCGTCTCGTCCTGCGGATGACTGACCGTGAACGCGCCGATCTCATCGACCTGTTCGGTGACGCCGTCAACGCCGCAGGCGTCCAGCTTGCACGCGCCGATACAGTGCTGCGCGGCAGTCGGCACACTTTGCCGCTCCGGATGCTGATCATCGGAGCCGGCGGGCCGATCCGCACGAAGCGCGGCCAGGCCCGGTACCGGGCCATCGTCAAACGCGATCGCCTGATGCGAGAACGTACGGAGACTCTGGCCGCCATCGCCGATGTTTCGGAACTGGCTTTCGAACATGAACTGCTCGCGGCACTGCCGGACGACAACAGACGCGTACCTCCCGATGGCTCACGTGCCGCCACTCCTCACTGGATCACGTACTGCGCCGCGTTGCGGGCAGCAGCCGAGTGGTTCCGTGCCGCGAGCCGCGGCTGGAAATGCAGCGAGCGTGAACTGGCAGCGCTGGCGCTCGGCGGAACCAAGACGTGGACCGATGCTTCCAAGGCTGCCTTCTCCAACCTGGTCCGCCTCCCGTTCGCCGAGGCCGTCTACACCAGTGATACCGGCCTGAGGATGATCGGTCCGGCGGAATGGCACCGACAAGGTCTCGTGGCGGACCTCAACCTCGCTGAACCCTTCATTGAACTGCCGGGCTGGACGGTCACGAGAGACGGCCGGTTCGACCTCCAGGCTTCCGGCGTTCTCCTCATCGAGAACCAAGAGACTTTCGAGGCGGTCGCCTCGCGCACCAGCGTCCCCAAGAACTGGCTCTGCATCTGGACCGAAGGGTTTGCCTCCGGAGCGCTGGTGCATTTTCTGGGCAGTCGCGTACCCGAGTCATTGCCGATCGCGGCCTGGGGGGATCTCGACCCGGCGGGAATCGACATCATCCTCGACCTCTCGGAAAAGAGTGGCCGCAGCATCCAGCCGATCGCGATGGACGCGGAATTGTACTGCCGCGGACGCAAACTCGTGGAGGAGCCGTCGCAGCTCGAAAAGTGGCTGAACGAGGCAAAGCAGCAGGCCGACACCGTCCCGAGTTACTTCGAGGGCCTGGTGGCCGCGATGATCGAACACGGAGGACTTCGCTGTGAACAGGAAGGCATGCATGAACAAGTCCTCCCGTACCTGCACCGCTGGCTGGCCGAACTGAAGCCGTTCTGAGCCCATCTGGTTCGTGGGTGATTACGGCGTTGAAGTCGCTCTTGTGTCCCTTGTTATGTTTACATATATTTCGCGCCCTGTGAGACCGCTTCAGTCCGTCTGGCTGTGCTGGCCAAGTGGTTGAAAGGATAACCCTTGTTGACCCTTCCAGTGGCAGGCCGGCTGGCCCTGACCACGCCGCCGGAGCGAGGGCAGTTTTCCACTGCCGTGGAAGTAGCCACTCTGCGCTCGCTGGAACTCACCGACGAGATCACCGCTGAAACTCACCCGTCCTCGTCGACTTCGACCAGCAACTGACGGCCGAGGCCACCTGCACCTCCAACCCGCTCCGCGGCCTGCTCACCCAGTTCGACCCCAGCCTCGAGCGGTCGTCGGCCCGCACTTGAGCCACCAGACCATCACCTGGCTGCTGAAACGCGGCCGCAGCGTGAGGTTCGTCGGCCAGTATGCGGCGGCCAGCAGCCCCCAGTGGCCAAGTGCCGCTCCTTCTCTGCCAGTTCGTCATGCATGGCTCGCTCCGAGTCCTCGCGAGAAGTTGGTCGTCGCTTCCTGGGCGCCGAGGCGCACATGCGTTCACTTGCCCGCTCGCAGTTGAAGCGCGGCGATGGAAGCGCCAGAGCTGGTAGCGGCTCCCATCGATCAGAGGAAGGCGGTGCGTGAGGCGGCGAGGTTGTCCGGCGGAGGCCTGAGTACGCGGACTCCTTTACTCGGCTGAGTACGCTGAACACTGACCTCGAAGAACGACCCGTCGCTTGGGGTCAAGGGGTCGCAGGTTCAAATGCTGTCGTCCCGACGGTTGTGACCAGCGAGTTTACCGACTACGGCAGAGCCGCTGAGTTCGTTCGTGGACGCGTGCCGGTGCGTGTCAGGGGCTTTCACGCGGACGTTGGCGGAGTGTCCTGTTCGGGGTCGATCATCGGCGGGGGTTGAGTGGTGAAGGTGATGCCGGAGAAGTCCCGGCCCTGGAGTACCGGTCCTGTGAAACTGCCGCCTGTTATCTCATTGTGGATGTCGCCGGAGTCCAGGGACTCGGCCAACTCGCTCCACCGCCGCAACCCGGCCTGGAACTCCGTGTCCAGCGCTGCCCGCACCGCAAGTGCCGTGCTCAATGCGTGTGCGCGGGCCGTATCGTCCGGGGACTCTGCCAGTCGGACCAACTCTGCCTCGCCCGAACTCGCAGTAGGAGCGCCCGCGTTGCCGCCCCGCCGGAACGGGCGGCGGATCAGCGAACTCAGCGCGGCCCAGGCTTCTCGCCCCGCCTCGCCGCCCGCTCCCCCTGCCAGCGCCGCCAACAGTGCCACCGATATGGGCTCCAACTCCCGTACCGCCCTTCCGCGTTCGATGGGTGGGTGGCGGCTTGCGCCGCCACCCAGGTGCGCCGACTGACCCTCAGAGGGTCACATCATGATGCATCGGTTCGCAGTGACCGTTGCGGTCGAAGCGAGTTCGGCCGCCGAAGCGCTTGGTGCGTTCACGCCAACTATGCCGAGGGCGACGAAACTGGCTCCGACAATGGTCAGTCGGCATATCTTGCTCACCTGGACGAGTTCCCCTCATTGAGTGATCAACGTGGTGGAGGGGAGCGTAGCGATCTTCAGCTTAGATTGCTAATTGAACGAGTCCAGTGGTTGCTGATTTAATTACTGCCAGGCATCTCGAACGTTTGTTGCATCGGAGCCTTGCTCTCGGCGGCTTCCCTCGTCTCCAGTCGCACCTGCGTCAAGAGGCTTTCCGTCTTCGCTTTCTCGTCGGCGTCATGTGTGCGCTCGGCCAGCGAAACTGCGGCCTCCAGGTGCTCCCTCGCCGAGTCGAACCGGTCGGCGTCGAAATGGGCCTGTCCGATGCGGTGCAGTGCCTGTATCTCCTGGTGGGCTGCGCCGATCGTGCGGGCGATGTCAAGGGCATCCAGAAGCTGCCGTACAGCCTTCTCGGGGGCACCTGCTTTTCGGTGTGCCTCTCCCAGGCCGATCAATGTGTCGGCTTGGCTCTTTCGGTCACCAAGTTCACGGAATTCCGTCAATGTTTCCTGGTAAAGGGGGAGTGCCGCTGTGATGTCGCCTGATTCCGTGAGGGAGTCGGCCAGGCTGCCGCGCACTGTGGCACGGTCGTAGCGGTTGCCGGAGTGCTCGAGGAAGACGAGAGATTCCTCGAAGGATCGACGGGCTGAATCCAGATCTCCGCGACGCATGTATAGGTCACCGATATTGTTGAGTGTCTTTCCAAGTGCCGCGTGGTCGCCCGCCTCCGTGAACCCGCTGAGTGATTTCTCGAAGTGCTCGAGTGCGCGGTCGTGTTCACCGAGAAAGAGCAGGGTGACTGCCATGTTGTTGTGCAGACGCGCGCGGTCCAGGGAATCGCCGGACCGCGCGCTGATGGCGAACGATTTCTGGAAGAGGGTGAGCGCGGCCCGGTGGTCGCCCTGGTGCCACTTCAGGGTGCCGAGCGTGCGCAGCACTTCGGCCTCCGCCTCTGCGTCTCCCGTCGCACGGGCGATCCGCAGAGCCCGGTCGCCGTTCTCGGCGGCTTCCCGGTATCGGGCAGTGTGTGCGTGGACGGCGCTGAGGTGGAGCAGAGTGCGGCACAGCGCGGCCTGTTCGTCGGCCTGGGTCCAGTGGTCGGCGGCGTGCTGGAGCACTGTCCGGGCGTCGTGCCAGTGACACTCCTCGTTGAGGAAACCGGCCATGGCGTAGGCGAGTCGGGCGGCGGCGCCGTGGTGGCCCCGACTGCGGGCGTGGAGCTCCGTGGCCAGCAGGTTCGCGCGCTCGGTGGCCAGCCAGGACCGAGCGGCCGGGGCGTCGGGCCAGTGGGGGAGGCGGGTGCAGTCATGATCCTCCGGCGGAGCGGGCCTCGGGCGCCGAGGGTACGCGAGGCGGTCGGCGCGCTCGGCGGCGGCGACATGGAAGTCCACGAGGCGGCGGAGGACAGCGGCGCGGTCCTGGTCGGTGTCGTCGGTGAGGGACCTGTGGTGGCCGTACTCGCGCAGGAGATCGTGGAACTGGTACCTGTCCGGGCTCGGCTCGCGGAGCAGGTGGCAGGCCAGCAGCGACTCCAGCATGCGTTCCGCGGCGGCCGGGGACAGGCCGAGCGCGGCGGCGGCCGAGTCCGCGGTGAGGTCCGGGCCGGGAAGCACACTGAGGCGGCGGAACGCCGCGCGCTGCTCTTCCGTGAGTGTTTGGTAGGTGAGGTCGAAGGCGCGGCCCATCTCCCGCTCGGTGTCCCTGAGTTCGTTCAGCCGGCCCTCGGTGCGGGTCAGGCGGTCGGCGAGTGTGGCGAGTGTCCAGGCCGGATGCGCGCCGAAGCGGTTCGCCACCAGCTCGATCGCCAGCGGAATATGTCCGCATATCCGGACGATTCGCGTCGTCTCCTGGATGTCCAGGGTGCGTTCCCCGCCTGCGAACGCGCGGAAGAGGGCGATGGCGTCGTCGGTCGGCAGCACGTCGAGCGGGATGTGCCGGGCGTGCGGCAGGCCGGTCAGGTGGCGTCGGCTCGTGATGATTGTCAGGGAGGGCGAGCCGCTCGGCAGCAGCGGGCGGATCTGGTCGGCGCTCACCGCGTCGTCGAGGACGATCACGGCCTGGCGCTCGGCAAGCATGGTCTGCCACAGCGCGGTACGGGCCTCCAGCTCGACGGGAATGGTCTCCGCGGGCGTGCCGAGCAGCCGCAGCAGCGTGGCCAGGGCCGCGCCGGCGCTGAGCGGTTCGCCGATGGGGGAGTGGCCGCGGAGGTCCACGTACAACTGGGCGGCGGGGTACCGCTCGGCGAGCCGGTGCGCGCCGTGCACGGCGACGGCGGTCTTGCCGATTCCGGCCATGCCGCTGACGGTGCTGACGCACTCCAGGCTGATCACCGAGCCGTCCTCGGCCGCAGCGTCGACCGCTGTGCTCAGCGCCTGTAGTTCCGCGTGACGCCCGACCAGGGGCGGCTGATGCGGCAGGTTCCTCGGCCGGTGCGCACGTGGAGGCGGCGGGGCCGCGGACGGGCGGGGTGCGGCCGACTGGCCCCGGACGAGAGCGGCGGCCGGTACGCGATCGAGAATTCCGCGATGGATGCGGTTCAACTCGGCGCCGGGGCGGGAGCCGTACTGCGTCAGCAGCAGCTGACGGGTCTCCTGGTGTACTCGTAACGCCTCGGTGTACCGGTCGCTGCCGTAGTACGCCAGTATCAGCTGACCCGCAAGCGTCTCGTCGCCCGGATACCGGTCGACGAGGGCGGACAGCTCGGCGCTCACGTCCGCGAACCGGTCCAGCCGAAGGCAGGCGCCGAACCTGGAGACGGTGGCTCTGAGCCGCCGTTCCGCCAGCGCCCGGCGCATGGTCTCGGCCCACAGGCCGGGCAGCCCTGCCAACGCCTCGCCCCGCCACAGGCGTTCGGCGCGGTCGAGGAGGGCGGCCGCCTGCTCGTCGTCACCGCCCGACGCGGCGGCACCGGCCTGCGCCACGAGATCTTGGAAGCGGTGCCAGTCGACGGATTCGCGGGCGGTCTCCAAGGTGTACGTGTGCGCTCGGCTGACGATGCGAGATGCGCTCGCGGACGACGGGCCGGCGAGCCGTAAGCGCCTGCGCAGCCGCGAGACATAGCTGTGCGTGTTCTCGCGGGCGTGCGGCGGTGGTTCGCCGTCCCAGAGCCGGTCCATGAGCATGTCCAGCGCGACCGGTCGGCCCACGTCCAGCGCGAGCGCGGCCAGGAGGGTCCGCTCCTTGTCCGAGCCGAGCTCCGTCCGCCGACCGTCCACCCGGAGACCCACCGGGCCCAGTACCTGGAACTCCACCGGCGCCTCCCGCTGGTCCGGCCAGTTCGACGAACATGGCAAAGGGGAATGGACATGCCATAGACCGACGAGCATGACAGGGAGCGGAGAGTGTTTCCAGGTGCGGTTCCGTGCTGAATGGGACGGGATGCCGGTGGGCTGGCTGAATCGTTTCTCTGTGGCGTAGCCGACGCTCGTGATCCGCATCGGGCGGGGCACGGCGGGGGAGGACGCCGATGTGGCGGGCAACCGGTCGAAGGGGGACGGGCGGTATGAGTGCGGCGCGGAACGACGGCCGCGGGAGCGAGAGCAGTAATGTCATCGGCGGCTCGGCGCGGTTCTACGGGCCCACGGTCCAGGCCCGCGACGTCCACGGCGGTATCCACGTCCAGACCGCCTCGCCACCACCGCCACCGACACCACGTCAACTTCTTCCCGTACCCGCGCACTTCACCGATCGGCACGACGAACTGGCCGCACTGGATGGGCGGCTAGCACAACAGGTGGATGCCGGGGCTCGGCAGCCGCTGATCGTGGTGAACGGCCCGGCCGGCATCGGCAAGACCACCCTGGTCTCCCGATGGCTGCGTCGGCATGAATCCGCTTTCCCCGACGGGCAGTTGTATGCCGACCTGCGCGGGCACGCGGCGGACGGACCAGTCGGCCCGGGCGAGATCATCGGCCGGTTCGTGCGGGCGCTCGGCGCCTGGGCAGTGCCCGTCGACCTGGCGGAGCAGGCGACCCTGTGGCGATCCGTCACCGCGGACCTGCGGATCGCGGTCGTGTTGGACAACGCCTTCACCGCGGCACAGATCCGGCCGTTGTTACCGGGCGGATCCCGCAGCCTCGTCGTGGTGACCAGCCGGCACCGGCTGACGGGACTGCGTCTGGACGGAGCGGAGTTCCACCGGCTGCAGGCGCTCGGTCCCGCCGCCGGGCTGGAGCTGTTCATCCGCGGCGCCGGCGAGGGCCGGGTCTCGGGCGACCTGGCCGCGGTCCGCCAGGTCGTGAACCTCTGCGCGGGCCTGCCCCTCGCGGTGTGCCTCGCCTCCGCCCGGCCGAGACAGCCCGTCGCCGCACTGGCGGAGGCACTCGCGCCGGACACCGGCCGGCTGGCCGTACTGGAAGTCGAAGGGGAGGCAACCGTGCGCAAGGCCCTGGACGCGTCATACGCGGTGCTGGGCCCGGAGGCCGCCCGGATGTACCGGGCCCTCGGCCTGCTGCCCCTGCCCGACTTCGACTCCCGGACGGCCGCCGCGGCCTGCGCGGCGTCCCTCGACTGGGCGGAGCATCGACTGGACGAACTCATCGAGGCCAATGTGCTGGAGGACATCGGCCTGGACGCGTTCCGTTTCCATGATCTTGTCCGGATCCACGCCCGGGACCGCGCGACCGCGACGGACAGCGAAGCGGACCGTGAACGCACCCTGCGGCGGGTCGCCGACTGGTATCTCCAGACCGCGACCGCGGCGCAAAGCCGCATCACACCCATCCAGTTCACCCTGCCCCGGACCTACGCGGAGCCGTCCCCGTTGCCCGCCCCCTTCACCGAAGACCGCGGCGCCCTCGGCTGGCTGCACGACCGGCGAACCCACCTCATGGCGGTTCTGCGCCTGTGCGTCGAGCGCGGCTGGCACGCCACGGCCTGGCAACTCGTGGACGCCATGTGGCCGTTGTTCCTCCGGCTGCGCCACTACGACCTGTGGATCGAGGCCCACCGCATCGGTCTGGAAGCCGCCCGCGGCCACGGGCACCGCGAGGCTGAACGGCAGATGCTCAACTCCGGGGCCATCGGTCTGAGCGCCGCCCGCCGGACCGACGAGGCCGCCGAATGGTACTCGGCATCCCTGTCCGCGGCACGAGAGGCCGGGGACACGCGCGACGAGGGGTAGGCGCTGCTCGGCCTCGGCGGCTGCCACTACGAGGCGGGGCGCTTCGCCGAGGCCGTGGCGCACCTGAATCGCGCGGTGACGACCTGGGAGGGGTGCGGTTACCCGCGAGGGGTGGCCCTCGCCCGGATCGTGCTGGGTGAGGTCGCTCTCGCCGAGCACGACCTCGAGCGGGCCGTCACCTGCTTCGCCCGGGCCAGGGAAGGGCTCCTGGCCGTGGCCGACCCGCATGACGCTGCCCGGGCCCTCGCCTTCCTCGGCCGGGCCAAGGCCCGCGCTGGCGAGCAGGCCACGGGCACCGCGCTGATGGAGGAGGCGCTCGCGGTGTTCACCGCCTCCGGCGCGGTCCACTGGCAGGCCCGCACCCTGGAGATGCTCGGCGACGCCGCACGCGAACGGGGTGAGGACGCCTCCGCCGAGGAGTTCCACGCACGCGCCCTCGACCTGTACGAGACCACCAGCCCGGCGGACGCACGCCGACTCCGGCGAACGTAGGCACAGTCGTCCTCACGTGCCGTGCAACAGGCGGATGTCCTCGATGTCCAGAAGTGCGTGTCCCGCCACGAGCCAGGCGTGTAGACAGGACGCCAACAGAGGCTCGCCCGGGGGGACCCGGCGGGCCAGCGGCACGACGGTACGGTTCCTGCCCTCGGTGACCGCCCAGCCGCCCTCGGCCAGGGGAGCCGCAGCCAGGCGGCATCCCGGATGGGCGGCCGTGATGTCGTTCAGCCGGCGCACCGTGTCGGCGAACGGGCGTGGGTGCCGCTCGTGCAGTACGTCGGCACAGGCCGACCACCGGTCCTGGAGGCACAGGCCGGCCTCCGCGGCGAAGTGCTCGTCGACAGCGGCCGTCGTTCCGTCGGTGCCCAGCGGGGCGCCAGGCTCCGTGGGACCGACCCGGGCCAGCACGTCGTAATCCCTCCCGGCTGCCCGTACACGGAGCAACAGGTCCCGCACGGCGTCCCGTCGCAGAGCCCACGGACACGGCAGCGACGCCCGCAGTCGGACGGAGACGAGGCTCATCACGCCGGTACCTCGCTGCGCCCCCTCGTCCACGTGTGCAGCGGCGGTGGCTCAGACAGGGGGACCGTCTCCGGTTCATGGGCGGGCTGGCCCAGGCTGAGCAGGCGGTACATGAGCCGCCGCATGTTGCGGTTGAAGCGGCCCGGTTCCGAGGTGATGCGCGAGGCGATCGCCGCGTACTCCTCCCGCCTGTACTCGGCGGCGGTGTAGTGGAGTTGGGCGACGAGTGGGTAGGTTGGCGAGAGCGCCGGCGCGGTTACGGCGAGGGCGGCTGCGGGTGAGGCGGGGTTGATCTCCCGCTCCGGTGAACTGGCCAGCAGGATCGGCGCGTCGGTGAGCGTGCCGTACAGCGTCACGGAACCGTGGTCGCCGATGATCCAGTCCGCGGCGATCAGGACGGTGCGCCAGTCGGCCTCCGGGGGTACGAGCGCGATGCCCAGCGCGGCACAGCGCGCCAGCCAGGCCCGGATCTGCCAGGAACCATGCCCCGACCACACGTTGGGGTGTACGAGGAGGACAGACCGGAACCGCCCGGCGGGCAGCTCGGTGACGAGCCGGGGCAGCAGTGCCTCGAGCCGGCCGAAGGACGAGTGCGCACCCCAGGTCGAGACTACGACCACCAGTTGTTCGCTGTCCGCGAGGCCCAGGGCCCGGCGGTATCCAGCGCGCAGCGGCAGGCTGGCCGCGATCCGGTCGTGCGCGGGATCGCCGACCACGTGGGTGAGCGGGAGCACCTCCGGGCAGTGTCGTTCCAAGTCGGCCAGTTCGGCCCGATGGGGCACCGCGACGGCGGCGGGCAGGCGGCCACCGGGTACGAGGTCCTGCCTGCGCAGTCCGGCCACACCCGGATGCGGTCCCGAGACCAGGCGCTTGAGATAACCGGCCCCGTGGGGCAGGGTGATCAGCGGGGCGGAGATCCTCTCCACGCCTCGTGGCCCGGCCGCGAGGGCCAGGTCGAACGTCATGTGCACCGCCTCGTCCCAGGGCAGCACCGCGCCGCCCAGTCTCTGGAGGAAGCGCCGAACCTCGTCGCCGAAGACGTGCGGCGGTGCCGTGAACACCACCTGCACCCTGAAGTCGGCCTCCAGCAGCGCCAGAACGTCCACCAGCCGCTTTCCGTAGGTGAGGGTGTGCACGACGACCAGCACCGTCTTGCGTTCCACGAGCGTCAGCCATTCCCGCTCCTCGACCGACGCCTTCGTACTCTTCCGCAACGCCGACATGATGTCCCCCGTTGTCCGTGCGGGCCGGTTCGGCCCCCATCTGCCGGACCTCTGCCCCCTGCCGGTGGACGGAAGGCTTGCCGGGACCTTGCGGAAACCTTGCAACGGCCTTCCCGCTCCCGCCACGGTGGCCGGTGGCGACAGGGGCGTGGGATGCACATCATCACGGGTGAGGCATGGGGAGACCGGAGCATGTGTCCCGAGTGCGTCACCACGGCCGCGGCCGAGTTACGGCGGTTGCGGCCACGGTCCACCAATGGCCTTCGACTCCAACCTCTCGTGGGGGCCTCGCGGCCTTTGCGCTCTTCGGCGTAGCGCTGCCCGGCGCGGAGCAGGACAGGCCGTTGGTACGGCAGTTGGTGCTGGCGGCCGGTGCTAATGAGGTCGTGGGCTACTGGTTTGTTCGGGCGGACGATGCGATCTCCATCCCAGCCCACGCACTGTGGCCATCATCGGTGCACATGGGCTGGCCGGTCGTGATGGGACATGTGCCGCTGACCACCTCGGCCTGCATGACCAGCACCGTCGTCGACCACGGTCGACTGCGGCCCGGAACGCTGGACAGGCCCTTCTGTCATCACTTCAATGCACTCGGCGTCACTGTTTTGGACCCCGAAAGCGGTGCTGGCACCGTCTTGGTCGAGTCCTCGCGCTTGAGGCAGCTTGCCATCGGATTGCCAGGTCGGTCCCGCGTGCCGCGCGTGGGTCGCGCCAATGTCAGCGTGGCCAAGTACCGCTCCTTCTCTGGCAGTTCGTCATGCGTGGCCCGCTCCGGATCCTCGCGAGAAGTTGGTCGTGGCTGCCTGGGCACCGAGGCGCACATGCGTTCACTCGCCCGCTCTCAGTTGAAGCGCGACGATGGAAGTGTCAGAGCTTGTAGCGGCTCCATCAATCAGTGGAAGGCGGTGCGTGAGGCGACGAGGCAGTCCGGCGGAGGCCTGAGTTCAAAGACTCCTTTACTCGGCCGAGTACGCTGAACACTGACCTCGAAGAACGACCCATCGCACGCCGCTCAGCTGGGGGTCAAGGGGGCGCAGGTTCAAATCCTGTCGTCCCGACGGTTGTGACCAGCGGGTTTGCCGAAAATGGCAGACCCGCTGGATGCGTTCGTGTGACACGTGATGGTGGCGTGATGGCAACCCGGGGCGCTCGGCGGCCGGTCTCAGGCCGCGGGGTCTGCTTTGGCCGGGGCGGTCTGGTGGTGTTTGCGGTCGGCGCGGGCCAGGGCCTTGTCGATGGCGGTGACAGCGTCGCGGGCGGCGTGGGGCAGCAGGTGACCGTAGAGGTTGACGGTGGTGGACAGCGTCGAGTGGCGCAGCGTCTTGGAGACCACGGCCAGGGGAACCCGTGAGCTGATCATGATGGTGGCGGCGGTGTGGCGCAGGTCGTGGACGTCGAGCCGGGGCAGGCCGATCTCCTCAGAGCGCCGGCGCAGCTCGGTCAGGATGCCCTGCGGGCGCAGCGGGGAGCCGTCCGGCTGGCAGAACACCAGGCCCTCCAAAGGGGTACCCGCGGGCTGGCCGGCCCGGGCGAGGGCCGCCTGGCGCTCCAGCGCGGCGGCGACGCGCGGGGACAGGCTCACCCAGTTCCGGCTCGCCTTGGTCTTGGGGTGGCCTAGGTAGAGCCGGTTGTTGTTGACGGCCGTGAGGTTCCACCGCACCAGCAGCGTCTTCTCCGGCAGGTGGACATCGGTCCAGTGCAGGCCGAGGGCCTCACCGCGGCGCATGCCGGTGCCCAGCAGCAGCTCGAACAGGTCGGCCAGCTGGTCGCTGTAGCGGGTGTGGTTGTGACGTAGGAACGCGGCCGCCTGGCTGGGGTTCCAGCAGATCCGCTCCTGGGCCGCGGGCGGGGCAGCATCGCGTGCCGGCACGGGGTGTCCGCGATCAGCCGGGCACGCATCGCGGAGCCGAGCGCGTTGGAGAGGGTGGCGCCGATCCGGTAGACGGTGGTGCGCCCCCGGCCGCGGGCGAGTTCGGCCTCCTGCCAGGCGGTGATGTGCCGCGGTCGCAGGTCCTGGATGGCGAGACGTCCGAGGGACGGAATGAGGTCGGCGCGGACGTAGTTGCGGTAGCGCACGAACGTGGTGGGCTTCAGCGTCTCCTCCTTGGTGCGCAGCCAGTCGGTCAGGTAGGCGGCCAGGGTGAGGTCCTCGTCGGCGTACAGGCCCGTACGCTCGCACGTCAGGGCGTGCTCCAGGGCGGCGTGAGCGGCCTTGCGGGTGGGAAAGCCGCTGCGGCAGTGCAGCATTCGTCTGCCATCGACGGACGGCAGGTCGACGGCGAAGGCCCACGAGCCGTGCCGGGAACGGCCCTTGAGCTTCGGACAGGCCGCGCCGAACTGCCGGCCTTCGGGGCGACGGCAACCGCAGCGTCGGTAGAGACGACCGCGCTCAGGGGAGCGAGCAGCCATGATGCCCACCTCCAGCGGGGGAGTGCGTTGACTCCACGGTGACGGCGTCGCCCTCCGGCGCGTCAGCTGGCGGATCATGGCGTACGAGGGCGGGTGCCATCACCTCGCCGTCACGAGACACGCGCCGCCACGGCTGAGCAGCAGTAACCCCTTTGGGTAGCGCAGCGTCTCAATTCTTTGGCCCCATGCAGCAGGTTGAGATCTACGCGCTGCACCGTCTCCACTGGTTAGCATGCTCGGGACACCAACGGTAATAGCTATCGTCGAAGTTGCGGCTGTGCGTGGCTCGGCCGTGCTGCGGGCGCCACCCCCGCCAGTAGCGTGTGTTACAGCGGTTGCATAGCGGCGCTCGTACAAAGCCGTGCGTGTGGCAGTGGTCCCACACGCTCGCCTGTGCCGTCATGCAGCTCGCGCACATGAACCGCGCCGCGGTCGGCCAGTTCCGTCGGCGGGGGGATCGACGCGGTAGCGCTCACCCGCCAGTTCACAGTCGTACACGGAGGCGTTCGAGTCACTGCCCCGCGGACCATAGACGACCCCGGTGCGGGTGTATTCGCCTTGCTCGGCCACCACCGCATCCCCGACCCGCTCGAACCAGCCGGCAGCATCCTGGCCGTGGTGTGCTCCGAGGCACGAACACTGACATTCAACGCCCGTGGCCTCTAGACATGCTCTGGTGCACTGCGAAAGCTTCGACATGTCTCGCCAAAGCACGATGTACCCGTACCGGTCGATCGCAGCCGTCACCAACCGCACCAGACAGCTCCGCGGCAGTTTCCACCGGTCATCGTCGAGCTTCGGAGAACGGATGCCTACCGTCTCGTGCAGCCAGCCGCGGTTGCCCTTCCGAGGCGGGATCTTGGCGATGACCTCGCCATGCAACGGGAGCCACAACATCGCCACGGGCCCGATGCCAGGGTCGGTGACGACGCGTCCATCGACGATTCGAACCGGTAAGTCGGCCGTCATGATCCCACGGTGACATGAACATTGAAGGTCGGGAAGCCCGCCTCCGGGCAGCAGCACCTTGGCCTAGACCCAGACCTCGTGCTCGTTGCGGTAGTGCGGCCAGGGCTGCCCGCCCCGACGCGCGGCAAGCAGGTGCTTCATGCCAGCAATCCACGAGCCCGGCTGGACAAGCTCGATCATGTAGCGATCCAGTTCGGAGCGGCCCATCTGCAACGTCCAGCCCGGGGTCATTGTCAGGCCTCCGGGCAGGGACACGGCAAGGAACTGCTCCTGGTGATGGATCTCCATGACGACGTCTCCCGGCTTAAGGTCGGCCTTCCCCGGCGGACGAACCCAGTGAGCATCGAGGCCGGCGACCCGTAGTAGGTCGGCAAGGGCTGGTCCGGAGGTCTCAACGGTCATCGCGGCGTAGTCGCCGATCAACCGGGCGCAGACTACGGGGTGCAACGGATAGTTCGCCCATGGCACCCGTAGTGGATTGCGGGCCGTGCTGTCCATGCTGGTGAAGTGGACGTTGTGGTCCTCTCGGCTGGCGGCGATGCCCGCGTTCTCTAGCGCGGCACCCACGGCCTGCTGAAGTCGCTCGTTGAACTGTGCGGAGGATAGGCCCTGCTGAACACATCCGTACTGGTCGACGACGTACAGGGCTCGGCTGCCGGGCACGGCAGTGGCGTGGATGCCTTCGGTCGCAGCTTGCTCCAGGGCATCGCGCAATACGTCTAGGTGTGTGCGCAGTGGCAGGTCCAGGTCATGCAGGAGCTCTGAGGCGTTACTCCCCGGCAGCGGACCGCCTTCCAGCACCGCCGCCCTGGCCTGGTTGATCCGCCGGATCTGGGCGCTCTTGCGCACCCCCGGGTTCGTCTTGATCTCTTCGGTGCATGGTGGATTGGCTCCATCCCAAACAGTGACGTCGCCGATGCGCAGGCAGTTGGTCAGGTCGTGCAGGAGAGCGAAGGAGCCATTCTCCTTGAAGATTTCCTCGACACGATCAAGCTCGGCCTGCAGTCCGGCCTTGCCGTACATCGGGCCCGGTGGGTCGTTGCGGCACAGGGCGAGAATGAACGGGCGGTGGAAGCCGAAGACACGCCAGGCCAACGCGTCGCCTACCGAACGCAGTTGGCGAGCCAGCCGCTCACACACGTCGTGCTCGAACCGCCAGGTCTCCATGTTGCCGAGGTCACGGCCCGACCGCGGCTCGGGGGCCTCTAAATGCGGCGACTTCCGCTTCCGCATCCGGTCTGCGGCGCGCTTGAGCTCCTTGCGATCCTTCTCCACCTCCAGCAGCCGGGTTAGCAGATCCCGCTGGAAGGCGACACCGGCCTCTTCCGTCGTACAGTCCCGCAGCTGCTGGATGAGCGTGGCTATGACAGGCTGCATCTCCTGATGTCGCGGGTGCGCCAGCACCTCGTCGGGATCGTAGTAGTCGGCGTCGAACAGTTTCACCTCGCCAGTGTGGCGATCCACCTATCTTGACGCGACGGTTTTTCTAGGTTTCTACCGAGTGCGGCTGGCGGGCGCGAGCGACCGTTAGGGGATCACGAAGGTCACGCTGTAGCGAGCTCGTGTCACGGCGACGTACAGCTTGAAGCGACTGCCATCAGTCAGCTCAGACTCTCGATTCTTGTAGTATTTGGTGATCGGCTGGGTCGGAAAGATCAGCACCCGATCGAAGGTGCATCCCTTCGACTGACCGAAGTTCATCGCTTCGAGACCCTGGGTCTTGGTTCGCCTGTCCCAGCGCAGCACGACCGGGTCGTACCTCTCGACATATGCCGCTACCTCGGCCGGCGTGATGGTGGAGACGCCGTCATGACCGGTGCTCTCGGTGTTCTTGGAGATCGTTCTCGGCAAGTCCGGGAAGAGGTCGTCGGCGAAGTCGCAGATATCCTGGTTGCAGCGATAGCTTTCAAGCCGGTGCTCGATCTCGCAGATGTCCTTGCGCTCGTCCAGCCAGTCAGCGATGCCGCTGCCCTTGTACCGCTTGTTCTTGGTCGCGTTGTTGGTTGCGAAGGTGGCTTGGCGCGGATCCCCCACCATCGTCATCGCGATGGGCGACCTGAGCAGCAGGTCGAGGACGTCGAGGTCGTAGCCAGCGAGGTCCTGGACCTCGTCGATGTAGATGTGGTCGTAGATCTCGGTCAGCCGGCCTACGACCTTGCCGCCACTACGCTGATCGGCCTCGTAGGCGAAGGCAGCCACGGCGTCACGGAACATGTCGCCGTTGGAGTCGAGGTAGTACTTCTTGACGTTCGTTTTGGGGATGAACCTGCTGCGCTCGCCGACGAAGTTCAGTCCGCGCATCACGCCCACGTCGTCGAGGACGGCGCTCTGGTACGGGCGAGCGCACTGGTTCAGCAGGAACGTGAACCAGGTCATGACCGTGACGTGCTTCGGCAGCAGCCCGGTGCCGGCGCTCAGCCGATCGACCAGCTGGTTCATGTTCTCGGTCGTGTAAGTGGTCACGAGCACCCGCTGGCTCGGGTCACTGAGGACACAGTCCACGATGTGCTGCGTCTTGCGGGAGCCGGCCGCCGCCAACACGGCGAGGTTGTTATGCGACGGCATCGGCAATGTACCCCGGCATCGTGACGGACTCGGCGGATTCGAAGATGGCCAACGCGACGGTGGTCTTGCGCGCCTTCATGTACGCAAGCAGTTCGTCGTCCGTGGTGAAGGTCGTTCCCAAGATGGCGTTGAGCGCGGCGCGCCCGTTCGCCTTGAGCAACTGCGGTTCCAATGTCGGGAAGTCCTTGTCTTCACCCACGTGCACCGAGATGTTGGGGAAGCCGCCGAAGCTGGCATACCTCGCCTCCACCTTCGCGGCGTCCTTGCCGTCGTTGTCGGTGACGACCGCGACCTGGTTGTGCTCCAGCAGCGACGCGATGTCGAGGAACCGCTTGAAGGACAGCCCGCGGATGTTGATCACGTCGACGCCGTCCTCGGCGGGCAGGCAGCCGTGGACATCGAGGTAGGCGCGCTGGATGACGAGTTCGTCCGACGGGCCCTCGACCAGGATCGAGCGGCGGGCCAGGACGACCCGCAGGGTGTCGTAGCCCGACAGCTTGCGGAAGTAGTCCTGGGTGTCGGCTGGCAGGCTCGACAGGCGGAAGCCCTGCTCGGCGGACAGCAGGACGAGGTTCTCCAGACCGAGCTTGTTGAGCACGTACGAGCTGTGGGTGGTGATGAAGACCTGCTTGTCTTCGCACTTGGTGCTGATCTTGCGGATCAGCTTGCCCAGGTTCGGGAACGACAGGTGGTTCTCGGGCTCCTCGACCAGGACGATGTGCGCGTCCTCTACCTGCTTGTTCAACGCCAGCAGGATCTTTAGGGTGTTCTGCTCCCCCTTGCCGACAAACTGGAACGGCAGCTCGTCGAGGTGGGGCACGATGTTGCTCTCCCAGTTGGTCTTCTGGGAAACGTCGATACTCAGCGTCAACTCACGGTCGCTGACCTCACCTTGGGCCCCACGCAACTTCTCGTTGATCTTGACGATGGCTTCATCGTCGGCGAAGTTCTCGCGCAGGCTCCGGTACGCGCGGGCCAGCTCGACACGCTCGCTGGCCTCCAGGTGCGAGCTGATGATGCCGTTGAGGTAGTAGTCGACGCCGCTTTGCAGATGGATGTTGGTGGCGTCGATCAGGGAGGCCGTGGCTGGAATGCGGTGGAAGGTGATGCCGTTGCCCGCAAAGTCGAGCCAGTCGACCTTGTAGTACTCGGTCGGCACCAGGCGGACCTGCAACGGATCTTGCACGAACTCCCGGTACTCCGCCTCGTAGTCCGGGTTCAGCATCACCCGGATGCGGACACCCGGCTCGTCGCTCTTGAGGAGGTTGTTCATCCCTTTCAAGGTGGCCGGCGCGGTCTTGCCGTCGAGGAACAGGTCGATGATGACCTCGGGTGGCTTGGACTCAACACCGTCACGCAGAGCCTGGATGTACTCGTCGACGACTTCCTTGTTGAACAGGTACGGCGACAGCTCTTGGGCCAGGAGCCGGCCTCGGATCCGACCCGTCAGGGCCAGGCCGATCGCTTCGAGGAGCGTGGACTTCCCTCGGTCGTTGTCGCCGACCAAGATGTTCATCTTCGGATCGAACTCAAGAGTGAAGTCTCGAAACGTCCGGTAGTTCTTAACGACGATCTTGGTGAGCACGTCGCCCCCGTGTTACATATGCCCTATTTTATGATCACCCGGCGATCTCTGCGAGCCTAAGGTGTGTAGCAGTCACGGTAGTTGTTATACATACCTACCGGTGCAGCCGGGGCTCAGGAGCGTAGCAGGCGTATCACCCGCCGACGGGAAGCGACCGAACTTGGCGGCATGGCCCCTTTGTGCGACATGTCGGCGGAGGCAGAGTCAGACCCCAACGCGGAGCGCTCGGCGGAGGAGTCATCGGAGCCGTCGGCGCTTGGGGCAGACTCGCTTTCAACCTCCGTTTGAGCTGGCCATCCCCACCCTCCACCTGGCCTGCTCAACCGGAGGTTGAAATAGCCTCAGTGGCGGAATGCATCATGACCGTATGACGACGGACCCGCAGCGCGATCCCTCCAAGCCGATTCCCGCAGCCGACTCGGGGGAAGAGGGCGTGGAACAACTCTGGGAAGAGATCGATGCTGGTCACAGGCTTGTGGATCCACCTCCAGATCTTCCTCCGCCGCTGACGGTGACAGCCCCGTTGCTCCTTCAGGTGGAGCAGTTGTCCTGGGAGAGCCTCGAGCGTCTGATTGTGGCGCTGGCCCGTGAAGTTGAGGGTGCGGTCCGGTCCAGGTTGTACGGTAGGAACGGGCAGAAGCAGCACGGCATCGATGTCGTGGGGTACTTCGAGGATGGCAGCTTGACCGTCTATCAGGCCAAGCGCTGGCAGAGTTTCACCGCTGATGCCCTCTCGGATGCGGTTCGGATGTATGTCGAAGGAATCCGCCCCTTCGACGCTACTCGCTTCGTGCTGGTCACCACTGCCTATACCGGTGACACTGCGGTAGAGGATCGGCTCCATCAACTGCGTAGGGACTATCACCCACTCGACATTGAACTCTGGGGCCGGCAGCAGCTTTCGGACCTGCTCTTCCCGCAACGTGCCTTGGTTGACCGCTTCTTTGGGCGGGCGACGGCGGATGGGTTCTGCGCAGACGGTCCGGATCTCGGCACGCAGCACACCCATACCGTGGTGGGCTCCCCGATCCGGGACTTCACCGATCCGTTCGCTCTTGAGGTGCACCGTGTCATCGAGGCCGAAGAGAGGGATCCCGGTGACCGGCTGCCCCCGCTGCCGGCCTACATCAGCCGGGAACACGATGTGCGGGTGGACCAGCTCGTCGCACGGGCTGCTGCCGAACAGAGCGCTTTGGCCGTACTTGTTGGCGACTCTTCCACGGGCAAGACACGAGCATGCTGGGAGGCTATCCAGGCGCTACCGGGCGACTGGCGACTCTGGTATCCGATTGCGCCAAGCCCAGCGGAGGCACTCCTAAATGGCATGCCGTGCGTCGGGCCGCGGACGGTGGTCTGGCTCGACGAAATCGAGCCCTACCTGGCGTCGCCTCAACTGGGCGAGCAGGTGGCCGCGGCGCTGAGGGAGCTACTTAAGGATCCCACCCGGGGCCCGGTCGTGGTCTTGGGAACAGCCTGGCCCCAGCACTGGGAAAGGCTTACCGTGCCGCCCGCTTCGGGCGCACCGGATGGGCGCCGAGAAGCCCGCCTGCTGCTTGCCGGCCACAGTGTCCTCGTCCCCCGTTCGTTCGATGAGCCAGCTCTGCTGGAAGCAGGCAGAGCAGCACACGAGGACCGGCGGTTGGCAGAGGCACTTGACCGAGTCGGCGACGGACGGATTGTCCAGTACCTCTCTGCCGCTTTCGCTCTCATGGAGCGCTATACGACTGCCCCGGCCCCTGCGCAGGCCGTGATCCATGCGGCAATGGATGCCCGCCGGATCGGATGCAGTGGAGCACTTCCTCGAACGCTGTTGGATCTGGCTGCCGTCGGCTATCTCACCGATGACGAATGGTCTGCCCTGAGTGAGGGTTGGTTCGACCAAACCCTCTCCGTGCTTCAACAGCCCTGCCGCGGTGCGACCAGTCCTCTCAGCCTGGTGCGCCCCCGTCCCGGTCAGGTAGTTCACGCGGAACCCCATTTTCGTCTTGCCGACTATCTCGATCACCATGGACGGTCGAGTCGGGCGACCGAGCCTGCTGCGGCTTCGCTCTGGAGTGCGCTTCCCGAACATGCAGAGATGGATGATCTTGCCGGGTTGGCCTGGGAAGCCCGAAACCGCGGCCTCTTTCGATACTCGTTCCAACTCCATCTGCGTGCCGACGCCGCGGGTATCGAAGACACTGCCTGGCTCGCGGGCGATCTGATGGAACGAGCCGAGCAGCACCAGGAAGCCTTGCGCTGGTATCAGCGCGCAGTCGAAGCTGGGGACGAGGACGCCTACGCGAACCTGGTCGAGCTGTCGGAGGCTTTCGGTCAGAAGGATGAAGTAGTCGACCAGCTGACACGACTGGCCGAAGGAAAAGATGAGCTCGCGCTCTCCTGGGTTCTCGAGCTGACAGCCGACTCGCGCAGTACGGATGAGGCAATCTCGTGGCTCGGCGGACTCGCCGACCGCGGTGACGCCGCTGCCGCCCGCGAAGCCGGTGAGAAGCTTCAGGAGAACGGCCGACTAACAGAGGCACTTGAGTTCTACCGGCGAGCAGCACTTTCTGGCGACGCACTCGCGATCCGGCAGTCCGTAGGCATGGTGTGGAACACCGATGGTCCTGATAGGGCCCTTGCTTGGCTGAACGAGCTGGCTCAAGAAGGGGCCAGCGACCTGATGGTCACGGCCAACACACTTGCTCAGGCTGGTCGTTCGGCCGAGGCGCTCTCATCCTTCAAGCGTGCGGCTGACGCTGGCCACGACATGGCCTTCGGTGTCGGAGCGGAACTGGCCGTGAAGTGTGAAGGACTGGAGCAAGCTGCAACGTGGTTGGAGCCATTCGCGACGGCTGGCCGGCCATTCGCCTCGGCCGCATATCTCGAAATCCTCATGGAGGCAGAGCGTTCTGACGACGCGCTGCGCTGGTGTCTGGAGCCCGAGAGGCGTGTGGACATGGCAGTGCTTCACACCGCCGCGGAGCTGCTGGTCGCGGCAGGGCGCGAGGACGAGGCGCTACGTTGGCTGGGCTCCTTGGCTGAGCAAGGACATGTCTTCGCCCTCTGGCGCATGGCAGGGCTTTCTGAACAGCTCGGTCGAGCTGACGAGGCAGTGTCGCGCGCGAAGAAACTCGCCAAGCAAGGCCACACATCGGCGCTCCATCTCACGGCATTCCTCACTGCGCGACAAGCCAACGGCGATGAGGCTCTTTCCTGGTACAGGAGGGCAATCTTGGCGGGAGAACCGTTTGCTATCGCCGAGATGGTGGATCTGTTGAAGGAACTAGGGCGTCAGGACGAAGGTGATCGCTTGCGTAAGTATGGTTTGGAAGCCGATGGGCAGATTGCGGGCGGCGCGGACTGACCTGCTGCTGGGGTTGCTCGGGAATGCCTTGCTGGCGCGATCGAGGCTGGATGTGAATCCTCCGGGATCACCTTTGACGTCGTTGCGGTCTTCAAGACCGCGGACAACGCTCTGGCAACACCGTTCCTCGGCCATCGCGATGGGCTGCCGCGTCTGCGAACGCCTCGAGGACCCACAGCGGGCTGCGCCGCTGCTCGGCCCCCCACATGGCATGTGGCCTACTGGAGCAGCGACGCGGACACTCAGGCGGCGAGTGCCTCGTCCTGTCCATCGTCACGGTGAGAATCGGCGAGGCCGGTGATGGCTGGCTCTGCCCGGTGTCCTCGTACCCCCACGACCTGTAGGGCCGTCAGCGTGGCCAAGTACCGTTCTTTCTCTGGGAGTTCGTCTTGCATGGCCTGCTTCGAGTCCGCAATAGAAGTTGGGCGTCGCTGACTGAGAGCCGAGGCGCACATGTGTTCACTTGCCCGCTCCCAGCTGAAGCGCGACGATGGAAGCGCCAGAGTTTGTAGCGGCTCCCATCGATCAGTGGAAGGCGGTGCGTGACGCGACGAGGCTGTCCGGCGGAGGCCAGAGTGAACAGACTCCTTTACTCGGCCGAGTACGCTGAACACTGACCTCGAAGAACGACCCATCGCACGCCGCTCACGGACCACCCAACTGGGGGTCAAGGGGTCGCAGGTTCAAATCCTGTCGTCCCGACGTTTTACGTCGGACACTGTGTGTAGTTTCCGCAGCGTAAGGGCCATCTTCGGATGGTCCTTTTTGCGTCGAGGGTGCCGTCACGCGCGGACCCATTCGTCCGGTACGACCGTCATCGGCATTTCGGCCTGGACCGCACGCAGTTCGCTGTGGTCGACGGCGCGCTCATGCGCGGCCTGGTGCACGACGATCCTGCCTTCCTGGTCGATCCGCAGTGTGAAGGGGAACTGCAACACCTTGGCGACCAGCGTCGTCACCTGTTTCATGGAATAGAGAACTCCTGACGGATGCAGGCGGACGTCTGCAGGGCCCTGTGAGATGCGTGCGATATCACCCACTTTTGCCTCTGCGTCGACGAACAGGGCGGTGACCCAGTGCAGGAGTCGCTCCCGGATCCCGTCGATGTACGCGGATGCGGGAACCATGCGGGAGGTGATGCGCAGGGCATCCGCGCAGACAACGACGGCCAGGTCCGCCTTGGCGCTCATCCGGTTGAAGCGGTAGGTGACTTCGCGCTTCTGTGGTGCGTCGACTCCCCAGTGTTCCTCTGGCAGATAGTTCACCTCGATGGCCGGTTGGAACGAAGCGCCCGTGAAGTGCGTGTCCAACTGCCGTACGAGTGCCAGTGCGTCGTACTGGGAGCGCGACAGCCCCGCGATGTTGAGCCGGTTCACGCGGGAGCACAGTTCCATCAGCTGATCGTTGAGCGTGACCGGGATGGGGACGAAGACGGCCTGCGCCCGGTAGTCGATGGCCCGCCGCGCGACCGCGGTCTGCCGGTTCGACGAGGTCGTCCTGCACACCACCGCACGGGGCGCCCCACCCAACTCCCAGGCCACCGCGGCGGCGGCGGACATCCAAATCGAGGAAGCGAAGAGCCGCAAACGTCTCGACTCCCTGGTCACCGACTCCGTCAGCTCGCGTGGCAAGGGGTAGGTGCATGCTGTGGCCGTCACCCGGCGCCGGTCTGAAAGGACGAGTGCTCCCGTGGACCGCGGTGCCGCTGTGAGCGCGTCAAGCCAGAAGCGCCCGTTGCGCGCCAGGACGTCCTCGGATGCCAACTGCTCCTGGGTCTCCCGGGGTTGGACAGCGGGATCCGCCGCATCCGGACCGGCAAAGGCGCGTTCAAATGCCCGGCGTGCCGAGTCGGCGCCCCCTGCATCGGCGAACAGGTGGCTGATCGTGACCATCAGCCCAATTCTTCGGTCGTCCACCTCGATGCGTACGGTTGCCGAGCGCACAAACGGGTCCACGCGGCTCTCTTCTGGCGCTTCGGAAACCGTGACGACCTCGGCAAGGTCTATCTGCGCCGGGGCATCCCTGAGAATGCCGACGTCGCCGTCGGGCTGCCAGACTGCCCGTGAACACAGCGCCGCATGATGTTCCGTCACCCGCGCCGCGAGATCCCGCACCGCTTCCGGGGAGCGTCCCGACCGCGCGACGAGAACGTGACAGGACACCACGGGCCACGGGACAATGCCCTCTTCGACCCAGTTGCGCAGTCCCCTTTGCTGAGCAACGTTCAAGGTGAACATGCGCATCCCTTCACGCGTCGAACTGCAGCAGGACGGCTGTCAAGTCATCGGAAGGTTTTCGGGTTTCTGCATTTTTTCCGGGTCCTGCCATTTTTTCGTTCTCGAACTCGCGCACGCGCCTCGCCAACGCCGCGACACCGGACTCCTCGACGAGGCGCATCAGGTCGTGCCAGTGTCCCAAGCCGTACTCGAAAACGAAGCGCGCCGCACCATCCGAGACCATGAGCAGGGATTCGACGCCCGAGGCCGGGATCTCCCAGGTACGGAGCCATTTCGCCACCGACGGATCCGCCGCCAGGGTATGAAACCCGTCGTCCGTGTTCCTGAAGGCCTCCATGCGTTGCGGGGGATGCCGCTGTTCCAGTACGCGGAGTGCGGCGTCTTCGAAGACTTCGATATGGCCGTCCACGTACCGCACGACGGCATAGCAGTCGCACAGCACCCCGAGGGTCAGGGTCCGTGCCGTCCACGCGGCGAGCGCCGCGGTCGCCTGTGGAGTGAGCGCATTCGACAGATCGCAGGTCCGCTCGTGGGTGCGTCGCGCGGCGCTCAGTGCAGTGCGCACGATGTCGCGCATGACCGCGTCGCCGGACGCGTCACAGCGCCTGCCCAGCGAGGCAAGCAGCGCGTCGCCGACACGGTCGACGAACCATGCAACGCCGTGCCGGCAGCCCGAGGCGTCCGGACCGCGGCCCGTCACCCCGTCGAGCACGACGGCTTCGCCCTCATCGCCCCGCAGGCACACGCGTGCACAGTCTTCGTTGGATGCCGACCCGCTACCCGGGATCGTGATCGACTCCAGCCGACCCACTGCCACTGACCCCACCTCTCCCCTTCCCGGATCAGCTCCGAAGGAGAAGACGGTCTGCCTTCGCCACCGCACGCCACAGACACGCCATTCCCACGAGGGCGAAAGCGGCCAGGCCCGCTGCGGCCAGGCGGTCCATCGTCCCATCCTGGACGCCTCGCATACACGTGGCCAGCATCGACAGTGGCAGCCACCTGACCGCATCCCCGATCAATTGGGGATAGGCGGAGAGAGGAAAGAACACGCAGGCCAGCATGACCATCGGCAGCATGACCAGGTTCACCAACTCCAGGTCGTTCCATGAACGCATCAGACTGGCCAGCCAGATGCCGAGTCCCGCGAAGCCGAACGCACCCAGGGGCAGCCAAGGCAGCATCGCGGCGAACTGCGGGAGGTTGATCAATGCGAAGGAACAGCCGATGACCCCGTATATGGCGCCATACAGGATGCCGCGCAACCAGGCCGTCATCGCTTCACCGATCACCACGCTGCGCGATGTGAGCGGTGAGGTCAGGACGACGTCGTAGCTCCTCAAGTGGTGGTACCGGTAGAAGAAGTTGAGTGTGCTCTCGTATATGGCGCCATTCATGACGCCGACGGCGAGCAGGCCGCTGAAGACGAACCTCAGGTACGCATGGTCGCCTGTCGGCATCGCATCGGACACGTCGGGGTGCACAGCGTTTCCCACGACCACGCCAACCGACAGAAAGAGCAGCAGCGGCTCCACCAGGCCGGAAAGGAACACCCACCAAGTCCTGGTCGACAGATAACAGTTCCTCCGGAAAACGCGCCATGAATGGACTGCGAGCACGACGCCCCTCCTATCTTCTCAGCCGCCTGCCGTAACAGTGCACGGCAAGGAAAAAGGACCCGCCTGCCAGTGCTGTGATGACGGCAGCATGAAGTGAGGTGGCCGCGGAGGCATCCGCCTTTCCTGCCACCGCCCTGGAAATTTCCACCGCATGCCACACAGGATTGAACCAGGCGGCCGCATGATAGGCGGGGGGCGCAACGTGCATCGGGTACAGGGCACCCGAGAACAGCACCATCGGCGCATACACCAGGCGCATTCCCAGCTCAAGTGCTCCTGCTTGGCGCAACGATACGGAAAACGCCATCATGGGGAGGGCGGCGGCCGTTCCTGCGGCCGTCGCGATCAACACGCTTGTCGCAGCTCCTCGGAGGGATGCCACGCCGCATGCGAGCCCGACGATCCCGAAGACGCAGCAGGCGGCAGCTGCTCGCATCGCAATCCAGCACGTCTGCCCCAGCACGATGCTGCTGATGCTCAGCGGCGTGTACTTCATGACCGAATGGAACCCGCTGCGAGCGCTACGGGCGAAGACGGGATAAGTGCCTTCGGCTCCCGCCGTCGACACGGCGGCCAGCACCGCCAATCCGGGAAACAGCTGCGACGTGTATGCGACCGCATGGCCCGGCTGTGTCACCGAGCCGACGCCGAACCCCATGCCCACCAGATAGGCCACGGGTGCGACGAAAGAGGACAGCACCGTCGAGCGCCAGGTGCGACGGTAAGTGGCGGCGTAGTACGGCAGGGACTTGCGTACCTCCTCGACCATTGTCGTCACCACGGATCTACGTTTCCCTCAGTTCGCGCCCCGTCAGAGCGAGGAAGACATCTTCCAGCGTCGTTCTGCGGACCGTGACCATGGCATTGCCGTCCGTCGCCGTGCGCATGTCCTGGCTGACCGCCTCGACGTCGTCGTCGAAAAGCAGGAGACGTCGGCTTACCTTTTCAACCCGTTGCACGGGCACGCTGAGCAGGGCCAACCCCTGAGCGATGTCACGCTCGTCCCCTCGTAATTCGACGACACCGGAGGGCAACGTGGACTTGATCAGTCCGCTCGGTGTTCCCGCGGAGATGATCGTGCCATGGTCGACGATCGCGATGCGGTCGCAGAGTTGTTCTGCCTCATCCATGTAATGCGTCGTCACGATCTGCGTCATCCCCGTCGACCGCAGAGCGAATAATTCTTCCCACAGGCCCTGCCTCGCTTGCGGGTCGAGTCCCGTACTGGGTTCGTCGAGGAGAAGGATGTCCGGACCGCTGATCAATGCCCGCGCGATGGTGAGCCGGCGACGCATGCCTCCCGACAGCTCGGCTGCCTTGGTACCGACCTTTTCCTCCAGACGTGCGTCGCGGACCAGTGCGGGAATGCGTTCCTTCAACTCCCTTCGGGAGATTCCGAAGAGGCGTCCGAACACGTAGAGGTTCTCGCGTACGGTCAAGTCCTCCTCGAGGCAGTCCTCCTGAGGTACCACGCCGATGCGTGCGCGCACGGCGGATCCTTCCTGTTCGGGATCCATTCCGAGTACCGACATGGATCCCGAACTGCGTCGGCTGACGGCCGAGATGAGACGCATGAGCGTCGTCTTGCCCGCGCCGTTCGGTCCCAGGATCCCGAAGCATTCGCCCGATTCGACGCTGAACGAGATTCCGTTCAGTGCCCGTACCTCTCCATAGGACTTGGTCACGCCTTCGGCCGACAGTACGGGGCCTGGATCAACCGTCATGGTCCTGCCGCGCTTCCAGCTGCTGCGCGGAGCCCGTTGAAAGCCCTGCGACGAGAGCGCGTCGATCGATTTTTCCGTGCGCATTCAGCGGGATCCGGTCCAGCGGCACATAACGGTTCGGAATCGCATAGTCGGGTAGTTGGCGCGCCAGTTCGGGGTTCAGTGCTCTCCTGGCACCGTCGGCCGTGACCTCGTTCGCCGCGGTGATGAAGGCAACCAGCTCCTGGCCCTGAGCCTGCGAACGGTCAACGGCCACTACCACCACTTGGTGCGTCAGGAGCGAAGACGAAGTGCGGATCGCATCCTCGACTTCGGTCAGGTCCACGCGGTATCCGCGAATCTTCACCTGGCTGTCCGCGCGGCCGAGACATTCCAGGTATCCGTCACTTCTCAGCCGCCCACGATCGCGCGTGCGGAACGTCGGATGGGGGCGGTCGGCGTCCGCGGGAAGGAATCGCTCGCGGGTCAGAGAAGGGTTTCGGTAGTAACCCCGGGCCACATTTTCCCCAGTGATGAAAAGCTCACCCTCTTCACCGGTCCCGGCCATCGAACCGTCCGGTCGTGCCACAAAAACGCTGCAGTTGCGGTTCGCTCTCCCGATGGGTGCCGTCCCCGAACGGTCCCAGCGGCTGAGGTCCATGATGGTTCCCGAGAACGTCGATTCCGTCGAGCCCCAGGCGTTGAGGAGCCGCCGGCCCGGGGCCCACTTCTCCACAACGTCCTTCGTGCAGGCCTCTCCTGTCGTCACCAGGAGCTGCAGTGCCGGAAGTTCGCGATACCTGGCCCGCGCCAGGAGCGCTGCCGGGAGCACGGCTCGCGTGACGCTCTCGGCCTCCAGGAATTCGAGCCCGAAAAAGTACTTCGGTGAGGAGGTCACCGCGCTGTCCGCAATGGTCAGGGTGGCCCCGGAGCACAGCGCCCGCAGGATCTCGGACATCGAGGTATCGAACCCCAGCGGCGCTGCGTGCAGCACGCGGTCGCTCTGGCCGATGTCGTACTGAAAAATCAACTCCGCCACCGCGCTCAGCAAGGCACGGTGCGTTATTTCAACGCCCTTCGGCACTCCTGTCGATCCGGAAGTGAACAACACGTACGCAGTGTCGTCGGGCGCCGCTGCGGACGGGCGGTGCGGTGCCTCGCCCGCACCGCGAGTCGCATCGTGCATGAGGTCCTCGAGCGACAGGGCTGCGCCCTCGAACCCGTCGATGGTGGGAGCTTTCGATCCTGTGATGACTACGGCGATATCCCCGGCCATCGCGGCGACGATGTTCTCGATCCTGGCACGGGGGTAGTCCTCGTACACCGGTACGCACACCGCGCCCGTCCGTAGAGCGGCAAGGATGCAGGCCGCAGTGGCGTCCGACCTGTCCGCGACGATCACCACATGCTTGCGCTCACCGACATGCCGGCGGAGGGTTTCAGCGACGGCATCCACGGTGCGCATCAATGCGCGGTAAGACGTGGTCCTGCCGTTGCAGGTGATCGCCGTGCCCTCGGGATTCTCGGCCGACCGCTTGTCGATCAGGTCGATGACCGTGCTCACGATTCTCCCTTTTCCGTCATCATGGTTCCGACTGCGGCGGTGAACGCGTGCAGACTCGGGCTGTCGTACACGGACATGGCCAGTTCTTCGATGTGCTCGTCCCGAACTCCCTGGGAAAAGAGACCGGCCACCTCATTCGCCATGGCCAGTGCAGCGAGGGAGTCTCCGCCCAGTGCGAAGAAGTCGTCACCCGGCCCCAGATTCTGCACGTCGAGCACGGAACGCCAGACGTCCGCAATCGCCGTCGCTACCTCGCCCCGGTTCACGCCAGTCCGCTCCCTTTCTCCGTGGCGTACTCGGCGAACACGGCCATTCCTTCCGTGACGTCCCGCATGTCTCCGGCGAAGGAGAGACGGATCCAGCCGAAGCCCTGATCGCCGAACCCGGCGCCCGGACCCACACTCGGCACCACGGCAACACCGCGTTTTGCCAGGTCGAGCGCCACATCCCAGTCCGTCCCGCAGTTGCCGACGTTGACGTAGAAAAAGAGGCCCCCTGCCTGCGGGAGGTGCTCCATGCCGGGAAGTGCCGCTAGTGCCTGGGCCATGGCGCGACGCCGCTGACGGGTTTCGTTCATGAGCTGTTCCATGGCGGCCGGCGCTCCCAGCACGCTGAGAGCCACCTGCTGCCCCACCGTCGACGGCCGGAAAGTGATGTACTGCGCGGCCGACAGCAGACGCTGCACGAGAGGCTCGCTGCCGATCGCCCAGCCGATGCGCCACCCTGCCATCTGGAACAGCTTGGACACCCCACTGCATACGAGCACGTTGTCGCCGAATTCCCGAGCGGAAACGTGCCTCTTGTCCCAGCATTGGAACTCGTACACCTCGTCCGACACGACCAGGATGTTCCGTCGCGCACATTCGGCAACGAGCATTTCGAGTTGCTCACGCTCGATGACATGCCCCAGCGGGTTCGAGGGGCTGTTGACGACAACAGCTCGCGTATGGGCACCGAGATGCCGGATGATGTCATCGGCCGTCAACCGGAATTGCCGTGCAGGCGGGAGGCGGTAGGGTACCGGCTCGGCGCCGACAAGGCGTATTGCAGGGACGTACTGCACAAAACCGGGATCCGGATAGAGGACCTCACCGCCACGCCCGTCCGTCGCCACCAGCAGTGACAGGTAAATCGCTTGTGTAGCACCGGTGGTGACCAGGACATTCTCCACCGAGGTCGGCTTGAGTGCGGTGAACTCGTGACGCTCGGCGATCAGATTCCTGAGTTCGGCAAGGCCCGCCACCGGCCCGTATCCGGTCGCTTCGGCGCGGAGCACCTTTTCGATGTCGGAGGCGAGCGCCTGCGGCGGGCGCCGTCGCGGCTCACCGATGCCCAGGTCCGCGACGAACGGGTCGTACTCCTCCCGGAGCAGGGTCATCAGTGAGCGCTGGCTGGGCAGGCGGCCCTCAGGCATGGCGTACGCCTTGATTCAGCTGGAACGCCATTCGCCGCTGGAGGCCGGACACCTCGATGAACGGAGCGGTTGCCCGCATGTTCAGCTCGTCGAGCAGACCCTTCGAGACGAGGTTGGTCAGATCGAGCGAATACGGGGATTCTCTGGCCACGACGGCGCACTGACCCTGCTGAATGCGCAGGGTTACCTCGCCTTCGACGCGAGTTGCCAGCGTGGCGAAGAATTGGTCCATCGTCTGCTTGAGCGTGTTGTGCCAGTGACCATTGAGTACGAGGTCGACCCACTCCATCTCCAGCGTGCGGGCCACCCTGATCTCTTCTCGCGTGAGGACGAGTTCCTGCAGGTCGGAGAAGACCGTCATGAGTATGGTTGCGGCAGGCGCCTCGTGGAGTTCACGTACTTTGACGCCTACGCCCCTGTCCTCCATGCAGTCGAAGCGGCCGATTCCGTACGGCGATCCGAGGTCGTTGAGCAGGGTCACAAGGTCCAGCGGTTTCATGCGCTTGCCGTCGACGGCGACGGGAATTCCCGAAGCGAACCGAATCCTGACGACTGTGGACCCGCCGGCCGACCCGGTCGCCTCCGCGGCGCCGAAGAGTGCGGCTTGCGGGGTCACCGACGGGGATTCCAGGTCCCCTGCTTCGATTTCACGGGCCCACAGATTTTCGTCGATGCTGTGCAATCGCTCCGTGGTCACCGGAACGTCGATCTCATTCTGGACCGCGTACCGCAGTTCTTCGTCTCGTGACATCGCCCGTTCACGCACGGGCGCGAGTATCTTGAAGTGCGGCCTGAGCGTCAGGAGGGTGTTGTCCATGCGGAGCGAATCATTGGCCCGCCCCGTGGCACCGTGCGCGATGACGTCGATCCCGGCCGACTCGGCGACCGCGATGGCTTCGCTCACGATGAGCGGCCTGGTCAGCGACGCGGACAGCGGGTGGCCGTTGCGTCCCACGCGGGCGTTCGCCCGTATCGCAGGAAGGCAGTAGTCCGCGACCAGCTTCTCCCGGGCGTCGACGTAGTAGTGCGTGCCGGCGCCCAGTGCGTAGGCCTTCTTCTCCAGTCCGGCGAAATCTTCCCGCTGGCCGACATCCACCACCAGTGTCGAAACTTCGCAACGATATTCACTCGTCAGCCACTTGACCAGACAAGACGTGTCGAGCCCGCCGGAGAAAAGTAGTAGACATTCTCTGAAATCTCCGTGGCCGGCCAAGTAAGATGCCGAACTCCGTCCGTCCTCGGAATCGAATTGGACCGCTGACTGTCGTGTCATCCGCATCTCCGGTCTCTGCTCCGTGGTCGAACTTTTCCGGCAGCCCCCTAAGCATCCATACTTGGGATGTGTGTTCACTTCCTTCTTCACACATGCGTGACCATGTCAATCCGTCAAATGCTCCGTCAAGGCTTTCCATTCGGAACGCGTTCCGGAGGGACAACTTCGCGCCATCGATTTGATTTTGATCCGCTTCCATTCCGTGTCGCCTGCTTCATCCGGACCAGCCTCATCGGCGCGGGATCATGGGGAGCAGGCCCTGCGGCACCGGCAGCAAGATGGCCGGATCGCAGCGGTGGAGCATCTTGACGCGCTGTCGAAGTACGTGTTGCAGGACCTTGTCGCCGAGCGTCGGACGGGTCCCACAGCCACGTACGTCGGGCTATCGCCTGCGGCGCAAGGTCGCCGAGAGATGGTGCTGCAACGGCAGGCCGACCGCCGCGAGTTCGTGGACGAACGTGAGGGTGTCGCCGTCGGCCAGGGTGTAGCGGCGGCGGGTCGCGTCGACCTCCTTGGCGGTGGGCGTGAGGGCCACCTCGTGGGTGGAGAGGTCGACCGTGTCGTGTGCCGCACGGCCGACCGCGATCTCCGCGATGCCGGTCGGCTGGGTGATCAGTGCCTCCACCCGGCCGTCGGGCTGAAGCCGCCACCAGCCGCTCTCGCGGGCCGCCGGACGCAACGGTGCGCCCTCGGCGTCGAGCAGCCAGGCCCGGGCCTCGTAGCGGAGGAACGGGCGGCCGTCGTGGCTGAAGGTGACCTCCTGCGCGTACGTGAAGTCCTCGGCGAGCGTGGGGTATCCGCCCTGTCCGCGGCCGTGCCACCTGCCCAGCAGACCGAGCACGGGCGTGAGCAGCGTGTGCGGGGCGGGTGCCTCGTCCGGCCGGTAGCCGTCGGGGTACGGGTGCTCCGGTGCGGGGTCGATCACTTCTGCGCTCCTCGGGTCGTGCCGGTGCCGGGTGACAGCCTAGAGAGGCCCCGGACTCCGCCCCGGGAAGCGAGGGTCAACGCCTGCCCGCGCGGTCCAGTGCCGCCTCGGCCTGCGCGGCCAGGGTGGCGACCAGGTCGGCCGCGGAGGGCAGGTCGGAGATGAGGTGGACGGCCTCGCCGGCCCAGATCGGCAGCGAGGGCACCGTGCCGCGCGCCACGTCTTCCTGGTACGCCCGTTGGGCCTCGACGTCGGCCGCCAGTTCCGCCTCGCGGCCACGCCACTGATCGAGGTAGGGGTGGCTCAGGGTGCGGGCGGTGTATTTCGACGGCCATCCGGCGCCGCGGGCGATGTCGAGATCCCAGCTCCCGGCGCCCAGCAGCCCGAGGCCGCCACCGCGTCGGACAGCGGCGGTCGGCGCCCCGCCGGCCGCCCCGCCCATCGGAGCCAGCGCGATCGGGTGCCGTCCTCCGAACAACTCCGTGAACTCCGTCGTCAGCGCCACACGCGTCATGATGGCCGCTGTACGACTCGGCCGCGCAGGGAATCCGCGTTCAGTGCGGGTCCGTCAGGCGAGCGGCGGTGACGTCACCCAGCCCGGCCGGTGAGCGGGCGGCTGCCCACCGTCGCGCTTGTCCTCGTCGTCGGCCACCACGGCGGACTCCCCGCCGGTCAGCTTCACCAACTCGGCGAACGTCGTACGGAACACGGTGTGCGGCATGCCCGCACCCGCCCACACGTGCTCGTGGCCGGCCAGCGCCTCATCGACCAGCGTGCGCACCGGGCGCGGATGCCCCACGGGCGCCACGCCGCCCACCTCCTGGCCCGTCACGGCGAGCACGAAGTCGGGATCCGCGCGCCGGATCTTTTTACGGCCCACCCCCAGAAGGCGGGCGAGCAGCCGGGTGTCCACGCGATGCGCTCCGCTGGTCAGCACCAGCAAGGGCTCACCGTCGACGGCGAAGATCAGGCTGTTGGCGATGGCGCCCACCGCGCAACCCAGTTGAGCTGCCGTCTCCGCTGCCGTGGGCCCCGGGGCCGGGAGCTCGACCAGTTCCGCGGTGCTGCCGAACTCGCTCAGGGCCGCGCGGACCCGTCGTACTCTCTCGTGCAAGGTGACTCCCGGTCGTCTCTCGATCCTGCTCAGGTCTGCTCGGGCCGCGCACCGATGCGGATCACGGGGACCCGTGCGATCAGGCGCCGATGGCGGGATCGTCGTCCCACGCCAGCGAGGCTATCCTCCAGCCCTCGGGGGTCCGGATGAACTGCGTGGTCTTGTGGCCGGATTCCTCGAACCACCCCTCGCCCTCGCGGAATCCGGACTTGCCGTAGTCGCTGAACCGGTGGGCGATCGAGCCGAACATCTCGGTCCGCTCGGCGACTTCCCATTCGGAGAACTCCGTCAGCGTCCCATCGGTGAGTATCTTCTCGCGGGACTCGACGAACGTGTCGATGTCGTAGATGAGGGTCGTGTCCCCGACGTTCTTGATGATGCTTCCCTGGGGGAGGAAGACCGCGCGGATGATGTCGAGGTTCGGCCGGTTGCCGCCGATGGTGTTGAAGGCGCCGAAGAGGTCGCGCATCAGCCGGTCGAGCTCGGCCTTGTCGGCGTTCGCGGTGGCGTCCGCGGTGGTGTCCGCCGGGGGCGGCCACTCGTCGGACAGGACCGACCAGACTTCGCTGTCGCGCCGCACGCCGCGGTAGGGATAGCGCCGACGCAGCACACCCTCGCGGGTCATGCCCAGCCGGCGTGCGGTCTCGATGCTGCGCTTGTTCTCGGGCGTGACCCACCACTCGACCCGGCTCATCCCGCGTTCCGTGAACGCCCAGTCGATCAGCAGCCGGCCCGCCTGGGTCACCAGGCCCCGCCCCTCCCCGGCGGGCTCCAGCCAGCAGCCGATCTCACAGGTTCCGGACTCGCGGTCGAAGCGGGTGAACATGACGCCGCCGACGAGCGTGCCGTCCAGCCAGATCCCGTAGATACGGCCGGTGTCCTGGGCCAGACGGTCGGCGTAGCGCTGGAGGGTGGCGGTGGCGGATTCGAGGTCGGCGCTGAACGTCGCCCAGGGTATCCAGGGGTCCACCAAGGGCCGGGCGCGGTCGATGTGGTCGAGGAACTCCTGTGCCTGCCAGGGTTCCAGAGGGCGGAGCTGAGCATGGTCGCCGATCGGCAGAGTGAACACGGGCACCTCGTTCCCTGGGTACGTAACAAGCGTTCGGTACGTAAGGTAGCAGCATGCCGCCCGCACCCGGAGACCACGAAGCCCGCCGCAAGGACGTAACTCGCGCCGTATGGCAGGTACTTGCCGACAGGGGATTCGGCGGACTGACGCTGCGCGCCGTCGCCGCCGCGATGGACGTCTCGACCGGGATGCTCATGCACTACTTCCCGACCAAGCGGGCCCTGATCACGCATGCCCTGGACCTGCTGGAGAGCCGCACCGCACAGCGCCCCCGCCGTGCGCGCCCCGCCCCGGGCCTCGCGACCGTACGCGCCATGCTGCTGGACATCCTGCCGCTGTCCCCGGACGACACCGCCCGCAACCGCATCTGGGTCAGCTCGTGGGACCTCTCCCTCGCCGACGACGAACTGGCCGCGGAACAGGCCGGCCGCTACACCCGACTCCGCGAGACGCTCCGCCCTCACCTCGAAGCCGCCCGGGACCTGCGCCAACTCCCCGCCCACGCCGACCCGGAGCACCTCTCGGCCACCGCCGTCGCGTTCACCCACGGCCTGGTCGTCCAGGCGCTCTTCGACCCCGGGCGCTTCCCCGAGGACGTACAGACCGCCATGCTCGACGACTTCCTCGCCTCGATCGCCTCGCCTTGTGGCGGCTCGCGTGTCGGTGCACACCCCGACCTTGACTACCGTCCGCAATCATCAAGCTCGTCATGATTGCAGACGGTAGTGAACGGGGTCAGTTGGCCGGCGTCTGGGCAGTACGGGGCGTCAGGGCGTCTCTCCCTCAAGGCCGTTGCGGCCCGTGATGAGGTCGGCCGCCTTCTCCGCAGCCATGATGGTGGGCGCGTTGGTGTTCCCGCGCGGCACCGCCGGGAACACGGAGGCGTCGACGACCCGCAGGCCCGCCACGTCGAACACGCGCAGCTCGGGGTCCACCACCACGCCGATGGCACAGGTCGACGTCGGGTGGTACAGCGTCTGTCCGGACCGTTGCGCCCAGGCGAGCAGGTCCGCGTCGGAGTCCGAGGCGGGCGCGTCGCCGTACGGGCCGGTGGCGAGGTCGGCCACCGCGCGCTGGGCCGCGATCTCCAGGGCGATCCGGATGCCGGCGACAATGCAGTCCCGATCCTCCTGCGTCATCAGGTAGTTGTGCACGATCCGGGGCGCCGCGTCCGGGCGCGGGGAGCGCAGGGTCACCGCGCCGCGGCTGGTCGGGGCGAGCACGCACGGGCCGAAGGCGAAGCCGTGGTCGGTGGCCGGGCCGAGCCCCTCCTGGTGGAAGAGCACGGCGGCGGCGTGGAATTGGAGGTCTGGGGCGGCCAGGCCGTGGCGGCTGCGGAAGAAGCCGCCGGCCTCGCCGATGTTGGAGGTCAGCGGGCCGCGCCCCTCGCGCTCCAGCAGCGCGGCGTTCTCCGGGCTCGCCGCGCCGATCAGCGACTCGATTTCGGTACGGAAGTTCAGCAGCGTTGCGTAGTGGTCCTGCAGGCCCTGGCCGACCGGCAGATCGCGTACGACGTCGATGCCGAAGGTGGACAGGGCGACGGCGGGCCCGATTCCGGACAGCATCAGCAGCTTCGGGGACTCGTAGGCGCCCGCGGACAGGATCACCTCGCGCTCGGCGCGGACGACCTCGACGGCGCCGCCCCGCTCCACCTCCACACCCGTCGCCCGGCCGCCCTCGATCACCACGCGGTGGGCGCGGGCCGAGGAGAGCACGGTGAGGTTCGGCCGTTCCAGGGCGGGGTGCAGATAGGCGACGGCCGTGCTGCAGCGCATGCCGCCGCGCTGGGTGAGCTGGTAGCGCCCGACGCCGAACTGCGTCTCGCCGTTGAAGTCGTCGTTCGCCTTGTGCCCGGCCTGCTCCGCGGCTTGCACGAAGGCCGTGGCGAGCGGGTGCCCGGACCTGCCGTCGCTGACTGTCAACGGACCGCCCACGCCGTGGAATTCGTCCGCGCCGCGCTCGTTGTCCTCGGAGCGCCGAAAGTACGGCAGTACGTCGGCGTACGACCAGCCCGTGGCCCCGGCCGCGGCCCAGCCGTCGTAGTCGGCGCGACTGCCCCGGATGTAGATCATCGCGTTCATCGAACTGGAGCCGCCGAACATCCTGCCCCGGGGTAGATAGGTCCGCCGGCCGCCGATCCCGGGCTCCGGGTCGGAGTCGAGGTCCCAGTCGAGGCTGGACTTGAACAACTGGGGGAAGGCGGCGGGGACATGGATCTCCTGCGCGGTGTCGGGGCCGCCCGCCTCGATCACCGCCACCCGGACCTCGGGGTCTTCCGACAGCCGTGCCGCGAGCACGGAGCCCGCGGAACCGGCGCCGACGATGACGTAGTCGTACGTGCTCATTTCATCCCCTTCGATGGGAGACATGCCCGAAGCACACTTCCGTGGATGAGGAGTTCCGTCCAGAGCGGCTACGGCTGTACGACGAGGTCGTGGCGCGGGAGGGGGTCAGGTGCGGCGCACGCGGCAGTACGGCCGCGGACCCGACGGCTCGACCCACCTGTGGCGCGCGGGGCTGACCAGGGAGCCCGGAACTCTCCCGGATGACCGTCCGGCGAGGGCCTTCCGGCGCCGGTCGTGGATGTCGCGATCCACGCCGGGCCGGAAGGCCCTCGCCCATGTCAGGATCCCCCGGCCGGGACGTGTGTCTCCGTCCAAGGCCTCACGGGAGGGACCAACTAGTCGGCCGACGGCCGCAGGCGCACGGGAAGCGCCTGGTGTCCGTTGCTGATGAGCGACGGAAGAGGCTCGAGCTTGTCCGCGGGCACGGCGAGCTCGATCTCGGGGAAGCGCTCGAAGAGCTGCCTGAGGGCGATGACGACCTCGAGCCGCGCGAGCGGCGCGCCGAGGCAGAAGTGCACACCGTGTCCGAAGGCCAGATGCTCCTTCGACGGCCGGGTGGCGTCGAAGGTGTCGGCCGTGGTCCCGTGCCATTCGGGGTGGCGGTTGGCGGCGGCGTAGGAGGCGAGGATCGCCTCGCCCTCGCGGATCGTCTGCCCGTCGGGGAGGGAGATTTCCTTGACGGCATAGCGCAGGGGCAGGTGCTTGACCGCGGGCTCGTGCCGGAGGGTCTCCTCGACGACGTCACTCCAGTCGATTCGGCAGGCACGAAGGTGGGCGAGCTGTTCGGGGTCGGTGAGGAGGGCGGTGATGGCCTGGTCGATGACGTTGACGGTGGTCTCGTACCCGGCGGAGATCATCAGCAGCAGGGTGTCCCGCAGTTCGGCGGCGCTGAGACCGCTGCCGTCGCCCTCCTCGTCGCGGGCGGAGATGAGGAGGGACGTCATGTCGTCACCGGGCTCGGCCCGCTTGGCGGCGATCAGCTGGTCGAGCATCTCGTACAGGGCGGCGGTGTTCGCGGTCGCCTGCTCGACGCTGAGGGTGGTGTCGAAGACGCCGTCGACCGTCGTACGGAACTCGGCCCGCTGGTCCTCCGGGACGCCCATGAGCCGGCCGATGACCGCTATGGGAAGCGGGTAGGCGAGACGCTCGCGCAGGTCGGCCACCTCGCCGGGGGCGCAGGTGTCGAGGTCGTCGAGGAGGGCGGTCACGACGGCGGCGATGGCGGGCTCCAGCGCCGCGATGCGGCGCGCGCCGAAGGCGGGGGCGATCATACGGCGCAGTCGGCGGTGGTCGCCGCCGTACGCGGTGAACATGTTCTCGACGGCGACCCAGAGGGCGAGGGGCCAGGTGGAGACGGCCTCGGCGAAGGCGGGCCAGTGGGCGCGGGCGTCCTTGGAGACCTCGGAGCTGGTCAGGAGCTGCTTGAGCAGGTGAGGGTCGGAGATGGACCAGGCGGTCACCCCGAGGATGTCCACCAGGGCGGCCGAACCCTGGGCGCGCAGGGACCGGTGTTCGGCGTGGTGGTCGGAACCGGTGGGGTCGAGAACGAGGACGGGCTGCTCGGACACAGGGCTTCCTTCAGATCGTCGGGAAGATGACGGGCAGTGACTCCAAGGCCCGGTGGAAAGGGCCGGGACGCCAGCACAGTTCCTCGGCGGGAACGGCGAGGTCCATCTCGGGGAAGGCGTCCGTCAGATGACTGATCGCCGTCTCGGCGATCAGATAGGCGTGGGAGCGGGCCGGACACGAGTGCGGACCGGTGCTCCACGCCAGATGGGCGCGGTTGCCGACGATGGCGTCCGGGCCCAGTCCGCGGGTGAGTTCGGGGTCGTTGTTGCAGGCGGCCATGGAGATCACGACCGGCTGGTGGGCGGGGAGCACGATGCCGCCGACGTCGGCGGGGTAGGGCGGGTAGCTGATGCAGTAGTTCGCGAGCGGCGGGTCTTTGTACAGGACGGTGTCCAGGGCGTCGCGGATCGTGGACTGGGCCGAGTGCAGCGTGGCGGAGAACTCCTCGTCGACGAGGAGCCTCCGGCAGGTGTTGACCATGAGGTTGGTCAGCGGTTCGATGCCGGCGCCGTAGAGCGTGACGAGCTGGTGGCCCATCTCCACGTCGTCCAGCTGCGCGGAGTGGGCGATCAGCCGGGTCGTGATGTCGTCGGCGGGGTGGCGCCTGCGCAGCGAGACGAGGTCGGAGACGGCCTGTTCGAGGATCTCGTTCCCGCGGGCGGCGTCGGTGGTGTCGAAGATGCGCGCCATGCCGTCCGCGATCCGGGTGCCGATCTCGTCGGGGCAGCCCAGCAGCGCGCTGAGGACCCGGAAGGCGATCGGGAACGCGAACTGGGTGACGAGGTCGGCCCGCTCGGCGGAACGGAACTCGCCGACCGCGTCGTCGGCGACCTTCTCCACCAGGGCCCGCAGCTCGTGCTGGTCCACCTCCTCGATGGCGGCGGTGTTCGCGGACCGATAGCGGTAGTGCTCGGCGCCGCCGCTGCGCAGGGCGTTGGGCCGCCACTCCATCATCGGCCGCACCGGGCAGGTCTCGGGAATCGACTCCTGCCAGGCCCGGGGGTCCGCGGGAAACCGGAGGGGGTCGTTGAGGATGCTGCGCGCCTGGGCGTAGCCGATCACGAGCGTCGCGCGTACGTCAGGAGCCAGCTCGACGGGCACGAGGGGGCCGTACGTCTCCCGCATGCGCTCGTAGGCGGCGTGCGGGTCGGCGGCGAACTCCGGCGCGTACAGAAGGACGGGACTCAGCGCGTCCGGAGGGTCGTAGTGCGTGGAAATCATCGCAGGGGCTCCAGGGATTGGGCCGGGCGGTGCGCGGTGAGGTATTCCATGAGCGTGATCAGGGCGTACAGCGACGACGTGCGGTCACGGGCGTCACAGGTGGTCAGCGGGGTGTCGGGCGGAAGAGCGAGGGCCTGGCGGATCTCGGACTCCTCGTAGGTGGGGGCGTCCGGGAAGACGTTGATCGCGACGGCGAAGGGGATGCCGTGTGTTTCCAGCAGGTCCAGGGCGCCGTGGCAGGCGTCGAGGTTGCGGGTGTCGGCCAGCACCAGGCAGCCGAGCGCTCCTTCGGCCAGGTCCTCCCAGACCGGCTGGAAGCGCATCTGTCCGGGCAGCCCGAACAGGTAGAGGACGAGCGTGCGGTTGGCCAGGTGGATGCGGCCGAAGTCCATGCCCAGGGTGGTCGTGGTCTTCTCCGGCGTCCCGCGCAGGTCGTCCACGTCGAGGCTGTCGACCGTGATGGGTTCTTCCATGCGCAGCGGTGTCACCTCGGACACGCTGCCGATGAGGGTGGTCTTGCCCACGGCGAAGCCACCGGCGACCACGATCTTGGCGGACTGGGTCACCGTCTCCGGCACGTAGGTGACAGGCATGTCAGACCAGTTCTCGTAGTCCATCGAGCACCCTTTGCATGAGATTGGATTCGGGCCGTTCCAAGGCGGCGGCCGGGATGGTGAGGTGGCCTGAGTCGATCAGGGAGGAGACGAGGATCCGCACGGTGGAAGGGGGCATCTGGAGGGCGGCGGCGATGTCCGCGACTGCGAGACCCCCGCGCCCCACAGCGAAGAGACCCATCACCTGCCGGGTGTCGGGCCCCAGTCCGGCCACGGGCTCGGCTGCGGCGATGACCACGCTCTCCAGACGTACGTCCGCCCGCGGACGCGTGCGGCCACCGGTGCGGACGTACAGTCTGACGATGTCCGGATCTCGCCGCGGCCCGCTCATGCCGCTGTGCTCCCGTCCGAGTCGACGGACTGGCGCTCCTGGGTGCCGAGCTGCTCACCCACCTGTACGGCCAGTGCCGCCATGTGATGCCCGATCAGGCCGAGGTCGGCGTGCGGGCCGGTGGTGCACACCGACAGCATCGTGTGCTGTCCGGCGGCCGTCGTCAGGCCGAAGTGATTGACGCACTCGATCAGGTGCTGGCGTACACCGCCCCCTCCGGTGAACTCGTCCCAGGCCCGGCTCGAGGCGCGCAGCGAGGCGGTGAGGGCGGCGAACTTCTCGCCCTCCTCCTGACTGAGGGTCTGGGTGCGGGCCTTGAGAAGACCGTCGCTGCTCATCAGCACGGCGTACCGGACCCCCTCGACGGAGCCGAGCTGTTCGTCCAGGAGCCAGCCCAGGGTGTTGGTGGTGGTGTTCATGGTCAGTGTCCTTCGGTCTCACGGGGGGTGGTCGAACTCTCGCGGCCGCGACGGGTGCCCTCCAGCCAGGCGACGGCCGGCTCGGGGCGGCCCGGCTCCACCTGCTGCGGGGCGGCGGCGGGACGTGGCGCGGCCGCGGCGGGCCGGCGGACGGTCAGCCCGCTCGAGGTGGTGGTGTCCGCGGTCTGCGGGCGCGGCTTGGGCTGCTGGCGCTTCGCGGTGGTCACGGTGTTGCTCGGGGGCTGGGTCGTGAGCAACTCCTTCGGCAGCACGATGAAGGCGCGGTTGCCTCCGTAGATGTTCGGGGACGTCACTTCGACGCGGTAGCCGTAGCTCGCCGCGAGAACGGCGGCCACACGCAGTCCGGTCTGCGGGTAGGCGCCGAGCCGGGTGATGTCGTCACGCTCGGAGGTGGTCATCACGCGGCGGGCCCAGGTCAGCCGCTCCTCCTCCATCCGCAGGCCGGCGTCGTCCACGTTGAGGAACACGCAGTTGCTGCCGTGCTCCAAGGAGACGTGGACCCGCGCGTTCGGGGGCGAGTACCGCAGCGCGTTGTCCAGCAGCAGCGCCAGCGTGTGGACGACGGCCTCCACGGCCCGGCCCTCCACCGCGATGCCGCTCATCTCCGGGTGCTGCACCCGCTCGTAGCCCACGACGCGGCCCATCGCGGCGCGGACGACATCGGTGAGAGGCGTGGCCGGATGGCGCTTGGACAGCTTGCCGCCGGCCAGGACGACGTAGCCGGAGGCCGTCAGCAGCATCTGCTGTGCCAGATGGTCGACTTCGACCAGCGTCTCGTACGCCGGGTCGCCCACGTGCAGGCGCACCCCGGCGCTGATCCGGGTGCTCAGCTTCTCCGCGCGGGCCACCAGGCTGGAGCCGAAGGCGCGTACGGCGGCACGCGCGACGTCCACGGCCTCCTGCCGGGCGTGGGACACCCGTTCCTCGGACTCGGCCTGGGCCTGAGCGAGTTGCTCCTGCGCCTTGGCCTCCGTGTACTGAGCGGTCTGGACGATCGCGGAGCACACCTGGGGGGCGAGGGCGTCGAGGACACCCACGATCGACGTGCCGGCCAGTTGCGGCACTCCCGTCGGACGGGGACGGTAGGCCCTTCCGCTCCGCGCCTCGTTCGCGGCGGCGGGAACGACCGTCTGCGTCACGTGCTCAAGCTGCCGCTCGACGAAGCCCATCTGTTCGGCGAGCGTGGTCGCGTGCTCGTGGAGCCGGTCGGCCCGTCGCCGCTCCTGCTGCCATTTCTGCCGGTAGCGCACCGCCGGCGCGGCCGCGGCGACCGCCACCACGGCGAGAGCCCATATCAGCGCAGTCATAGATCCTCACGAGAGTCGGGGCATCCTGGGCAGGGTCCGTACCGACGTCACTGTCGGCGCGGTGGTGCGGCGCCAGGGGAGTCTTCGCGCCACCGAGCGGTGACGCGAAGCAAGCGGACACACCGGCGAGGCGCTCGGAGCGCCTTCGGGTCTCCGGGCCGCGACCCGGACACGGGGTGGTGCTCCTCCGTCAGGAGCGGCGCGTCAGGGGTGGCCGGACGGCCGACCCGTCGCCGCGGACGTGGGGTGCGGTCCGTCTGCCGCCGAGGAACGTGTGCCGCTCGATGCCCGGGTGGCGATCGGGCCGCCCCGGCGGGGACGGTCGGAACCGAAGGACCGGTGCTGGGGTCGCGACGGTCCCCGCCGAGGGTCTGGTCATGTCGCAGCCGTCGTTGCCGGGTCTGTGTGCGGCCGAAGCCCCGACAGCGCGTGCGCCTCTCTCATACGCGGACGGAAGCGGGTGAGCTGCCGACATGGGGCGTTGTTCCTCACTGGTTCTGTCGGTGGTGGCCAGGTGGTGCTGTTCGGCGAGGGCGGCCGGGGGATGCATTCGTCTTCCCCCTGGCGGGCCGGGCGGATGACCGTTCCCTCCGGCGGGCCTAGGCCGATGACGGAGTCGCGTCCCCGACGTAGAACCACACGTCCTTGCCGACGCCGTACCGCGGCACGGACAACTCGTCCACCAGAGCGCGTACGAGGACGAGCCCCCGGCTGGACTCGCCGAACGGGTCCGCGGTCGGCCGCTCCAGCGGACGTGGGTCCCCGTCGCGAATGACCGCGGTGACGCCGCCGGGCACCTGCCGGACGAGCAGGCCGGCCAACGCGCTTCCATTCACGTCGAGTTCGGCGTTTTTCAGCATGTTGGTCAGCAATTCATGCACCGCGAAAACCGCCTTCTCGGCAGCATTGTCGCCGACCTCCCACCACGTCAGATACCGGCGCACAATGTCCCGAACGAGGCGCAGGTGCCTTTCTTTCAAAAGGCAGTTCATGTCGAGTCGGCCGCGGATGCTTCTTGAGGTGACGCGAGCGGGAACACCCTCATCGGGAGTCGCAAGGAGTGCCCTCAAGATGCTCCGTCCATAGTGCCGGTGGCCGCGCGAGCGGTATCGGTTGCGGTGTGTACGGGGACCGAACCGATCGGCCACCATTGAGACAGAGCACGCCGTGCACGTGCAGGGCTTGATGCCGAGAATGGAAAAGTTCGGCATCACGAGGACGGGAGCAGTCATGCCGCAGCCGGAGAAGTCCCTCGACCCGGGAGCTTCCCCGCAGGAGTGGTTCGGATACGAGTTGCGTCAACGGCGCAAGGCGGACGGCCTGTCGGCGAGGTCTCTCGGGCGGCTCGCGCAGGTCAGCGACGACATGATCCTGGCGGTCGAGAAAGGCCAGTACCCCTCGTGCCGACGCGAGGTGGCGCAGCGGCTGGACAAGGTGCTGGACACGGGCGGCGTCTTCGAACGGGCCTGGCCGATGGTTTTCACTCCCCGCGATGCCGATAAAAGGCGGCCCGATGCCGATAACCAAACCAGGAGGGCGAGGGAGGCTACGGCTCAATTACGCCATGACCGCATCCCGGGCAGGGGTGAAATATCTCCTCATCCTAGGGAGTGTCACCCCGCCTCCCGGGGCCGGGTCCGTCAAGTCGGCGGCGAGTCCGCCGTCACTCCGGCGGGCTCCGCACCGCTTTTCCCTTCGCCCCCGTCGACAGTTCCCAAAACGGTCAGCGCTCACGATGTGGACCAAGTTCAGGAAATCGCCGCAGCGGTCGGTGACTGGGACAACAAATTCGGCGGTGGAGGAATGGTCCAAGACGTCGCGGGCCGTGCGATGCAATGGGCCGTCGGGCTGCTCCAGGCCCAGCGTTCCGAGCGCCTGCGAGCCGACCTGTTCGCCGCCCTGTCCCGACTCGCCACTGTCGTCGGCGCCTCCGCCTTCGACAGCCATCACCACCAATACGCCACCAGGACCTTCGAATTCGCCGCCGACTGTGCGGAAGAGGCTGGGGACTGGCACCTGCGCGCCAAGGCCTACTCCTTCCTCGCCCGGCAGGCGGTATGGCTCGGCAGGCCCGACGACGGCCTCACCTACGCGGAGACGGGCCTCGTGCGCTCCGACCGGCTCACCGCCACGGAACGCGCCATGCTGCACACGGCACGCGCCCGGGCCTTCGGCACGATGTGCAACGTCCGCGACTGCATGGCCGCGGTCGGCGAGGCGGACGAGGCGTTCTCCCGGGCCCGGCCCTCGGAGGACCCGCCGTGGATGGCCTACTACGACGAAGCCCAGCACAACGGTGACACCGCGCACGCGCTCTTCGACCTCGTGATCCTCGCCGGCCATGACCCGGGCCGTACGGCCTGCCGTTTCGATACGGCGGTCCAGGGCCACACGGCTGCCTACCACCGCTCCCGGGCGATCTCCCGCACCAAACTCGCCACGCTCATCATGGCCAAGGGCGACCCCCGCCAGGCTGCCGAGATCGGTCAGCACGCCCTGGACGAGGTGGGCCGACTCACGTCGCGCCGCGCCACCGACAACCTGCGCGAACTGGGCACGTTCGCGTCCAGGCACCCCGCCGTGAGCGAGGCCGTCACTCTGCGCGGGCGCATCACAGCCGCCGTGTCGAGCCGCCATTGACCATCCCACGCCGGGTACGGTGCCTGCCTTGTCCGGGAGGCGTCGAATGGGAACGGCGTAGGGAACACGCCGGTGGATGACCCTGCGTGAAGGATGGGTGCCTGCTTCGTAGCATGAGCCGATGATCACGTCCGGCGGACAGTGTCCTCAGCAGCGGCGCGAGCGGCAGAAGGCGGTACGCCGCCGCCTCCTGTCCGCCCTCGGCCTGGTCGGGAGTGGTGTGCTGGTCGTTGCGGCGTGCGGGTTCCCTGTCGGCTCCGAGGGCGCAGCGTCCATCAGCTCCGCCCCGGCCCCCCTACGGGCGACCGGGACCACGGCGTCCGGTGCGCCGGCGCCGCCGCGCCCTGGAGGCAACGTGCGGATCGCTGCCGTGGGGGACATCGTGATGGGCACGCTGCCTGACGACCTGCCGCCAGACGACGGCGCCTCGTTCTTCGACCCTGTCGAGGACCTGCTCGCCGGCGATGTGGTGCTCGGGAACCTGGAGGGCACGCTCACCACCGGCGGCTCCAGCAAGTGCGACGACATCGAGGGCCCGCACTGCTTCGCGTTCCGCGCCCCGCCGTCCTACAGCCACCGGCTCAAGAAGGCCGGGTTCACGGCCATGAACGTGGCGAACAATCACATCGACGACTTCGGGGCGGAGGGGCGGCGCGAGACGTTCGCCGCGCTGCGCTCCGCGAACCTGCCGTTCACCGGCCGCCTGGGTCAGATCACCATCCAGCGGGTGCACAGCATCCGGGTCGCACTGATCGGGTTCGCTCCCGACCGAGGGGCGAACGACCTCACGGACATCCCCGCCGCGAAGCGACTCACCGCCCGCGCCGCGAAGATGGCGGACATTGTGATCGTCACGATGCACGCCGGCGCGGAGGGCTCGGATCGCACCCACGTGGAACCCGGCACCGAGTACTTCCTCGGCGAGAACCGCGGTGACTGCTACCGCTTCAGCCGTGCCGTGATCGACGCGGGCGCCGACCTCGTCGTAGGCAGCGGCCCGCACGTCATGCGGGGAATGGAGTTCTACAAGGGCAGACTGATCGCCTACAGCCTGGGCAACTTCACCGGCTACAAGGTGCTCGGCCTCGGCGGCACACTCTCGACCAGCGGAGTGCTGCAGGTCAGCCTCCGCGCCGACGGCACCTACGTGTCCGGGCGCCTGCGCCCGACCCAGATCGTGGAGCCCGGCACGCCGGAGCCGGGCGGTGACGCGATCGACCTCGTCTCCAGCATGTCGCAGGAGGACTTCGGCTCGCACGCCGCCGACATCTCGACGGACGGGACGATCCGGCGCCCGTAGTGGCGCGCGTGGACGGCTGCTGCCTTACCGAGACTGTTTCCTCTTCGCCCCCACACGATCGAGGTTGGCCGACCACCCCCGCCTGCACAGAGAAATCGGGTCCCGCGGCCGCGGCCACGACGTGTGTTGGGAGAGCACGTGGTCGCGCCAGGCTCCATTGCTGTGTAGGTACTTGGGCGCGAGACCGATCCGGTCGAATCCCAATTTCCCCAGCACGCGCTGAAAGCCGATGTTGTCCAGGAGCGTGCCTGCGTCGATCCGGTGCAGGCGGCTTGACGCATTGTGGCTTCGCGGCGGCAGCGCCGGATTACCGGTGAGGCGCTCGCCTTCGGCAGGATGGGCGCATGACCGAGATCCGTACACCCCGTCTCCTCCTCCGTAGCTGGCACGACGACGACCTCGTGCCGATGGCGGACATCAACGCGGACCCACGGGTCATGCGCTGGATCGACGACGGCTCGGTGCGCGACCTGGACCACACGGCCGAGGACATCGAGCGGTGGGAGGAGGAGTGGGACGAGGAGGGCTTCGGACTCTTCGCCGTCGAGCTGCTGGCCTCGGGCGAACTGATCGGCTTCACGGGACTGTCCGTACCCGAGTTCCTGCCGGAGGTGATGCCCGCCGTGGCGATCAGCTGGCGGATCGGCTCACAGTTCTGGGGCCAGGGATACGCGTCCGAAGCCGCCCACGCCACGCTGGAGTTCGCGCTCCAGGACCGTGGCCTGGACCGCGTCATCAGCATCAACCGGGTGGGTGACAACGCCTCCGAGAACGTCATCCGCAAGCTCGGCATGGTGCCCGATCGCGAGACGACACACCCCGTGTACGGCTACCCGCTGCGCGTTCACACCATCGATCTGACCGAGTTCCAGGCATGATCCGCCCGAGCCGTCGGTCACCTCAGGACAGCCGACCACTGTCCCCTCGTCTCCGAGCGCATTGATCGCGACGGTATGGACGGTGCGGGGCATCGAACGGCTCGGACTGTGGAGCTAGACCAGGTCTGCCTGCACGAATTCCACGCCCGGAACATCCGCGTGGGTGGAGGCGGCGCGCTCGTGCTGGGTGGGCGACAGCTCGATTCCGGTGACGTGTGCGCCGTGGGCCCGGGCGAGATGCACGGCGTGGTGGCCTGCGCCGGAGCCGATGTCCAGGACGCGACGGCCGGCGATGGCGCCCAGGGTTTCAGCACCGGGACCGACGCCCTCCCACGGTGTCCAGGACAGCTGTTCGGGGATGGGCGGCATGTAGGAGCGGCTGAGCTGGCGCTGTCCGTAGACGGTCCAGGCTGGGGTGTTGATGTCTTCGACGGGCACGGTGTCCCCTTCGCGGGCGGCGCGACGTGGTTCAGGTGTGCGTGGTGAGGTAGGCGGGGCCTTCGCCGAGCCGGGCGCGTTCGACGGCCTCGAGGTGGGTGAAGGCCACGGGTGCCATCAACTGCCGCCATCCGTCGAGGTCGTGGACGGCCCACATGTCGTGCTCCACGGGATCGAGGCGAATCCGGCGGAGCTGGTCGGCGGTGAGGCGCCCTCCGTCGAAGATGAAGCCGACCTTGTTCAGCGGCATCTGGGACCCGGCGCGCAGAAAGTGCGTCAGCAGCAACTTCGGTGTGCCCAGGCCGATTTCGAGCCCTGTCTCCTCGAAGGCTTCACGGCGGGCGGTCTGGAGGGGGTCTTCCCCCTGTGTATCGAGATTGCCGCCCGGGAACTGCCAGGGCCGGGATCCGTAGACCGAACGCAGCTGTACGGGCCGGTCGTGCTCGTCGCGTACGTACAGGCAGCCGTACACCGTGTGGTGGGGCACGGTCTGCGCGTACTGCGCAGGCGTCATGGGCAGGGAGCGGCCTGGACGCCCGGTACGGTGGTCGAACTCGAAGGCCAGCGGGCCGAGCGCTTCCCGGTCCGGCGGGTAGATCCTGCGGAGCGTGACGAGCAACTCCTCGCGCGGAGCGTCAGGATCGATGCGTGACGGGTCCTCCGCGTCGAGCAGCTCCTCGAACGAGGCGTACGGGGTGACCCGCTTCACGACGATATCGAGCTTCCGGCCGCTGGCGCGGTCGTGGAAGACGATCGCGTCCCCGGCTTCGACAGCCGCCTTGTCCGGGGTGGCGACGCGTACCTCGACCGTCTTTCGGCCGGACTCCACCTGGCCGTAGTAGCGCCCCAACAGGTGGAAGTGGTGTTCCCGCGGGGAGGCGGTCGCGGTGGCCTCGCCGCTCTCGGTGCTGGACGGCGTGGCCGGCGTTCGAGTGCCAGGTGGGCTGTTCTGCGCCGCGGCCTCGGTCCGGCGCGGGCCGCGCAGAATCAGGAAGGCCAGCCCTTCGGTGTCGTGGCGCTCGGCAGTGGCCCAGCGATTCTGCAGCGCTGCGAGTTCGTCCTCGTCGAGTGCGATACAGCGCCGCTCGGCAGGGGTGTCGGCAGCGAGCGGTGTGATGACCGCGAGGGTTCCCCCGGGACGCAGTCGCCGGCCCAACGCGGGCAGCGTGCGATCGCGGGCGTGGAGGAACGCAGCCACGAACCGAAGGGTGATCAAGTCGTACCCGTCGACGTGCAAGGGCTCCCAGTCGTCGCCTTCGACGTCGAGGCGAAGCCATCGAGCGGCGTCGCCGTGTCGGGTGCGGGCTTCGGCGAGAGCGGTCTCGGACCAGTCGACGGCGTCCACTGCGTAGCCGAGACCGGCCAGGTGGGCTGCGAGTTCACCGACCCCGCACCCGACGTCGAGGGCCCTGCCCGCGTCCGGTGCCGGCACATGAGTGGCCAACAGTGCGCGCTCGCTGTCGCTGAGTTGGCGATAGCGGCGGCCGTCGGCGTAGCCGCGGTCCCATTCTTCCTGCGAGGTGAACATGTGCGGGGTCACGTCCTTTCCTGGAAGCGGCGGTCTCAAGGAAGCAGCGGGCTGGCCGACGACACGTGAGGGTCCGGCGCAGCACGGACATCAGCGAGGTCGACGAGTGCGTGCTGCGAAGGTAGCCGATCACGTCCTTTTCTGTGCCCAAGTACCGATAAAACGGGCGTAGTCGGAGGCCGCGGCCGCGAACACGGTCTCCTGCTCCGGTGCGGAGCCCGGAAAGGACGCGTCGGGACAGGTCACGCAGCTCCCTCGGCCGACGGCCGGGGGACGGGAAGATGCCGCGAGAGGCGACCGCACCGGCCGCGCTTCGTGCACCGTCGCCCGGTCGGAATGGGCCGGACGTGTACCCAGGGCGCTCACCGCTTACTCACGCCATCCCATCTCCGAGTACAGGCGCCCGGCGAGCACCCCGTCGATCGCCAGCCGGGTATATGGCACGACCTCGGCCGGAAGATCCTGAGGCCTCCACCACCGCCACTCCACGCAGCGATCAGGTTCCAAGATCTCCGGGCTTCCGGACCAGGAGTGGGCCCGGAAGACGAGCCCGATGCGCGGCCGTGCGCCCGGCGAGTCAACGAGGTGGACCACGTGCACGAGCTCGACGCTGCCGGGATCGATGATCAGCCCGGCCTCCTCCTTCGCCTCCCTGATCAGGCACCTGATCGCGGCCTCCCGCTCGCAGTGCCCGGCCAGAAAGTGCCATTCATTCGCGGCGAACTTCGAGTCGGGGTGGCGCAGTCCCAGGAGAATCCGACCGTGCTCGTCCTGGAGGCAGAGGTGGACGCCGACGATGTGAAGCTCGGTCCCCTCCGGTGCCTCGTCACGCAACAGACCGACGCCGGCCGGTGGGCTGCCGGCCGGGGGATGCTCGGTCGCGTGCCGACGGATCAGGTCACCCAGGCCGGGGCTCAGCGGCAGCCGGTCCAGCATGTCGACGGGGAACCACCGCAGCAGCACCCCTTCGCGCAGGTCCACGGTGTCGGGATCGCCATGCCAGCAGCCTGCGTAGACCTGGACGGGTACCGCGAAGCCGTCGACGCTCGCCTCCTCCTCCATCGCGTACGGCATCAAGTCGGTGAGTTCCAGACCGGGGGTCTCCTCGGCGAGTTCCCGGCGCAGCGTCGCCACCAAGTCAGGGTCGTCCATCTCCCGGCCGCCACCGAGAAGGGCGAACACCCCCGGAGCCCAGATGCCCTCACGCTGATCTCTCAGGTGAAGCAGATAGCGACCGTGACCGTCATGGATCAAAGCGCAGGCATTCACCGGCTCCGGCCGCCCGCTGAGGCCCTGTGCCTCGGCGTCCAGGAGCTTCGCCCGCAGCGTCGGCGACCTGACATCGGCGAACGTCAGCCACTCGGCGCCGGAGACTTCCTCGTCCTGCAATGCCAGGGACGGCGGCTGATCGGCCACGAGGTAGAACACGAAGCGGAAGTCGAAGTGCTCGTGTGCGGGTTCGCCCTTGGCCGGACTGGCGTCGATGTCGTGGACGTCGATGTCGATCGGGCCACCGAGGAACTGCGGTGTCAGACACAGGCCTTCGGGGCGGACTCCGACTTCCTCACACACCTCACGCAGCGCGGCAGCCAGAAGGGTCCGGTCATCCTCAACGTGACCGCCTGGCGTGAGTAGCTTCCCCGACGCCTTGTGACCGATGTGCAGCACACGCCGGTCACGGTCGATGACGACCGCGCTGCACGTGATGTGGCCGGGCAGCGTTGCGCGGCTTGTCGGTTCGTCGCCTCCGTCGAGGAGGGCCAGCAGCCCTGCCAGGGCCTCCCGCTCGTGCAGGTGTCGTGCCAGGTACGCCTCGGTGGCCGCACGAATGTGGGAGCGGGTGGGCGGCACGTCATCACCTCGGGAGAGCGTGGAGCGGGGCGTGGGATGGTCGAAGGAGTGCGTAGCGGCGGCCGAGGCCATGTTGGCGGAACTTGCTGAAGGAGCGTAGGTACGACTCATGCGCATGTCCCGTGCTGCTCGCTGTCCGGCTCGGAAGTGACCTGATGGGACCGCAACTTCCGGGACATGCTGTTAGGGCTGTCCCGCAATCCACGTGGGGCGCGATGGGTCCGCTTGGTAGGTTCGGCACCTGGGTGGCCGGTAGATCTGCGGCTCTTGAAGGTTCGGGAGGGCCAGATGTCGGTGAAGTTCGCGTACCAGAACCTGGGTATGCCGGATCTGTACCGGCGCGGCCTCCAGCCTGAGACGGCAGACCTTGGAGTGCTGCTCGTGGACATCGAGGCCGATCTGGTCATCCGGGATGGCAACCATGTGGTGTTCACGGAAGGGCTGTTTCCCGTGGCCGAGTTGGCGCGCAGTCTGGCGCACTGGCTTCACCAGCAGGACAGCGAGCACGGTGACTTCGAGTTCGACTCGATGTCCTACGCGGACGTGGGCGAAGTACGGATCGCGGGGTCGACAGAGGGATGGCGGATCGGGTCGGTCTCCGAGCCGGACACATGGACCTCGCCGGTCGCCTGGGAAGTGCTTGCGGCGGAGGTCGGACGGTTCGTGACTGTCGTCCGCAACGACGTGACGGCGATGGGTGTGCGGCCCAGCCTGATCCCGGAACTTTGAGGCATGGCCCGGCACAGCTCCAGCCGGGTGAATGACCTTCCGCGACTGCCGCCTCAAAGGCGACGGTGTCCACCACGCCATGCTCGGCATCGTCCGCCTGCACAACCTCATGGTCGCCGGATAGACCGAACCGCTGGCGCTGCTCCTCCTGCAACACCAAGTGATCATTGCGGGACGACCTTCAGAGTGAGCCTGATAGGGGCGCCTGCCGGCCGTCTGCCCTGGACAGGCGCCCTTTTTCTCGTGTCTAGAAGAAGCCCAGCTTCTTCGGCGAGTACGACACCAGGAGGTTTTCGTCTGCTGGTGGTACAGGCGTCAAGCGTCGCTGACCTGTGTAAAACGTGGCCACGTGCGGCTCGTTGGAGCCGTCGGCCCGGGAATGGCCCGGATCTTGTCCTCGGCGAGACGAGCCTGGTCATCTGTTTGCCGCCGCACCCCTCAGCTCGAGGACACCTCCAAGCGGATGTGTTGGGCCGCCCCGCCTATGGCGAGGTGGGCAGGTGTGGGGAGCGGAGCACGAGCAGGGTGATCTCGCTGGGGGCGAAGACGCGGAACGGCGGGCCCCAGAAGCCGGTGCCGCGGCTGGTGTAGAGGAGGGTGCGGGTGCCGTGGCGGCTGAGGCCGGCGAGGGCGGGCTGGTCGATGCGGACCAGGTGGTGGAAGGGCCAGATCTGGCCGCCGTGGGTGTGGCCGGAGAGTTGGAGGTCGATGCCCGCGGATGCTGCCTGGTCGACGAACTTGGGCTGGTGCGCCAGGAGCAGGACGGGCAGGTCGGGGTCGGCGCCGTTCAAGGCTCCGGCGAGGTGCGCGCGGTGGCCTGCCAGGCCGGAGGACTCAGCGGTGACGTCATCCACGCCGCCGACCACGAGGGTGTCGCCTCCACGTTCGACCAGCAGATGGCGGTTGCGCAGCGGCTCCCAGCCCAGCTCGTCCATCAGGTCGACCCAGCCCTGGGCCTCGCTGTAGTACTCGTGGTTGCCGGTGACGTAGACACGGGCCCGAGTGGCCCGCACGGTACCGAGTGGGGCGGCCTGGGAGCGGCGGCGTTCGGCCGTGCCGTCCGCGATGTCACCGGTGTGGCAGACCAAGTCGGCTTCCAGAGTGTTCACCGTCTCGCATACCCGTGCCGACCAGCGAGCGCGGTCGAGGGGGCCGTAGTGGGTGTCGGTGATGAGGACGACGCGGATGCCGTCCAACCCGGCACCCAGACGTGGGAGTTGCACGTCGAGTCGGCGCACGCGTGGTACGCGGCGGGCCTCGGCGTACCCCCAGGCGAGTAGTACGGCGGTTGTACCGAGGACGGCCCAAGTGACGATTCGGGCCCGGTCCTGGCTCTCGCCGACGTCGGCCACGGTCAGGGCGAGCCGTAGTAGGACGCCGATCAGAACGGACCAGGTGAACAGGACCCAGCTGGTGCCCAGCAGGGTGTCACCGATGATCGCCGCCCGGTCCTGCTGGCGCCGGCCGTGGCCGCGCACCATCGTGAGCGGCATACATATGAGGCCGAGGGTGAACAGGGCGGTGCCGACCAGGGTGACGGGGAGCGGCCAGTGCTGGCCGGTGTACAGGAGCACCCAGCAGGGCACGGTCCACAACAGGACGGGGGCGATCAGGGGGATGTAGCGCATCAGGCGGTGGAGTCGGCTCTGCCGCGGCGCTTGCGCTTCACCGTCGGCGGATCGGATGTTACTGGTGGCGGTCACGCTTCCCCTCCCTGACCAGGCTGCCGTCTCGCGCACTGTATCCGGTCGTCCTAGGGCTGGCCGGACGGGCGTTCATGAGTGCGGCCCCTTGGGGCGAAGGGTTCTCTGCGGGATGGCAAGACTCCGCCGTAGACACCTCCACTGGCATGAGCTGCCATCAGGGCGCCATTCCGCGGGGGTTGCGTCCAATGGTTCCTATGTCAATCAGGCGGCCTGTCTGAGGTCAGCATGCTCGGTGCTGACGTCATGGTCGTAACCCTGGTTGGCGAAGAGCGAGTCGCGTCTGCGGGGCGGGGCTGTCCGACCCGTAGATCGCGTACTCGACAGGGCGGCCGTTGAGGCGGCAATGGACCACAGCGTGGCGGGTCTGAACGCTGGCCAGGCCGTCACCGTTCCGCGCCACATCTCGAGCAGGACGGCCAAGAGTGACCAACCCTGTACGGGAATCGCGGCGGAGGGACCTACAGCCTCTCCGGGACAGATGGCAGCTGGGCTGTCGCCCAGGGGAAGGACGCCCATCCTTGGTCAAGGACCGGGTTGCGGTCACCGTCGTGTCCGTCGAGGCATTCGTTGATCGCCCAGGTGGAGCTTTGGGGGTCTGCTGCCCGTTCCAGGAGCGGCGAGCTGGGCGCGATGTCGGTCAGGGTCACCAGGCGTTCGATCTCCTGAGCGCCGACGACCGTGGTCGGAATATCGGGGACGGGCAGCCTGGGACCATGCAGCAGGGTTGCCGGTGTTCGGGGAACGGGGTGTGCAGGTACAGCGCCGCGGTACGGGCGAGACTGTTGAACTCCGGGGCCTGCCAGGCTCCCTGCTCTCCTCTCAGGCGCATCATGAAGTCCCGGAGGCAGACCGTGGGTTCGTCCGTGCCGTGCAGGGTGGGGTGGCTTCGTTCGCGTGAAACGACGGCGCCTGTACAAGAGTTTGGGAGACGTCGGCAGTGCGTCGTGTTCGATGTTCATGAGCAACGACAGCGCCACAGCACGCACCCGCCGTCGCAGGGCCTCACCTCGGGAAGCCACGATGAGGCCCCAAGTAGCGCTGCGTAGTGTCTCCGTGGCATCTGGCCACGGAGCCTCCGCAAAACTCTGTTGGCGGACCGCGGCGACCACTGCTAGTTTTCCGGAGGCCGTGCGAGAGAACGAGGAGGTGGTACCCGTGAACGCAGTATCGACATGGGTGCTCCCCTCCGGGGTCACGGTCGGGCGTTAGGTCGTCCGGGAGCGCCGTTCACGAGCACTCCCGAAAGGCACGACCATGCACTTCACTTCCGAACAGCGCCTCGACGACGGCGTCCTCGAACGCGAATTCACCCTCGGCGAGATCCCCGGCATCCTGTGGACGCCCGGATCCGCATCCGCACCCACGCCGCTGATCCTGCTCGGCCACCCCCCGCTCGGACTGCACAAGATGTACCCCCGGCTGGTGGCGCGGGCCCGGCATGCCGCGGCGGATGGCTTCGCTGCGGCCAGCATCGAGCTCCCCGGGAGCGGTGAGCGGCCCCGTTGGGCCGCCGCCGAGCAGGCCCGCGCCGACCTGCGCCGGGCTATGGAAGCCGGCGAGCCGGTCAGCGACGAGATCATCGATGCCCTCGTCCTCCCGCTCGTCGACAAGGCGGTCCCGGAATGGCAGGCCGTCCTTGACGCCCTCCTGTCGCTGCCCGAGATCGGCGGCCCGGTCGGGTACTCGGGGGGAGTGATCTCCATCGGCGTTCGCCTTGCGGTGGTCGAGCCGCGCATCGTGGCCGCCGGTCTTTTCGCCGGGAGTTTCGTGCCTCGCGCAATGTTCGAGGAGGCCCGCCAGGTCACCATTCCGCTGCATGTCCTGTTGCAGTGGGACGACAAAGGGAACGACCGGCAGGCGGCCCTGGACCTGTTCGACGCCTTCGGCTCCAAGGAGAAGTCCCTACAAGCCAGTATGGGCGGGCACACCGGCGTCCCGCAGTTCGCGGGGGACGCTGCGGCGCAGTTCTTCACCCGGCACCTGAAGTGAGGCTGGGCCGTCAGGCCACCAGCAGACGGTAAGCCATGTTGGCCAGGATGCTGCTGGTCGAGGGCAGGTCCCGGCGCTCCTCTGCTGTTTGTGCTGCGGGCCCCTGCCAACTCGGGAGGGGCCCGTGGTGCCCGGAGCTGGAGTACGCCGTCAGGACCTCCAGCAGGTCACGCTCGGTGGCGTCCGACCGCTGGTACTCGGTGCCGTAGGCCAGGCAAACGCGGGCCGCGTCAGCCAGAGCCCAGGGCGTGTACTTCATCGACGGGCTTTTTCAGCCAGGGCTGTGGCCGCTCCAGGGTGCTGAAGCGTGCCGCCGCCGCGGCGATCAGCGGCAGCAGTGAACTGGGACGATGGCGCCGGATGCGCTGGCGGTATTCAGGCCAGGACCTCCTGGTCCCGGGAGGTCTGCCCAGTTCGTGAGAGCTGTGTGAGAGCGCGTGATACGGCGAAGCCCCGCCGTGCTCGGCGGGGCTTCCGAGTGGGTGGGCCACTGCGGAGAGGGCCCTCCGGCAGGAGCACCGTTGCACTCCGGCTCTCCGCTCTCTGGAGGGCTGCGGCGAAACTGGCCGCGGTGCTCCGGCCGCCGACCGGGGCCGCCGAGTGGGTCTGTACGGTCACTGGACAGTCCCCCTCACGGATGCCGCGGCATGCGGGCACCGGTGAGATCATCCGTTCGCCCGCCGCGCCCCCACAGCAACACGCTGAGTGCGACGAACCAGACGAAGCCGAGGAAGCGACCGAGCGGGATGAACACCGAGCCGCCCTCGGCGACGAGCGAGCTCATCGACAACACGCTGGCCACCCCGATCAGCATGCCGCTCCAGGCGACCCAGGTGGGCAAGGCGTGGCTGGCGCGTCCCGTCGCGGCGACGAGGAAGACCGCCACGCCAAGGGCGGCGATGGCCGGGCTCGCACCGGTGATGAAGGACAGATCCGAGACGGCCCGATACGTGGACAGTTCCGCCCTGGGGCCGATCTGGGCCAGAACCCAGCTGGTGCTCGCGGAGAGCAGGAGGAGAGTTCCGGCGACGGTGGCCAGCGCGCGGACCACGCCCGCCCGGGCGTCGCTGCCATACCTGCGTACGAACGCGGTCAGGCAGGGGACGAACGCCAGCAGCGCGAGGGCGGACAGCCCTTGGAGCAGGCCGAGGATGCGGAAGAGATCCTCCAGCGTTGCCGGATCCTTCAGCCGATAGGCCTGTACGTCGGCGTCGCTGGAGTACGGGGTCACCATGCCGGATGGGCCCATTGTCCCGGCGATGACGAGGCTGACCACGAAGAACAGGACGTACAGCACGCCTGTCAGAGCGCCGAAGTTCCGGCGTTGGGCGCTCGTGCGGGTGAGCGTGGCGGTGGTCACCGAGGCGGACTCCTCCCGAGGAAAGCGGTGGCGACGGGGCGGAAGTCCCGGCCCCGGCGCCTTCACCCTCACAGAGCGGCTCCTGTTGGACGTCCCGCGCGGGAAGGCCGTGGGCGTACTCCCGGGGGCGTACGGATCCATCCGCTGGACTGCTCGGAGCGCCGACCGTACTCGCCTCGGAGCAGCGGGAGTTACTTCCGCCGGCGGATGCCCCGGACGATCGGAGGGCAGAGCCTGGCCGCGTATCTGTGACCCCGACCTGATGGAGGTATGCATGCCCCCTCCGCCGAATCGTCGACGGTGACGACGCTCGCCGGCGATGGCGCGCGGCGGCGTTCAGGCCGCCGGTTGTCTCAGAAGGCTCGTAAGAGCATGGTCGTCGTGCATGTGGTCGTTTCCGTCAGCTGGTTGGCCCTGATGCTCTGCCTGCTCACCCTCGGGACGACGGCGCTGGCGACGGACAATGCCGACACCCTGCGGATCGCCTACCGGGCGATGGAGATGCTGGGGGGCGTTCTGATCACCCCGCTGAGCCTGCTCACGCTGGTCAGCGGAATAGTGCTGTCGCTCGGCACGCCGTGGGGCCTGTTTCGGTACTACTGGGTCAGTACCAAGTTCTGGCTGACCCTGGCGGCGACGGTGGCCTCGATCTTCGCCCTCACTGCCAGACTGCACGACGCGGCGGACGCGGTGGCCCGGCATGTTCGGCGTCATCGTTGGCTGTCCCCGTTGCGGAGCTCCTAGTTCGAAGTTGGAAGGCTGGAGTGCCGTTGATCACGTCCGAGACGACATGTACGCGGGAGTTCGTTGTGCTGAATGTGGGTGGGACGAGGGCGGCGAAGTCTGACTACGCCGCGCACACCGCACGGAGTTTCGTCGGGGCCAACGCGCCGTGGCGTTGGCCCTCGTCATAGGGGCAGTGATATGGCGGAGCCCCGTCGGGAACCATCCCGACGGGGCTTTTGCGGGGTTCGTCGTGGCCGACCAGTGACCTGTCGGCCTACGCGGGCCGGTCACCTGGCCTGCCGAGGTCGAGGCCGACGCCCGCGCCTTTCCCCGGGAGCGGTGCAGGAGCGCCTGCGCGAGCAGCCGACCCACCGCACGAAGACATTCCCCGGTGCGAAATACTCTCCCGATGAGTTCACGCACTTCCCCGATCAGTCAGCCGATCAGGATACGGAGGGCCGTCGCGCGGGATGCTAAACGGCTCACGCGGCTCGTGCGTGGCTCAGGCGCCTACGAGGGTAAGTACGCAGCCGCAGTCGCGGGCTACCGGGTCGGTCCTGATTACATCGAGGCCCATCGCGCCTTCGTAGCCGTCAGCGCCGACGAGCATGGAGGCCGGGTCCTCGGGTTCTACTCGCTCGTCCTCGCTCCACCGGAGCTCGACCTGCTGTTCGTCGCCGACGAAGCGCAAGGACGGGGTATAGGGCGACTGCTCGTCGCGCACATGCAGTCCGAGGCCCGTGCCGCCGGGCTCGACCGTGTCAAGGTCGTGTCGCATCTTCCCGCCGAGGGCTTCTACCACCGCGTCGGTGCAGTGCGGATCGGGACCGCGCTTGCGAACCCGCCAGCCGTGCTGTGGGACCGTCCCGAATTCGAGTTTCGCGTTCCTTCGGAATGACGCGGTGTGCCGGTTCGCAGGGCACCGGCTTCGCCTGCATGGTGGCCGGCATGCAGGAGCCGCTGGACGCCGCGCGCTCTGTGTGTGCCGCCGTCCCTGCCCTGGCGGGGGGATCCGCCCGCGCCAGCGGCCTCTCCCGACGACTCCCTCACCTCCGGCACGCCTGGAGAACGGCAGCAGTGAACACCAGCTTGGCGTGATCGGAACCCGGCGCTACGGTCACTCAAGCTTCGGAGCGTGGATTGAGCCGGCGGTAGCCGGCCTGGAGCTCCGGCAGGTCCGGAGAAGCCTGCGGGTCCCGGCGGCCCGGCCGACCCGCCTCGGCTTGTCCGTGGTGGCGCGCGGCGTTCATCGGCATCTTTGCCGCGGTCTGACCCGCCCGACGCGCTGCCCGCATGAACGTTCTCGATGCGATCAGCACGCCGTGGCTGGTGAGCCGTCAGGCGGATCGGGGCCAGTCGTCCATGGTCTGCTGGTCGGGCACCGCCTCTTCCAGCGCCCGTATCCCGAGGTCGATGAGGGGGTTTCGCCGGCTGCCCCGGCGGAAGCAGGTGAGGATCCGTCGCGTCGGCATGGTCTCGTCCGACACCGGCACCCGCGCCACCGCCTGGCCCGCCGGGCCCTCGGCCAGCCGCGGGACCAGCGAGACGCCCAGCCCGTTCCCGACCAGTGACCAGACCGCCGGCCAGTGGGTGGCGGCGTGCACGATCCGCGGCGAGAACCCGGCCGCCGCGCACAGCACCCGCACCCGCTGGGCGTGGTCGCAGGTGCCAGGGTCGGCGACGACCCAGTCCTCGGCCGCCGCGTCCTCCAGCCGCACCGCCGCCGCCCGCGCCAGCGGATGGTCGGCGGGCACCAGCATGAGGTACGGCTCCTCCAGCAGCGGGCTCTGCTCGAACCGCGCGTCATCCGGTGGCGGCCCGCCCTCGACGGGCTCCACGACCGCGAGATCCGCCTTGCCCGCCACCAGCAGGTCCATGCTCTGCGCGGTGTCGCACTCGCGTACCTGCACCAGAAGGTCGGGATGGCTGTGCCGCAGCCGTCCGGCCGCGGGGGCGATCAGGCCGCTGATCGCAGTGGTGAAGCCCGCGATGCGCAGCGGGCCGGTGATGCCTGCCCGGTGGGACTCCAGCTCCGCCTGCGCCTCCTCCCACCGGGCCAGCAGCGCGTCCGCGTGGTCGACGAGCAGGCGCCCGGCCGGGGTCAGCCGGATGCCGCGGCCCTGCGGCTCCAGGAGCGGGACCTTGAGCTCGCGTGCGAGCTCGCGCATGTGGTGGGAGACCGCCGACGGGGTGAGGTGCAGGGCCTCGGCGGCCGCTGTGACCGTGCCCTGCTGGTCCACCACACGGAGCATGTGAAGCCGGCGCAGGTCAATCATGAAATTATTTTGCACACATCTCCCGCAAAACATGCAATAGACCGCAACGGTTGTCCGGGGTCATCCTGCTGCCATGCACATGGACACGGACACCATCGTTTCCCGGCACATCACCAGCGAGGGCGTCGTGGTCTGGAGCCGCTGCGCCTGTGGACGGCTTCGGATGACCCTGGTTCCCTACGGCACCGACGGCAAGGGACTCGCCGCGGGCGGACACGCCAACCAGTGCCCCCGCTGCGGCCGTTAGCGCCGCTCCGCGTCATGACGAACGGCATGACGCAGCGTCCGCAGCCCCTCGGCAACCGCGTTTTCCCCGACGTTCGACACGCTGCTGCGTAGGACGAAGGCGAAATGACTCCCCCTATCACTCGTTTCACAGCCATCTGGAACCTCATCGGTCTGGTGCTGCTGACCCTCAACCTGCGGGCGGCCATCACCGGCATTCCCCCGCTCCTGGCCGAGCTCCAGGACCAGTTCGGGCTCACCGGCGTCGAGGTCGGCGTGCTCACCACCCTGCCGGAGCTGTGCCTGGGCATCTTCTCCGCGCTCGCCCCCGTGCTCGCCCGCCGGATCGGCACCGAGGCGGCGATCGCCGTAGCGCTCGTGGTGATCACAAGCGGGCTCCTGCTGCGCGTCGTCCCCGCCCAGGCGGCGCTGTTCACCGGCACTGTGCTGGCCGGGGCCGGGATGGCCACGGGCAATGTGCTGGTACCGGCGGTCATCAAGCGCGTGTTCCCCCGCCGCGTGGGATCGCTCACCGGCCTGTCGATGATGCTGTTGTCGGTCGGCGGCGCCACCGGGGCGGGCCTGGCCGTCCCGCTGGACCACATGGGCGGCTGGCGGCCGGCCCTGGCCGCATGGGCGGTCCCGTCTCTGATCGCGGCCCTGGTGTGGGGTCCGCTCGCGCTCCGCGGGCGGAGGCTACCGCCGGAACGGCAGACCGCCCATGCCTCGGTATCCACGTCCGCCGCTCACGCGCAAGCCCGGACAGACGCTCACGCGCAGGCCGTGACGGAGGCTCATGCGGAGAAGGGGTCGCTGCTGCGCTCGCCGCTGGCGTGGTCCGTGATGGTCTTCATGGGCATGACGTCGCTGATGTTCTACACGCTGACGGCATGGCTTCCCGAGATCATGCACGATCACGGGCTCGCTCCCGCCACCGCCGGGATGATGAACTCGGCCATCATCATCACCGGAATCCCCCTCGGTTTCGTCGTTCCGGTGGTCGCCGCCCACCTGCGCGACCAGCGGCCGCTCGTCCTCGGTGTGATCGCCCTGATGGTGGTCGGACTCGGCGGCCTGCTCCTGGCCCCGCAGGCCGGATGGGTCTGGATCGCAGTCTTCGGGGTCGCCACGGGAAGCGCGTTCCCGATCGCCCTCACGTTCCTCAATCTCCGCTCACCCAATTCCACGGTCACGGCGCGCCTCTCGGGCATGGCCCAGTCCGGTGGGTATCTCCTCGCCGCGTCCGGGCCGCTTTCCTTCGGTGTGCTGCACAGCGTCACCGGCGGCTGGAACGTGTCGATCTGGCTGCTGCTCCTGCTGGTCGTGCCCGAGCTCGTGTGCGGCCTGCTGGCCGCACGTCCCGGCTTCGTACGGCTGAACTCCCCACGGCCGGACGGCCGCATGGAGCATCTCACCGAGCCCGCGGAGATCTCCGCCCAGTCCACCGAAGCAGACCGTTCGCGCTGAACTCGGCTCGGACACCGGCCATCCTGAGCCGTCATCGACCTCACGAACCCGACGCCGGCAGCTGCTGATCCGATGAAACCGCACCACCGGACCAGCTCCGCCAGGCGGTATGTCGGGCCGTGGCTCGCAGCCGGTGAGCCGGTCCAGCCGGTGGGATCCGCTGGATGCGAGCAGGTGGATCGGCTGCACGTCGGGGCTGGTGGGGTAACGCGGGGTGGCGGCGAGCGTGATGGCCTCCCGGGCCTGGGCCTCGGCCAGCCGCGCGGCTGAGCGCGCCGGCCGGGGAGAAGCCGTGCAGGCCGAGGCCGGGCATGTGGCGTCGGACGGTCACACCCTTGCGGCCGGACTCGACCAGTAACGCGGTCAGCGCGGCGCTCGTCGGGACTCCGGGTTCGGCGGTGCGGGCCAGAACGATGTGCGCGCCAGCTAGATGCGAGTTCCCGACGTGGGCTTTACTGCCGGTGATCACCCAGTCCCCGCCGGACCGTTTGGCGGTGGTCTCGATGCCTCCGATGTGGCTTGCAGGATGGCCCCGGCCGCCGCCGATATCCGGGAGATCCGGTGGACCAAGACCGTTTTGGCGACGTGTCCGGCCGCTAGGCCCCCCGTGCCTGCGTGGGATGGTGACGGCGAACCAGCCGCGCTGGGACATGAGTTGGGCGATCTTGTGCTCCACCCGGCCAGGTGCGGCTTCCATGCGCTTCACGCGCGGGACGACATCCTCGGCCGCGAAGGCATCGACCTCGCGCCAGAGCTGCTCGTGCCGGTCGGTGAGGTAGGGGCTGAGCGCTGGTGGCGGTGCGGTGGGTTGGAGCGGCGTGGTCATGTCCCTCTCCCTGGGCGAAGATCGCACGGTGGACGGCGGCCGGATCAGCCGCGCGGGTTTCCGGGTGGGGGCGAAACCGGGTCAGCGCCGGTTCGTCTCGCTGGTGTGGTGCGTCCGCGTGGCCGGTGTCGAGCTGCTGGCCGGCACTGGAATGGGCGGCAGATGTGGCTGCGTCTGCTGCTGGTGGTTGGCGGTAATGATGTCGATGAGGTCGAGTGCCTGTTCCCCGAAGTCCTTGATCAGGTCGACGCCTGCACGGCCCCACGTGTTCTCGACGGTGCTGATTGCGCAGACGGTGCCGAGGCTGATGCCCGTAGGGCGGTGGATGAGCGGTGTTCCGAGATAGGACTTGACGCGAAGCTTGCTGATGGCGGTGTTGCCGGACCATCGCGGCATGTCGAGAACGTTGTCCAGGGGAAGGGAGCTGCGCCGTTGCAGGGTGTGCACGCACCATCCCTCGCTGTGGGGCATCGTTCGCAGACTGGTGGTGGGGGGCGTGCTGGCATGACTCGCGCCGGTCGTCGCGGTGGGCAGGTAGAGCCCGACGAAGTACTGGTCATCCTTGATGATGTTGACCATGGTGCCGAGTTCCTGGTGGCCGACCAGTTCCGATGTCGCCCCGGCGAGCCGACGGGCGAGGTCGTCGAGCTGCTGGACGGGACGGTCCTCCGCCAGCCCGAGGTGCGGCAACAAAGCCTTCCGCTGGGCGAGTTCGGGGTCGGCGGGGGTGTCGTGGAGGCCGCTGGTGGGGTTAAAAGTGGGCATCAGGCTTCCTCGGATTCACGAGTCGGAGCGGATGAGGCGGTGGCGAGGGCCCGCTCGCGGGCGTGGTGGATGAGGGGGATCAGCACCTGTTTCGCGGAGGCTCGAAGACGCACGTCGCACGAGATCAGCAGGACGTGCTCGCTCAGCCGGATGGCATCGCGTACCTGCTGCTCCGTGTACTGGTGGACGCCGTCGAACTCGTTGACGGCGACGATGAACGGCTGGCCGCGCTGCTCGTAGAACTCCACAGCAGCGAAGCAGTCAACGAGACGCCTGGTGTCAGCCAGCACGATCGCGCCGATGGAGCCGCGGGCGAGGTCGTCCCACATGAACCAGAAGCGGTCCTGACCGGGAGTGCCGAACAGCTGCAACTGGACGCGGATCGGCGGCAATGGCAGCGTGATCCGGCCGAAGTCGAGAGCGACGGTGGTGGCGGTTTTCTGTTCGACACCACGGAGATGGTCGGTGCCGACGCTCGCCTCGGTGAGGTCTTCTTCCGTGCGCACCGGAGTTATCTCGCTGACGGCACCGACGAAGGTTGTCTTGCCAGCCCCGAAGCCGCCACTGATGACGACCTTGAGGGGAAGGACAGCGGTGTCGGTGTCAAATGTGCTGTAGGCCGGCAAGGACTCTCTCCAAAATACACGCTGAAGGGCGACGAAGACGGAAGGATGTACACCGAGACCGAGGTTGCCACCGCGATGTGTCAGACGCTCCAGGATGTGGTGATCCGGCTCCACCCCGACCTGCCGTACCGCACATATGTGATGGTCGACCAGACGACGGGCAGGGCACCGCATGTGTCATGGGTTGATGACTTCACCACCAACACCACATGCATGACAGCCGCGGACCAGCAAGACGCTCCCGCCGATGACGGAAGCTGGACGCCGGACATGACCGGCTACACGGAGGCGACACGGCCGAGTGGCGACCAGTCCGAGATCCGGTTCGCGGACACGGTGATGAATGACCTTCTGGGGGCAACCAACGTGTCCGCCGCGGAGCTGGGCGTACAGAAGATCGAGGACACCGACGACATCGCTGTCGGGTTCGACAAGACGTCGGCCATGTATGTGTGGAACAACCACGTCGATTGGAGCCGGCAACAGATCGACGAGTGGTCCGACATGGTGGCCGGGCGGGTCTGTGAGAGCTTGCTCAGCAAGCGGCGGGTTGAGGGAAGCGCCTGGCTGTACACCCGGTTCGCCTATTGCGTGGTCCGGAGCTTCGGGAGCGGAGTTCACGCGCTGGGGCACCGTTGAGGAGTGCGCTGACTGACCGCATGGCAAGGCGCTGGTTGGTTTCTTCCGGCAAGGGCAGGGCCCGACCTTGCGGTCGGGCCTCGAAGCGGGAACACCGTACAGCTGCCCCCGACCCTCTGCCGCTGGTACCCGGCGAGGGCCTTTGCTCTCGCCGGAGGGCATGAACGGGCACTTCACATACCCGCGTTGAACACATCGGTGCCGAAGTGGTTCAGGCCCTGCCGGCCGGAGTAGCCCAGGTACGGCAGGCCGAACTGGTCCTCGATGCTGGCCAGCAGCGAGTAGTGGTTGTACGGCGTGCTGCTCCAGGTGCCCGGCTTCGTATGGGGCGAGAGCACGAGAGCGCCCGTTCGGCCGCCACCGAGGCCGGTGATGCCGGGCAGCGCGGCGTTCGGGGCGGGGCCCTCGCCGCAGCAGGCGCTCGCGTCCTCCTGCGGACCGTCCGACTCGTCGAAGGTGATCACCAGCATCCCGTCCTCCTTGAAGGCGGGGGAGGAAGTGATCAGGGGAACCCACTTCTGCAGCCACGCGTCGGCGGAGACCAGGCCGCCGGGTCGGCCGTCCACGCAGGGTGCGTCGAGGGCCGGCGTGCGCTGGCCGACGGATCGGTGCTTCCGGGCGGTGAGCTGCCGGTGAACCCCTCGGGTGGTCTGAAGTCGAAGGGGCATCCGGTTGGTGCAACGGGTGTCTCCCAGCACGTAATGGTGGCGATGCAGCTGACTGGAACCTTTCCCGGCGTACAGATCGAAAACGCGCGGATCGGTGCAGTGCACAACATGGGTGGTCTGGCGGTGGCCAACCACGTCACCATCCTGGCAGTCGACTGATCCGGTGCCTCATCGTGGAAGCGCCGTTCCTGCTGATCCGAGCGCTGCGCCTTGCGTTGTGCGGGGGGACGCTCTCGTGGCCGCCGAAAAGAAGTCCTGACCTGCAGGGGCGAAATTTTGACGCGCGAGTGACGCCTGTGACGCACGCCCGGCATTCAATCTGATGCGGTGCCAGGAGGCGGTGCTCGCTGCCTGGCTTATTGGGGTGGCTGTGGTTCTCATGGACTCGCGGCGCTCATGAGCGGGCGGCTCGTGGGGTGATGTCCTTCAGCGCCGTTTGGTCCGCGACTGGTCCGGGAGAATCTCCCTTGGATGTCAGACGGTAACGCGAAAGACTCGACTGATTACACAGGGTAGGGTCTGTGTCGGATTGCCTGGAGCGCAACAAAGCCTCCAGGCAACCGACTTTAGGCTCTAGAAGAAGCCAAGTTTCTGAGCGCTGTAAGAACAAAGAATGTTCTTGGTCTGCTGGTAGTGCTCCAGCATCATCTTGTGCGTCTCGCGGCCGATCCCGGACTGCTTGTAGCCGCCGAACGCCGCGTGCGCGGGGTACGCGTGGTAGCAGTTGGTCCAGACGCGGCCCGCCTGGATGGAACGGCCCGCTCGGTACGCGGTGTTGATGTCGCGCGTCCACACGCCGGCACCGAGACCGTACAGCGTGTCGTTGGCGATTTTGATCGCGTCGTCGAAGTCGTCGAAGGGGGTCACCGAGACCACCGGACCGAAGATCTCCTCCTGGAAGATCCGCATGCGGTTGTCGCCCTCGAAGATGGTCGGCTGGACGTAGTAACCGCCCTTCAACTCGCCGCCGTACTCGACGCGCTCGCCGCCCGTGAGGACCTTCGCACCCTCCTGGCGGCCGATGTCCAGGTAGGAGAGGATCTTCTCCAGCTGGTCGTTGGAGGCCTGGGCGCCGATCATGGTGTCGGTGTCGAGGGGGTGCCCCGGCTTGATCAGGCGAGTGCGGGCGACCGCCGCCTCCATGAACTCGGCGTAGTGGCCGCTCTGGACGAGCGCGCGCGACGGGCAGGTGCACACCTCGCCCTGGTTGAGCGCGAACATCGTGAAGCCTTCGAGGGCCTTGTCGCGGAAGTCGTCGTTGTGTGCCCAGACATCGTCGAAGAAGATGTTGGGGGACTTGCCGCCGAGCTCCAGCGTGACGGGCTTGATGTTCTCGGAGGCGTACTGCATGATCAGCCGCCCCGTCGTCGTCTCGCCGGTGAACGCGACCTTCGCCACCCGAGGACTCGACGCCAGCGGCTTGCCCGCCTCCACGCCGAAGCCGTTGACGATGTTCACCACACCCGGCGGCAGCAGGTCCGCGACCAGGCTCATCCAGTAGTGGATGGAGGCCGGGGTCTGCTCGGCCGGCTTGATGATGACCGCGTTGCCTGCTGCGAGAGCGGGCGCCAGCTTCCATGTGGCCATCAGGATCGGGAAGTTCCACGGGATGATCTGCGCGACGACCCCGAGCGGCTCGTGGAAGTGGTACGCCACCGTGTCGTCGTCGACCTCGCTCAGCGAACCCTCCTGTGCGCGGATCACGCCCGCGAAATAGCGGAAGTGGTCGATGGCGAGCGGGATGTCGGCCGCCAGCGTCTCCCGCACCGGCTTGCCGTTCTCCCAGCTCTCGGCGACCGCCAGCGGCTCGAGGTAGGCCTCCATGCGATCGGCGATCTTCAGCAGGATGTCGGAGCGCTCCGTCACCGACGTACGGCCCCAGGCGGGAGCGGCCGCGTGCGCCGCGTCGAGCGCCCGCTCCACGTCCTCCTCGGTGCCGCGCGCGATCTCGGTGAACGGCTGCCCGTTCACCGGCGACGGGTTCTCGAAGTACTGCCCCCGGACCGGCGGCACGTACTCACCGCCGATGAAGTGGTCGTAGCGGGGCTGGTAGGAGACGATCGCGCCCTCGGTGCCGGGCGCCGCGTAACGGGTCATGCTGGTCTGCCTCCCGGTGAAGCGCTGCCCGCCGTTGGGCAGCTCTGACCGGGAGGGTAGGACGGCGGACGTTGCAACCGCGTTGCGCGACCGGTGGGACGGCCAGCCGGTCAGCGCGGCATCCGGTGCGCGGGCGCCGCCAGTTCGGACTCCAGACCCGCCAGCCGCGCCCGCACCGGTGCCGTCGGCCGGACCGCCGCCAGCGCTTGCCACACCGCCAGGTCGTCCCCGCCCCAGGGCGCGTGCGCCCAGTCCGCCAACAGGTCGGGATCACGGCGGGCGATCAGCGCCGCGCGCAGGCCATCGGCGAGGCGTCGCCTGAGCCGCACCACCGCCGGGGCCTGGGAGCCGGGCAGCAGCGGGCCCGTGTACGCCGCCGCGGCCGAGGTGATCGCGCCCGCCTCCAGACGCCGCTCGACGACGGCGACATCGGACTCGACCGGAGCCGTCAGCCGATACGGCCGCGACGCGAGCAGCCCCGGACCGAGCACCCTGCGCAGCCTAGCCAGTTCGGCGCGCAGCGTCACCGGCGTCACCGACTCGTCCTCGTACAGCGCGCACAGCAACTCGTCGCCGGTCAGCCCCTGCGGATGGCGAGTCAGCAGCACGAGGAGCTCGCTGTGCCGACGACTGAGCCTGATCCGGCGCCCGTTCAGCGAGAGTTGGGCCTCGTCACGGCCCAGCGCCATCAGGCCGGGCGCGGCGTCGGCCGGCCTGGGTGGCGCGAGCAGCGCGAGCTGGGACTCGGCCGCACGTGCCACCGCTTGTACGAAGCCCAGGCTGTGCGGGTGTGCCAGCCCGTCGCCGCCCGTGATGTCCACGGCACCGAGCACCCGGCCAGTGCGCGGATCGTGCACCGGCGCGGCCGCGCACGTCCACGGCTGCACCCGGCGGATGAAGTGCTCCGCCGCGAACACCTGCACCGGCCGGTCGACGGCGACCGCCGTGCCCGGCGCGTTCGTCCCCACCGAGCTCTCCGCCCAGCGCGCGCCGGGGACGAAGTTCATCCGGTCCGCCCTGCGCCGGGTCACCGGATGGCCCTCGACCCACAGCATCCTGCCCTGCGCGTCGCACACGGCCAGCAGATGCTCGCCGTCCGCGGCGAACGTCCCCAGCAACTCGCGGAACAGCGGCATCACCCGGGCCAGCGGGTGTTCCGCGCGGTAGGCGCCGAGGTCGCCGTCCGTGAGTTCCACGCGCGCGGAGCCTTCCGGCCCCACACCCGCCCGGGCGGAACGCCGCCACGACTCCGCCACCACCGACCGCACCGGCCGTGGCACGGTGCCCGCCGTGGTGAACGTCTCGTGCGCACGGCGCAGCACCTGTACGCGCTCAGCAGGGTCGGTCCCCGGTTCGAGGGCCACCCACGGATCGGTCAACTCGGCCTCCCCGGACGGCGATGCGGACGAGGACATCGTCACTCGGGGTGTTCGCGCGGACAACCGTTTCGAGCACTCTCATCCCGACAGGGGCAACGACAGCCCGGGTCGCAACGGTTGCGGCCGGTTCACCTCCTCACGGTGTCCTATCCGATGAAGTTGACCATTCTGATGTAGCGGTCCCAGTCCCAGTTCGGCCCCGGATCGGTGTGATTGGTGCCCGGCACCTGGTAGTGCCCGATGATGTGCTCGCGGTCCGCAGGGATGCCGTGCTTGGCGCAGATCGCCGCCGTCAGCCTGGCCGACTGCTCGTACAAGGCGTCGGTGAAGTAGGAGGGCTGCTTCACCCAGCCCTCGTGCTCGATGCCGATGCTCCGGGTGTTGTAGCCCCAGTTCCCCGCGTGCCAGGCGATGTCGGTCTCCCGCACGCACTGCGCGATGTGCCCGTCGGCGGAGCGCACGACGTAGTGAGCCGACACCTTCTTCGCCGGGTTCTGGAAGATGGAGAGGGTGGTGGCATAGGCCGCCTGGGTGACGTGGATGATCACGCGGTTGAGGGTGTGGGCGGCGGGGCGCATGGAGGCCGTGAAGTTGGAGGTGCTGGCCGGCTTCCATTCCGCAGCTGGATAGTCGACGGACTGAGTCTGCGCACCGGCCCGCGCGTCGGGCAGCAACGCATACGGGATGGCGGCGAGGGTCGCGCCCTTCAGGAGCAGACGTCTGCTGGGGAGCGATCTTGCCCGGTCCATGGTGGGGGCCCTTCGGGAGTGGGGAGTGGGGGTTAGGGCCGAGAGTGGGGTACGGCGGGCGCTTCTGGCGCGGTTACCGACGGAGCGCCTGCGCAGCCTCACACAATTGGGCGTGTACACCGCGATACGTCTCGCGCGGGGGCAGCCATGCCTTGCGGAGCTTGGCTACGCATGTGTAGTTCGTGTCGCACACGTTGGCCAACGGCGATTCCACCGCCTGGGTTGCGAACTGATACGCGTCCAGCTCCCCGAACCCGTAGTCGCGTACCAGCCACTGCACCAGGTCGAGCTGGGATATCCGGAAGGCGTCCTCCAAGGGGCGCGCCGAGCCGGTCGAGATGATGTGCGTGTCCGACTCCATACGGGGCCACGGAGTGGCGACCTGCTTGAGGAGTTCGACGATCACCACGGTGTTCATCGCGCATTCGACGGCCACGCCGCATGTCTCGCCCTCACCCTGCCGGGCGTGTCCGTCACCGAGGCTGAGCAGCGCCCCCTCGACGTTCACCCCGAGGTAGCAGGTGACCCCGGCCCGCATCTCGGGGGTGTCCATGTTTCCCCCGTGCGCGTCGGGCACGAGGGCCGAGCGCACCTCCAGGTTGGCGGGCGCCACGCCGACCGTGCCGTGCATCGGATCGAGGGGCAACTCGACCTCGATGTCGCTGGCATGTGCCCGGAACAGCGCGGTGCGCCGAACACGGTCCAGCTGCCAGATCCACACGGTCTCCGGAAGGGGAGGTTGCAGCGTGGCCGTGGCGTGCGTCGAGGTGAGCGCGCCGAACAGGGGCACGGTGGTCGACGCGGCCCAGTCCCGGGCCGGTTCGATCGACACGAAGTGCACGGCGACCGTGTCGCCCGGCTCCGCGCCCTCGATGTGGAAGGGACCGGTCTGCGGGTTCAGGAACGGGAACTCGCACACCTCGGACACGAGGTCCTTCTCGGACCGCACCCGGCCGGCGAAGCAGTCCTCCGTGTAGAGGTCGAGGACCGTGCCGGGCGCGATGCGTGCCACCGGGGGTGCGCCACCGAATGTCCACGCGTACTCGCCCGGTTCGGGGCGCACCGTCAGGATGTGCCGGTCGGTCATCGTTGCATCGCTCCATTCCGCTGGTGGTCGGTCATCGCCGGGCTGCTGCCTTGAACGAGGCAGGCCGTCATCGCGGGGCCACTCCGTTGCGCACCGGGCCCGTTGAGGCGGGCTCTTCGATGTGGACGCGGGCGGTGTCGGCTATTCGGTCGGGATGCCGCCGCATCAGCACCACGAGCACCACGACTCCGGCCGCCATCCAGACACCGACGACGGGACCGGCGTACGACACCGGCGGGGTCAGTTCGCTCACGAAGTCGAACACCGGCAGTCCGGCCGCGGTCAGCAGGGCGGGAACGAACGCCCCGATGCCCAGCAGCGGCAACAGCAGATGCCGTACGACCTTGAAGGACTCGCGGCCGCGGCGCAGGAAGTAGCCCGCGCAGGCGAGGTTCACGACGATGTAGACGCCGACGACCACCGTGACGATCACCGTGGCGAGGAGCAGGAACGCGGTCACCGGGTCGTAGCCGAAACCGAGTCCCAGCACGGCGCCGACCGCTACGACGGTCTGCACCGCGATGCCTGCCACGGGGGAGCGGTACCGGGGATGGAGCACGGCGAGGAACCGGGGCAGGACGCGGATGCGGGCCAGTGCGAAGGCCGTACGCGTCGAGACGTTGGCGCACGCGTTGGCGTTGGCGATGGTCGAGTTGACCACCGCCAGGAACACCAGCACCCAGAACAGGCCGAACGACGCCCGTGCGACTCCGTCCCAGGACGCTCCACCCGACGCCCCGAACGCCGCGAAGCGGTCAGGGCCGAAGTAGACCGTCATCGCGTATGTCGTGACCACGTAGAACAGACCGATGCCGAGGGCCGCACCCAGTACCGCGCGGTGCATCGTCCGGCGGGGCTCGCGCGTCTCCTCGGCGAGCGGAGCGGCCGCCTCGAAACCGGCGAACGCCAGCACCGTGTAGACGGACCCGGCGAAGACGCCGCTGACGCCCTCGTGCCCCTTGGGGGTGTGCGAAGTACCGAACACCGAAAGGGTGTTGTGGCTGCCGGCCTTACCGATGAGCCATACGGCGAACACGAGGAAGACGAGGACCTCGAAGACACCGAGAACGGTGCCGAAACGGGCCGAGGCCCGGACGCCGAGGTAACCGGCGGCGGCGATCACGGCGGCACCCGCCAGCGACCACGGCCACCACAGGTCGGCCGGATACGACGACCACTCCTGATGCAGGGTACCCGCCGTGGTGAACCCCAGCTGCAGGAGCAGCAGCGGTGGTACCAGCGCCTCGACGAACACATAGCCCCAGCCGACGAGGAAACCCACGGCGGGATGCAGCCCCTGTGCCGCATAGGTGGCGACCGAGCCCGCCGCAGGTAACTCCCGCGCCAACTCGGCCACGCAGGACGCCGTGAACAGGCACGCCACGAGTGCGATCAGTACGGACAGCGGCAGGCTGCCGCCCGCGAAGGCCGCGCCCGACGGAATGGACGCGGCGACCGCCGCGGCGGGCGCCATGGCAGTGATGCTCTGGAACAGGACCTCGCGCAGCCCGATGGCGTCGCGCCGCAATGTTCCAGTCGTCTCCCCAGTCGTTTCCCCCGACATGTGTGAACCCCCTCGTCCACCCGGACACACATTCCCCGCCGGACATGGGCCGGCGGCTGCGCCTCACGTGAATCACGGTACGGCGCTTGCGGGTTGGACAGAAGGGTGCGCGGTGGTTCGGTGGACGACGCCTGAACTGTGGAAAACTCGGCCACCCGATCGGGTGAGAAGTCTTGACGTCGCCCGACGACCTCGGCGTCCTCCACGCCCTCGGCGGGCCTCGGACCGGCAGCAGGAATCCTCGGTCAGGCGCGTTCGGCCACCGATGCCGGATCGTCGAGGACGGCCCGTACGACGGAGTGCGCGGCGCCCAGGAGCGAGCCCTCGGGGCCGAGCCGGGAGACTGAAACGGGACAGGCCGGCCCCGCGGTCCGCTGCGCCAACTCATGTGCCAGCGACGGCAGAAGCCACGGCGCGAGCCCGGCCAGCGCACCGCCCAGCACGACGGACTCGGGGTCGAGCAGGTTGACCGCACCGGTCAGAGCGATGCCGAGGGCCGTACCGGCGCCGCGCAGGGCCCGCCGTACACCCTCGTCACCGTCCTCGGCGCGGTGGGCGAGCAGCCCCACCGGACCTGCCGGGTCCTCGCCCCGCTCAACGCCCGCCGCACGCAGCACCGCTTCCTCACCGGCGTACTGCTCCAGGCATCCGCGCCCGCCGCACCGGCAGCGAGGCCCGTCCGGCCAGACGGGGACGTGGCCCAGTTCGCCCGCGAACCCCCTTGTCCCGCGCAACAGCCGTCCGTCCACGACGACCGCGGCACCGATGCCGATCTCGGCCGACACGTGCAGGAAGTTCCGAGGAGTGTGCTTGCCGAGCCAGAGTTCCGCGAGGGCGCCGAAGTTGGCCTCGTTGTCCACGGCCGGCGGCAGGTCGGCGGGCAGTAGGGCGCCGAGGTCCGTGTCGTGCCAGTCGAGGTTCGGGGCGCGTACGACCGTACGGGCGTCGCGCGCCACCAGGCCGGGCACGGCGACGGCCAGCCCTGCGGCCCACAGCCCCTCGCCCGCGGCCTCGGCGACCACCTGGCGTACCAGCGCGGTGAGTTCCTCGATCACCGGTGAGGGAGCGCGACCCCTGTTGGCGCCGTGGCGCACCGCCCGTGCGCTGACCTCGCCGCGCAGATCGACCGCGCACACCGCGAGGTGGTCGACGCCGATCTCCGCCCCGATCCCGGCCGGACCGTGCCCGCTGACGGCGAGCGCCGACCCTGGCCGCCCCACCCGTCCGGGTCGTTCCGGACCCAGTTCCTCCAGGAGCCCCCAGCGGATCAGCTCGTCGACGAGCGTGGACACCGCAGCCCGAGTCAGGCCGATGCGTGTGGCCACCGAGGCACGAGACAGCGGTCCCTCGGCGCTGACGGCGTGCATGACCCGCGCCAGGTTGCGGCGGCGTATGCCCTGTTGGGTGTCGGGCAGCGCACGCCCCGACCCGGGTGGGCGGTCGTCGTACGACGGGGGCAGATGTGCGCTTGCCCTTCCGGATGGACGGTTCTCGTGCGGTGGTGCGGTCATGCGTCCGGGTCCGTCCTCGGTCAGTGGGCATCCGTCGCGCGACCCAGCAGCGGGGCCGCGTCGGAGATTACGCCGGCGATCCGGGCCAGCGCCGCCTCGTCCCGCTCCATCGCCTCCAGCACCGGACCGGCGGCTGTGTTCCAGCGGCGGGCGACCGCGGCCGGGGACTCGCCGGTCAGCAGTCCGGCCGCCTGCGCCGCGGCGCCGAGCGCGACCAACTCCTGCGCCTCCGGAACCTGGACCGGCCGACCCGACAGGCGCCGCACCGTCTGCTGCCAGGCGGCGCCCCGGGCCCCGCCGCCGATCAGCAGCAGCGGCGTGCTCCGGTCCGCGTCCTCGTCGAGCACCAGGTCCAGGGCGTCGAGCAGCGAGTGGACGGCACCGTCGTACGCGGCCTGCAGGAGCTGCCCGGCCGTCGTGTCGTGGCGCAGCCCGTGCAGCAGGCCGGAGGCATCCGGCAGGTTCGGGGTGCGTTCGCCGTCGAGGTACGGCAGCAGGGTGACGGAGGCGGTGGGATCGACCGCCTCACGGTCCAAGCCCAGCAGGGCGGCGATGCGGTCGACCGCGAGGGTGCAGTTCAGAGTGCAGGCGAGCGGCAGCCAGTCACCGTGCGCATCGGCGAAGCCGGCGACGGTGCCGGTCGGGTCGGCGGGACGGCGCCGCGATACGGCGTACACGGTGCCCGACGTGCCCAGGCTCAGCACCGGTGTGCCGGGATGCAGCCCGAGGCCCAGTGCCGCCGCGGCGTTGTCGCCGGTTCCCGGCGCCACCAGGGTGCCCTTGGAGAACGGCAGATCGTGGCTGTCGCGCACGGTGCCCGCCACTTCGCCCGGCCCCACCACACGGGGCAGCAGTGCGGGGTCGAGTCCCACGTGCGCGAGGGTCTCCTCGTCGTACGCCTCGGTGCCGGAAGCCCACCATCCGGTGCCGGAGGCGTCGCCGCGGTCGGTCGTGCCCTGCCCGGTCAGGCGCTCGGTGAGGTAGTCGTGGGGGAGTCGTACCGCCTTCGTGGCGCGGACCGCGTCCGGCTCGTGCTCGGCCAGCCACGCCCACTTGGTGACCGTGAACGACGGGCCGGGCACGCTGCCGATGCGCTCCGCCCAGGCATGTGGTCCACCCAGTTCCCGGGTGAGACGCTGCGCCTGCGGTGCGGAGCGCACGTCGTTCCACAGCAAGGCCGGACGCACCGGCTCGCCCTCCCCGTCCAGGGTGACCAGGCCGTGCTGCTGGCCGCCGATCGACATCGCGGCGGCCTCATGAGCCGGCTCCCCGCACTGACGCAACGCCTCGCGGAAGGCGTCCCACCACTGGCGTGGGTCGCTCTCCCGGCCCGCCCCGGAGGACACAGTGTGCGGCGCCCGGCCGCTCGCGACGACCTGACCGGTGGCAGCGTCGACGACCAGGACCTTGGTGGACTGCGTGGACGTGTCCACGCCGACGACGAGCGGACCCTCGGCTGCTGACATCGGGCACTCCCTTTTCCATGGCTCGCGGGAACCGACCTGGCGTTTTCGGTGCGTCCAGGGATGGCGGCCAGAACGTCACCCGTCGCGGACATCTTGCTCTCTTCCCACAGATGCGACCGCAGACTAATTTGTAAACCGCCATGACGAAATGGTCGCAGCAGTCGATGGCGACGCCGAAGTCATGGATGGCATCGCAGTTGCCGAAGCCGTAGTTGGCGTCGTGGTCGTACGACAAGTCGTAAGCGAGTGAGGAGCCGTGGAATGAGCTACCAGCCCACCCCCGAGGACAAGTTCACCTTCGGCCTGTGGACCGTCGGCTGGCAGGGCCGGGACCCGTTCGGCGAGGCCACCCGCCGGGCCCTCGACCCGGTCGAGACGGTGCAGCGGCTCGCGGAACTCGGGGCCCACGGAGTGACGTTCCACGACGACGACCTGATCCCCTTCGATTCCTCGGACGCCGAGCGCGAATCGCACATCAAGCGCTTCCGCCAAGCCCTCGACGCAACCGGCCTGAAGGTGCCGATGGCCACCACCAACCTGTTCACACACCCTGTCTTCAAGGACGGCGCGTTCACCGCCAACGACCGCGACGTCCGCCGCTACGCGCTGCGCAAGACGATCCGCAACATCGACCTGGCGGCCGAACTCGGCGCGAAGACCTACGTCGCCTGGGGTGGCCGCGAGGGTGCCGAGTCCGGAGCCGCCAAGGACGTACGCGCTGCCCTGGACCGGATGAAGGAGGCCTTCGACCTCCTGGGCGAGTACGTCACGTCCCAGGGTTACGACCTGCGCTTCGCCATCGAGCCCAAGCCGAACGAGCCGCGCGGCGACATCCTGCTGCCCACCGTCGGCCACGCCCTGGCGTTCATCGAACGCCTGGAGCGGCCGGAGCTGTACGGCGTCAATCCCGAGGTGGGCCACGAGCAGATGGCCGGGCTGAACTTCCCGCATGGCATCGCGCAGGCTCTGTGGGCGGGCAAGCTCTTCCACATCGACCTCAATGGCCAGTCCGGCATCAAGTACGACCAGGACCTGCGCTTCGGCGCCGGTGACCTGCGCGCCGCCTTCTGGCTGGTCGATCTGCTGGAGCACGCCGGTTACGACGGGCCTCGCCACTTCGACTTCAAGCCGCCGCGGACCGAGGATCTCGACGGCGTGTGGGCATCGGCGGCCGGCTGCATGCGCAACTACCTCATCCTGAAGGAGCGTGCCGCAGCCTTCCGCGCCGATCCGGAGGTCCAGGAGGCGCTGCGCGCCTCGCGCCTCGACGAGCTGGCGCAGCCGACGGCGGCGGACGGCCTGCAGGCGCTGCTCGCCGACCGTGCGGTCTTCGAGGAGTTCGACGTCGAGGCGGCGGCCGCGCGCGGGATGGCCTTCGAACGGCTCGACCAGCTGGCCATGGATCACCTCCTGGGCGCACGGAGCTGACCACACGCGCGCGCGTGAGGCGGCTGTCCTCACTGCCGCCCCACGCGCGCGTGGCGTCGGCCGGACACGGAGTACGGCAGACACGCATGACGCTGTCTGGCCGCTCGCCGGGTGCCGAGTGCCGTCCGGCCCTCGGTGTTCGTCCGCGGGAACCGCCCTGAAGTCGCCCGTGGTCAGATGCCGTGCGGCAGGCGCACGTACGTCACCGTCGTCTCGATCCCGCTGTCGATGAGACGCCCGTGTGCGTCGAAGGCTCCCGCGCCGTCCGTCATCCCGAAGTCGTTGTCGTTGATGAGGGCAAGCGTGTCGTGGTCCACGCGCGCGATGCCTTCGATCTTCCCGGGCACGCCGCTCACTGTCCCCAGATCGACGACGAGTCGCTTGGCGAGGACGGGGACGCCCGCGGCCGCCGGGTCGGCCAGCTGCTCCAGTGACGGAGAAGTGGTGTCGTCGTCCCAGGGGCCGCCGAGGATGTCCGCCTCGTGCCCCAGTTCCACCATCTGCAGTCGGGCCGTCTTGTCGGTGCGCTCCTCGACCAGCAGCCGGTCGCGGCCCACGGCCACCACTGAGGAGATCTTGAGCTCGGACGTGTCGTTCTCGCTCGGGTCGACCACGTTCACCGGGTCGAACCGGTACGCGTACTCGGCGGTGACCGCTTCCTTCCCCGGTGAAAACCGCAGCAGACGGGTCGTGCGTGAGGCGTTGCCGGCGTCCGAGTCCGGCAGGGACAGCGGGCTCTGCAGCGCCATCACGAGGTCGCCGTCGGGAAGTTGGGTCAGCCCCTCGAACCCGCGGTTGATCTTCCGGTGCAGCAGGACGGAGGGCAACGCCTCGACGACCGGGTAGTCGGTGCCGGTCAGGTTCAGCCCCTTGGGCACGTAGCGGCTGAGTACCTTCCCGCGCGCGGAGACATGGATCAGCGAGGGTCCGTACTCGTCGACGAGCCAGAAGGTCCCGTCCGCGGCCCGCACGATGCCCTCGGTGTCCACCCCGTTCGGGTCGTACGGCAGCGGCGTCCCGGCGTCGTAGGTGTACGGCGCCTCGTCACGGCCCTTCTGATCGGGCAGCCCGGTGACGGCCTTGCCGGAGGAGGTGGTGAGGGGGGTCGCGTCGATGACCTCGACGGTGTCCTTGGACACCCGGATCTTCACGATCGCCGGGTCGAAACCCGGCACCGGGAACGTACGGCGCTTCCGGCCGTCCACCGTGATCTGGCCGTTGGGCCCGCGGTCGGTCACCGTCCAGTACTCGCCCTCACGACCCGCGGGGTAGATGTCGCTGCCGATGCCACCGAGCTTCACGCCCCGGTCGTCGTCCACGCTGCCGGGCAGCAGTCCGTTGCTGAACTCGCCGAGGGGAATGTCCTCGAGCGTCGCGGTGCGCATCACGCGCGCGTCTCCGGGCGACGACGCCACAGCCGTACCAGCCACCGCGAGGGCGGCCACCACGGCCAGAGGCAGTCCCGCCGCGAGGGAACCATGGACGCGGCGACGACCGTTGACGTGCGGGGACATGAGGCCTCCTGAGAGCAACTCCGTTGATCACAGCAAGATTTGAGGCCCTGAAGGAACGTGATGTGGCCGTCCGGTGTACCGGGAGCGTCGTCCAGTCGTCGGGGTGCGTCGTTGCCACCGCGGGCCACTGTCGCCGTGCATGGCCGACTGTCGCTGACCGTCGCCGCTGGTTACGCTGTGACCTGAGTAACTTCACGCAGTGTTCGAATGAGGGGCGGGCAGGGCCCCTCAGGGACAAGTAAGGGTTGAGCATCAGGGACGTCTCAGGGGCGTGGTCCGGAACCGCTGGAAGCGTGGGCCCGTTCTCAGGACAGAGGCCGGCAGCGGCCGCGAAGGAGGCGACGCTCATGTCGAAGAACGCCAAGATCGCCGCAGGTGGTGTGGCGGTCGGGCTCATCCTGCTGATATGGCTGCCCTGGTGGGCGGCGATCCTGATCATGCTGGGAATCCCCGCGGCCGCGTATCTCACGTTGGACCCCTCACAGCGCCGCAGGCTGCGGCGTGTGACGCGCAAGGAACTCGGCCGCTGACGGGGCTATCGCGTCGACGTGTCCTGGTCCAGGGTGCAGGAGTCGACCACATCGCCGCTCGCGGGCCTGCCGACGGTACGGTCCGCGGGCGGCGGGGTGCCCCGCTCGACCCAGGAGACCAGCGCGTCGAACGCCGCGCGGTAGCACGGCAGGATCGGGCGGAGCCGGTCCGGATAGACGTCGTACAGCCCGTCGACGTGGGTGCCTCCCCGGACCGTGTAGTAGCGGTGCAGTGATCCACGTCCACGCGCGTCGATCATGCGCGCGTACACGTCCGAGTCCGCGGCCTGGGGCAGCAGTGCGTCGAGGTCGCCGTGCAGGGTGATCAACGGTTTGCCGATCCGTCCCGTCAGAGCCACCTCGGCCACGGCGTGCCGGACGCCTGCCGGCCGCGACGCGTAGGCGTAGGCGGCGTCGGCGGCGCAGGGCGCGAGGATCTCCTCTGTGCTCGTCCCGGCCGACGGCCCGGGGCAGTCGGGGGCATAGGCGGGATCGAACTCGGCGCGGTAGATCTTCTGCGTGACGCCCCAGTAGGCCTTCGCGTAGTACGGCCAGAGGAATGCGGACTCGCGGGAGAAGCCCACCTTGTACAGGTCTTCGTCCCGGGCTGAGCCGAGCGCCCACGCCACGGCCGTGGGGAGGGAGGTGAGCAGGTTGGGGCCCTGTGCCGTCCACAGAGTGCCTTCCCAGTCCACGCCGCCGTCGTACAGCTCGGGATGGTTCTCCAGCTGCCAGCGCGTGAGGTAGCCGCCGTTGGACATGCCGGTCATGTACGTCCGGCGTGGGGCGTGGCCGTAGCGCCGGGCCACTACGCGCCGGGCGGCCCGGGTGAGTTGTGTGGTCCGGGTGTTCCATTCGGCGACCGCGTCGCCGGGCCGGGCTCCGTCGCGGTAGAAGTCCGTTCCGCTGTTGCCCTTGTCGGTCGCGGCGTACGCGTAGCCCTGTGCCAGTACACGGTCCGAGATCGCCTTGTCCGTGGAGTACTGCCTGCGTGTTCCCGGTGCACCCGTGACGACGAGACCGCCGTTCCAGCGGTCTGGCAGCCGGATCACGAACTGCGCGTCGTGCCGCCAGCCGTGCGTGCCGTTGAAGTGCGAGCTGTCCGGGAAGTATCCGTCGATCTGTAACCCGGGCACGCCGGAGGGGGAGCGGGTGGCGCCCGCCGTCAGGCCTGCCTGGTCCGCCATGTCCGTGTACGGGGTGCCGGCCAGGCCCGTGGTCGTCAGGTCCGTGAGACAGGCGCTCTGCTGGAAGGCCGCGCCCGGCACCCGGGCCTGCTCCTGGCGGGCACAGTGATCGCTGTCGGCTGCCGTGGCACCGGCCGGAGCGGGCGAGGCGAGGGCCGCCGCCATGACGGTGGCCGCAAGGAGCGGAGCACTTCGGGACAGGCGCATGGCAGCCTCCGGGCGTTGACACGAGTGCGGGGTGCCTCATGGTGGTAGCCGGAGCCGATGTCATCCATGGGTTGGGACCACATCGAGCCGTACGCGGCGATGGTGTGTCAACACAGGGCGCGGACGGCGAACTGGGACTGGGCGCGCCTTGGGACTGCCGGAGCTCCCTGAGGCCGCCGGCACTCGCCGGCACTCGCCGGCACTCCCCGGGGCGCCGACACTCCCCGGGACTGCCGGGATCCCCCAGCGCTGTTGGGATCTCCCGCCAGACACCGTCCCGCCGGCCACGTCCCGCATCGCCGGGACAGGTGCGCATACCTGGCCCGCAGCGAAGCGAGGGCGGAAAGCGGTCCCTGTGCCGGCTCAGGGCGCGGCCCACGCGGGCTCAGCTGGGCCGCACGGCCATTTTGTCGAGCGCCTCCAGCAGGCCGGGCAGCTCCGGGCCCCGGCCCACCGGCAGGACCTCGCCGGGCTCCTCGTCGAGCAGGACGAACGCGATGTCGTCGGTGCGGGCCACCATCGACCAGCCGGGACCGTCGGCGCGCAGGGTCCGGGCGTCACCCGGTGCGAACGACGAGCGGACCCGGCCCAGAGGCGGCGGCGTGTCCACGTACGCCCGCGCCTCCGCCAGGACGCGACGGATCCCGAGGTGGGTCGGGGCGCTACCTGCCCCGCCGTCCAGCGCGGCGTCCGAGGCCTTCTCCGCGGTCTCGCCCGACGTCGGGAAGTCGGCGTCGTCGATCTGCTCCCGCCAGACCGCCCACTGCAGTGCGATCTCGTCGGCGCCCAGGCGCCGCTGGGCGGGTCCCCAGTGGCTGGTGTCCGGCGGCGAGAGCGGGCTGCCATCGGCCCCCTCTGGGGCGGGATCGTGCGGCGCCGGCACGCCCGGGGCGGCGACGGCGACCGCGAGGGGCCAGCCCGGCATTGCTGCCACAACGGTGCGCTCGTCGGGTGACAGGTCGTACTCCATGCCGCAGTCCCAGGACGCGATCGCGACGGCGACCAGCGAGACGTCGTCGATGACGACCGTCCACCGCGCACCGCCGCCGTCCTGGCCGAGCACCAGGCCGTATCCGTCGGCGAGCGGCGCGAGATCGAGCGCCGCACAGGCCTCCGGATAGTCGTCGCCCAGCACGCTCGGAAACTGCGCCGGCGTCAGAAGTACCGCCGTGAGCACGTACAGCGCATCGTCCGCTGCGGCGACGGCCTCCTCGTCCGTCCCGGCCATCCCTGCCTCCCCTGTCGTTTGTTCAACGGCGCGCACCTTAGTGCGAACGTGAGGCGCTTGTCATCACAGCCGACCGCGCCGGACCTGCAGTTATCCACCCTGGAGCGGGCGAATCGGCCGGATCTGACGCGGACGGTCAGGTCACCGGCAGCCCGAGGAGGTCGCGGGCCACCGTGCGTGGCGACTCGTCGCGCTCCCGGGCCAGTGCTATGACGGCCCGGCATGCCAGCTCGCTCACCCCGAACGACAACGCCTCCGGTGACACCCAGGCCGCCGCCTCGTCGGCTCCGTCCTGGTCGTCCTCCGCGCAGGCCGAGATGTAGGCCGCTGCGGCTTCGAACAAGTTGTGTGCGCGCTTTTCACGACTGACGGCCGCCTCTGTGCGCGCGGAGGCCTGGAATCTGGCGACGTACGTACGGATCCTGGTGAACATGCGGACCGCCTTCCCCCTACGTGGTGTCGTATCCGAAGGTCCATCTGCTGCTGTTCAACGTAGAGTTGGAACTTCGACGGCAGAAGAGGGGTGCTGCAGTGAAGCGCCCTGAGGGGCTCGCGCGGCTTCCCCGCTACTCGGTACCGCGCCGGTGTCCGCCCGTCACGTCACACCTCAACGGCAGCCTGCTGCTTCGAGTGACTCGATGGTGTCGCGCAGCCAGATGAGTTCGGCGTGGCTCGTGGCCCGCGCGATGGTGAGGATGCCGCGTCGGAACGGATCGTCCAATTCCTCGGCGCGCAGCGGCCGGTCGCCCTCGTAGAAGAAGCTCGCCGGCTCCTGCAGAAACGTGAGCCTGCGTCGCAGCACCGTCGCCTGGGCGGCGGAGTCGTCGAGGTGCCTGAGGAAGGCGAGCACCGTGAACCAGCGGTTCTCGTCGGTGATGTCGCGCTGTGGCGGTTCGGCGAGGCGGCGGCGCAGCTCACTCCTGCCCTCCTCGGTGAGAGTCAGCACGTGGCGCGGCGCGGCCACGGAACCGGGCTCCGTGGCCCGCGCCAGCAGGCCGGCCTTCTCCAGCCGCTTGATCGCGGGGTAGAGCGTGCTCTCGGCAACGGGGCGCACGTGCCCGGTCAAGGCGGCGATGTGCTTGCGCAGGACGTAGCCGTGCAGGGGCGCGTCGTACAGGAATCCGAGGATGGCGAGTTCCAGCATGCACGCATTCTCTCGCATGGCCGCTGTACATCGAAGCTTTGATACTTCGACTTACCAATACATCGGTCTCGATGTATTCTCCCTGCGGTGCTGACCGCGGCACACATGCCACCTGGGAGGGCGCGATGAAGCAGGCCGAGTTCGACGGCAAGGGGAACTGCATCCGCTGGACGGAGACGCCCGGTGACGAACCCGCACGCGTGTATGTGCACGGGCTGGGGGCGATGTCGGCCGTGTATCACGCGCACATCGCGGCCCGACCGGAACTCGCGGGCCGCCGAAGCCTGTTCGTCGATCTGCCGGGGCACGGCATCAGTGACCGGCCCGAACAGTTCGGCTACAGCATCGAGGAGAACGCCGACGCCCTGGCGGCGGCTCTGGACGCGGCGGAGCTGACCGGCGCCGAGCTGATCGCACACAGCATGGGCGGCGCGGTCGCCATCGTGCTCGCCCACCGGCGGCCCGACCTCGTCTCCCGGCTGGTCCTCACGGAGGCCAACCTCGACGCCCCTGCGCCGCGAACCGCTGGAAGCAGCGGAATCGCCACCTATGGGGAGGAGGAATTCATGGAGGGCGCGTACGCGCGCGTGCTGGACAAGGTCGGCCCCCTCTGGGCGGCGACCATGCGGCTGGCCGACCCGCTGGCGTTGCACCGTAGCGCCGTCGGACTCATGCGTGGCTCCGACCCTGTCATGCGCACCCTCCTGGAGGGGCTGGCGATCGACCGCGTGTACCTGCAGGGCGAGCTCAGTGGTGAACTGGCGGGCAGGGAGCGTCTGGAAGCGGCCGGAGTGCGGGTGGCGACCGTGCCCCGTGCTGGGCACAACATCATGTTCGACAATCCGGACGCCTTCGTGGCGGCGGTGGCCGGGACGGCGTGACGGGGGTAGCCGGCCGGCGCGAGGGAGCCCCGCCCACTCGCAGAAAGGGTCAGCCGCTCGCCGGAAGGGTTGGCCACCCGCAGGAGGGCTGCCCGCACACAGGACGGCCCGCGCTCAGCCTTCCCGGACCGCCAGCGCGAGGAAGCGTGCGTCCTCGTCGACGTACGACGTCATGCGCCAACCGGAACCGGCGAGCATCGGACGGAGGTTGTCCTCCGCGCGCAGGTCGTCCGGGGTGATCTGCCGTCCCTGGCGTGCAGCCAGGGCTGCCCGGCCGATCGGATGGAACAGGGCCAGTGTGCCGCCCGGACGCACCACGCGCGCCAGCTCCCGCAGGTTCTCGGCGGGCCGGTGGAGATGCGAGATGAGGCCCGCCCCGAAGACGGCGTCGAGGGACTCCGTCCGCAGCGGCAGCGCGGCGACGTCGGCGAGCAGCAGGTGCCCGTCGTGGTCCCTTCCGGCCTGTACGGCGGCTTCGAGCATCGCGGGAGTCAGATCGACGCCCACGACCACACCCGAAGGTCCAACGGCCGCACGCAGCGGGGGCAGCGCGCGCCCTGTGCCGCACCCCGCGTCGAGCACGCGGTCACCCGAGCGCAGGCCCAGGTCGGCGACGGCGGACGCGTAGGCGGGGCCGTCATCGGGGAACTTGCTGTCCCAGCCGGCCGCCCTCGCGCCGAAGAACTCCTGGACATGCGTGTGGTTGTCGCTCATGTCACCATGATCCCTCACCATGACGAGGGACGCTCCGGCGCACATGTTCGAGCGTGATGCGATCACTCCAGCGTATTTCTGCGTCATATTCCGGCAGCTTTCGAAATGCGCCCCCTTTGCACGCCCCTCCTCCGGCTAGCGTCCCGTGGCCATGGGACACCTGGACCACGCCACCTTCGGCTGGCTGACCCCCGTGCTGTCGTACGCGATGGCCTGTATCGGGGCCGCACTGGGACTGCGCTGCACCGTCCGCGCACTGGGCACGACAGGCCGCTCGCGCCGCAACTGGCTCCTCACCGCGGCTTCCGCGATCGGCACCGGCATCTGGACCATGCACTTCGTGGCCATGCTCGGCTTCAGCGTCAGCGGCACCGACATCCGCTACGACGTACCACTGACCATCCTCAGCCTTCTCGTCGCCATGGTCGTCGTCAGCGTCGGCGTCTTCGCGGTCGGCTACAGCCGCGACCGCACCCGGGCACTGCTCCTCGGCGGCCTCACCACCGGGCTGGGCGTCGCGAGCATGCACTACTTGGGCATGGCGGCGGTACGACTGCACGGCCACGTGGTCTACGACCCGGTGTTCGTCGCGCTCTCCGTCCTGATCGCCGTGGTCGCCGCCACCGTCGCCCTGTGGGCGGCGCTGAACATCAAGTCGCCGATCGCCGTCACCGTCGCCTCTCTCGTCATGGGAGCCGCCGTCAGCAGCATGCACTACACCGGGATGTTCGCTGTCGCCGTACGCGTCACGCCGTCCGGCTCGATCCTGCCCGGGGCCACGGCGATGCAGTTCATCTTCCCCCTCGCCGTCGGCCTCGGGTCCTACCTGTTCCTCACCTCGGCCTTCGTCGCGCTCTCGCCCACGGCGAGGGAGCGCGACGCATCCGCCTCGGCCCAGCGGCCGGTCGAGGGCGCCGCCGCCCGCTAGTGGAATCCGGCAGAGCACGTTCCGTACCACCACCGAGCGAGGAGGCCATGCGCACACCCCGTAGGACCCCCACCGAAGGCCCGGAGACGCCGTCCGCGCGGACCATACCGAGCACGCCGCCGGTACGCGGCCGCCGCGCGCACGCCGGTCCGCCCGCCGACGAACGAAACGACGCTCCCCTCGGCACGGTGGCGGACAACGCGCCCACGCGCGCGGGGCGATGGCGCCTCCGTCCGCGGACGGTGCGGGCCAAGGTCGTCTGCCTGCTGATGGTGCCTGTGGTCTCCCTGCTCACGCTGTGGGCGTACGCCACTGTCAGCACCGCCCAGGACGTTTCCCGGCTCCGGCAGTCGCAGCGCGTCGACGCCAAGCTGCGGGCCCCGGTCGCCTCCGCGGTCGCCGCCCTGCAGGCCGAGCGCACGACCGCCGTGGCCTACGCGACGGCCCCGGCCGCCGGACAGCGTGGCGACCTCAGGGAGCTCGCGGCGCGCACCGACCGTGCCGTGGCCGAGCTGCGGCTGGGCGACGGCAGCACGGTCGCCGACAGCGAGGAACTGCCGCCCGGCGTCGCGCAGCGCCTGACGGCCTTCGTCACCGATGCCGAGCACCTGCGCACACTGCGCACGGCGGTACTCGACCGCCGGGCCGGCTGGGACGAGGCGTACGAGCAGTACACGAAGACCATCGCGACGGCCTTCGGCGTGGACGGGGCGCTCACCGGCATCCAGGCCGACGATCTCGGCTCCGACGCGCGCGTGCTGCTCGAATTCTCCCGGGCGGAGGAGGCGTTGGCCCAGGAGGACACGATCCTCGCCGGCGCCCGCCTCACCGGGCGCCTCGAGGGTGAGCGGCTGAAACTGTTCACCGGCGCCGTCGGCACGCGCCGCACGCTCACCGAATCCGCCGAGGACCTGCCCACCGCCCCGCGAGCCGCCTGGCGAGACCTCGCCGACGGCGCCGCCTACACCACTGTGGGCACGCTGGAGGACCGGGCCCTCGCGAGCGCGGGCGCCCGTGCGATCGGCGCGGCCCCCGCGGGCACCTGGGACACGGCTCACGCACGCGTGCAGGACGGAATGCGCTCGATCGAGGCGGACGCGGGCCGTGCCGTCGCGGGCCGGGCAGACCCGTTCACGCGCGGTCTGCTCACCCCGGCCGGTGCCGCGGTCCTCCTCGGACTGGTCGCCGTCGCCGTCTCGCTCGTCATCTCCGTACGCATCGGACGCGCCCTCGTCGTGGAACTGGTCAGCCTACGCAACGGCGCCCTGGAGATCGCACGTCGCAAACTCCCGGAGGCCATGCGGCGACTGCGGGCCGGCGACGAGATCGACATCCGGGCCGAGGCGCCCCCCGGTTCGCCCGCGGACGACGAGACGGGCCAGGTCGCCGAGGCGCTCGCCACGGTGCACCGGGCCGCCCTCAGTGCCGCGGTGGAGCGCGCCGAACTCGCCAGCGGCATCTCGGGAGTCTTCGTCAACCTCGCCCGTCGCAGCCAGATCCTGGTGCACCGCCAACTGAGCCTGCTGGACCGCATGGAACGCCGTTCCGATGACCCGGACGAACTGAGCGACCTCTTCCGGCTCGACCACCTCACCACCCGTATGAGGCGGCACGCGGAGAGCCTGATCATCCTCTCCGGAGCGGCTCCCGGGCGGGCCTGGCGCATGCCGGTGTCCCTCACGAACGTGGTGCGCGCGGCCGTCTCCGAAGTCGAGGACTACGCGCGCGTGGAGGTACGCCAGCTTCCCGAGGCCTCCGTCGTCGGTGCGGCCGTCGCCGACCTCACCCACCTGCTCGCCGAGATCGTGGAGAACGCGGCCCAGTTCTCCCCACCCCACACGCGCGTACGCATCACCGGCGAACCCGTCGGCAACGGCTACGCGCTCGAGGTGGAGGACCGGGGGCTGGGCATGGGCCAGGACACCCTCACCGAGGCGAACCGCCGCATCGAACAGTCCGAGGCACTCGACCTGCTCGACAGCGACCGTCTCGGACTCTTCGTGGTCAGCAGACTCGCGGCGCGCCAGGGCATCAAAGTGCACCTGCAGACGTCGCCCTACGGCGGCACCACCGCCGTGGTCCTGCTGCCCACCGCCCTGCTCCACGGCGGAACCACGGATCGTGCGCCCCACTCGGCGGCACAGGCGGAGCACTCCGCGGAACACAGGTACGCGCGCGTGCCCGACGCCACCGTGTCCCACGAGGCCGTGGCCGCGCCGGTCGGCCGCCCCGCCCTGGTGGCCAATGTCCCGAAACCGCCGGAGCGAGTCACCGAAACCCCGCCCCCCGGAGTCACCGCCTTGCGGCCGCATCGCCCGCCGCACGACGGCGAGGGCACCGACGACCTCCCGCGCCGGGTTCGGCAGGCGAACCTCGCCCCGCAGCTGCGCGGACAGAGAACCGAGGAGCCGGTCCCCGCACCGGCCTCCCGAGACGACGACCGGCGCACCCCCGAACTCGTACGGGACCGCATGGCCGCTTACCGCGACGGCTGGACACGCGGCGGAGGCAGGCAACCCGGCCGCGCCGCCGCCCCGGCCTCCGAAGCGGGCCGCGACAGCAGTGAAGGAGACCCCGCATGATCCAGGACCCGAGTATGAGTACGGCCCAGCGCTCCGGCGAACTCGACTGGCTGCTGGACGACCTGGTGATGCGCGTGGCAGAAGTGCGGCATGCCGTGGTGCTCTCCAACGACGGCCTCGCCGTCGGCGCCTCGACCGGCCTGGCGCGGGAGGACGCCGAGCACCTCGCCGCGGTCGCCTCGGGCTTCAACAGCCTTGCCAAGGGCGCGGGTCGGCACTTCGGAGCGGGCGGGGTACGCCAGACCATGGTGGAGATGGACGACGCCTTTCTCTTCGTGGCCGCGGCCGGAGACGGCTCGTGTCTCGCGCTCCTCACGGCCGTCACCGCCGACATCGGTCTGGTCGCGTACGAGATGGCACGGCTGGTCAAGCGCGTCGGCGAGCACCTCTACTCGGCCCCTCGCGTCGCTGCGCGGCCGCCTGCCGCCGGATGAGCCGAGAGGGCGGTCGGGACCGATGACCGAGGACATGACGGGGGCCTCGTGGGAACAGGGCAGCCAGTGGTACGACAGCGAGGCCGGGCCTCTGGTCCGCCCGTACGCCATGACCGGCGGACGTACCCAACCCGGGCCCGCCGGGGCGCGGTTCGACCTGATCGCACTCGTCACGCTCGACCCCGGCGCGCCCGCTGTCGACGGCGACACGGCCCTCGGCCCCGAGCACCGGACGCTCATCGACCTGTGTCGCACGGAAACCCAGTCCGTGGCGGAACTCGCCGCGGGCGCCGACCTTCCCGTGGGCGTGGTCAGGGTGCTCCTCGGCGACCTCCTGGAACTGGGATGTGTGACGGTCACCCGCCCGGTGCCGCCGGCCCAACTGCCCGACGAACGGATTCTGCGCGAGGTCATCGCAGGATTGCGGGCCCTGTAGATGAGCAATCAGAGACAACCCGGCGCGGGCCGGACGGTCGAGTCGCACACCGGTCCACTCCCGCGTGGTGGAGCCACAGTCGTCATGATGCCGACGTCGCCCCCGGGCGTCGATCACCACCGGCACTCCCGAGAGAAGTGATCATGGTCTCCGAGCACTCCGAAGCCGAAGGCGACACGTCCGCCCTGGCGTTGAAGATTCTGGTCGCCGGCGGTTTCGGCGTAGGCAAGACCACCCTGGTGGGCGCGGTCAGCGAGATCAGACCACTGCGCACCGAGGAACTGCTCAGTGAGGCGGGCCAGTCGGTGGACGACACCGACGGCGTCGACCAGAAGGTCACCACGACCGTTGCCATGGACTTCGGCCGGATCACCATCCGCTCCGGCCTGTCGCTGTACCTCTTCGGTACCCCGGGCCAGGACCGTTTCTGGTTCCTCTGGGACGAACTGTCACAGGGAGCCCTCGGCGCGGTGGTCCTCGCGGACACCCGGCGGCTGGAGGACTGCTTCCCGGCCGTCGACTACTTCGAGCATCGGCGCATCCCGTTCGTCGTGGCCGTCAACTGCTTCCCCAGCTCCCGCTCCTACGGTTCCCACGACGTGTGCCGCGCCCTCGACCTCGACCAGGGGACACCCGTCGTCCTCTGCGACGCGCGCGACCGAGACTCGGGCAAGGAGGTCCTGATCCGTCTGGTCGAGTACGCCGGGCGGATGCACACCGCCCGGCTCCTCGACTCCGTGGGCTGAGTCGCGATCGGCGGTCCTCAGTCCGTCAGGTCCTTCACTGCCGTCACCTTGTCGATCGCCATGCGGACCAGGAGCTCGCCCGGCACGCCGTTGCGGGCGCCGAACTCCTCGGCGCGATCCTCGCCCATGTACCGGGCCGCGATGCGCGTGGCCCAGGAGCGGACCTCGTCGAGGTCCTCGGACAGTTGGGCGCGCCCGTTCAGCACGACGAACCCGAACGGCGGCCGTTCGTCGTCCACGCACAGTGCGACCCGCCCGTCACGGGCGAGATTGAGCCCCTTCACCGTCTCCTTACCGGTGTTGAAGACCAGCTCGTCCCCGTCCAACAGGAACCAGACGGGTGCCACGTGAGGACTCCCGTCGGCTCGTACGGTCGCCAGTTTGCCGGTGCGGGTGCCGTCCGAGACGAACGCCCGCCATTCCTCGTCGGTCATCTTCTGTGCCATGGCTCCATCCTGCTTGCCGGGACGGCGGCCGTCAGGAAGGCTGGCGGACAGCTCCTCCGGCCAGGGGGAGACGTCGCACGGGGAGACGGAGCATGGTGCAGAACCAGAGACTCGGCTGGTTGCTCGATGACCTGACCGAGCGAGTGGAGCACGTACGGCACGCCCTCGTCCTGTCGAACGACGGGCTGGTGACGGGCTCGAGTACGGGCCTTCGCCGCGAGGACGCGGAACACCTCGCCGCCGTAGCCTCCGGACTGCACAGCCTGGCCAAGGGTTCGGGACGCCACTTCGGTGCGGGCAAGGTGCGTCAGACGATGATCGAGTACGACGACGCCGTGCTCTTCGTCACCGCGGCGGGCGATGGCAGCTGCCTGTGCGTGTTCAGCGGCGCGGAGGCCGACATCGGCCAGATCGCCTACGAGATGACGCTGCTCGTCAACCGGGTCGGCGAGCACCTCGGCCTGGACGCCAGACAGCCTGAGCGTACTCCGGTCGTGGATCTCTGACCTGCGGGTTTGCCATTCCCCGTGGAGTTATCCACAGGCTCGCCACGGCAATCGCCGGAGCGGCTACGGTGTGTGTCACGGCAAGCGCACACAGCGTGAGCACTGACTTCACGGGGGAGTACGACCATGTCGGGCGACACCATCACACCACCGCGCCACCTCACCTGTACGTCGAGTCGAGCCGCACGCGAACTGGGGCTGAAGCGACGGGAGTTCGACCTCGCTGTGCACCTCGGACGCCTCCGGACGGTGCCCGACGAGGGAGGGGGTGGCGGCCGCAGGGTCCAGCGCGCCGAGATCGACCGGCTGCGCGCGGCGGACGGCTCCCTCGAAGCCCTCCGCCAGGGCATCACGACCGTGGCAACCACCGAGGGCGCGCACCTGATGGACGTGTCGGCCGGCAGGTTCACCCGCCTTGCCCGTCTGGGGCTGATCGTGCCCGTGACCTTCTACCTCAACCGGTATCGAGCCGTGGTCTGGCTCTATCTGGCCGAAGAACTACGGCAGTTCGCGGACGACGACAAGAACTCCCGCCTGCTGACCGGCCGTATGCCCGAGACGCTGCGCGACCAACTCAGGACGGACCTCGATCTACGCGCCCGCAACTGGCGCGGACGCCATCTGGGATGCCTGCTCCAGCAAGCCGAAGATCCATGGGCGCGTGCCGGGGCCCTGGCCGCCTTCCTCGATCCGGTCCATGTCGCGGACATCGTCCAGGACCCTTACGAACGCGCCCACCTGAACCGGTTCCGCCCCGGGCCGCCTGCCAACGGCACACCGGGATCGCCGTCCGCGCACCTCGCGGAGAGGATCATGACGGCGGACGACACGGACGAGGCCGACCGGCTGCGGCACGGCCTGACTCGAGCGGTGGACGAGGCACGTGCGCACCGCTCCGCACCGCGCCCCGTGCCGCGACAGATCACGCCCGCACCGCGGCCGGTGTCGCCCGTACCGCGAGGTGAGGCCTCCGCAGCCCACAGCGAAGCCCCCGCTCCACGACACGGATCAGTCGCGCCCGAGACGTCGGCTCCACCCCACCGACTGCGGGGCTGGCTGCGTCGCAGAAGCCCCCGGCCTGCTGCGCTGTGATGCTCTGACCCGCAGGTCCGCAGGTGCCCTGAACAGACATTCCTGACATGGGCCGGACGCTTCCCCACCGCAGCGGCAACAGTCCCTACAGCGGGCGGAACAGTCCCTCCTGGACGACCGAGACCAGCAGACGTCCGCGCCGGTCGTAGATGCGGCCCCGTGCCAGACCGCGGCCGCCGATGGCGATCGGCGACTCCTGGTCGTACAGGAACCACTCGTCCGCGCGGAACGGCCGGTGGAACCACATGGCGTGGTCCAGGGAGGCCAGATCGAAGCTCCGCGGACCCCAGAGGGGCTCGACGGGGATGCGGACCGCGTCGAGCAGCGTCATGTCGCTGGCATAGGTGAGCGCGCACGTGTGCACCAGCGGGTCGTCGCCCAGCGGACCGACCGCGCGCATCCACACCGCGCTGCGCGGCTCGGCACCCTTGATCTCCTCGGCGCTCCACCGCAGCCGGTCCACGTAACGGATGTCGAAGGGCTGGCGGCGCGCCATCCGCTCCAACTGCTCCGGCAGAGCCCCCATGTGCTTGCGGATCTCCTCCGCGACCGGCGGCAGGGACTCGGGGTCCGGCACCTCGCGGGCCGGCGGCAACTGGTGCTCGAACGGTCCTTCCTCAGGCTTGTGAAAGGAGGCGGTCAAATTGAAGATCGTGCGGCCCTGCTGCACGGCGGTGACGCGACGTGTGGTGAACGAACGCCCGTCCCGCACCCGCTCCACCTGGTACACGATCGGCACGCCCGGCCGACCCGGGCGCAGGAAGTACGCGTGCAGGGAGTGCACCGGGCGGTCGCCGTCCGTGGTGCGTCCGGCGGCGACCAGGGCCTGGCCCGCCACCTGGCCGCCGAAGACGCGCTGGAGGGACTCCTGCGGGCTCCGGCCACGGAATATGTCGACTTCGATCTGCTCCAGGTCGAGCAGGTCGACCAGTCGTTCCGCAGGGTTGGTCATGGGTGGGATTCTCCTGTGTTCACAGCTGGCCGACATCGGTGACGCGGACGACCGCGCGGCCCTCCGCGTCGGAGGCCGCGAGATCGACCTCCGCGCTGATGCCCCAGTCGTGGTCGTCGTTCGGGTCGTCGAAGATCTGCCGGACGCGCCACAGGCCGTTCTGCGGCTCCTCCTGGATCACGAGCAGCTTGGGGCCGCGGGCGTCGGGACCGGTGCCGAGGTCCTCGTACTCGTCCCAGTACTTGTCCATCGCGTCGCCCCAGGCCTGCGCGTCCCAGCCGGACTCGGCGTCCATCTCGCCGAGCTCCTCGACCTGGTCGAGGGCGGCGAGTTCCACGCGGCGGAACATCGCGTTGCGGACCAGGACCCGGAAGGCGCGCGCGTTGGTGGTGACCGGCTTGACCTCGTCGGCCTTCTCCTGGGCCTCCTCCGCGGTCATCTCCTCCGGGTTGGCCAGCTGCTCCCACTCGTCCAGCAGGCTGGAGTCGACCTGGCGCACCATTTCGCCGAGCCAGGCGATCAGGTCCTGGAGATCCTCCGACTTGAGGTCGTCCGGAATTGTGTGTTCCAGCGCCTTGTAGGCGCCGGCGAGGTAGCGCAGCACGATGCCCTCGGTACGCGCCAGCTCGTAGAAGGACACAAACTCGGTGAAGGACATCGCCCGTTCGTACATGTCACGGACGACGGACTTCGGCGACAGGGGATGGTCGCCGACCCAGGGATGGCTCTTGCGGTAGGTGTTGTACGCGTGGAAGAGCAGCTCTTCCAGCGGCTTCGGGTAGCTGATGTCCTGGAGACGCTCCATGCGCTCCTCGTACTCGACGCCGTCCGCCTTCATCGCCGCCACGGCCTCGCCGCGCGCCTTGTTCTGCTGGGCGGCCAGGATCTGCCGGGGGTCGTCCAGCGTGGACTCCACGACGGACACCATGTCCAGCGCGTACGACGGCGACTCGGGGTCCAGCAGCTCGAACGCGGCGAGCGCGAAGGTGGACAGCGGCTGGTTGAGCGCGAAGTCCTGCTGGAGGTCGACCGTGAGACGGACGATGCGGCCCTCGGCGTCCGGCTTGTCGAGCTTCTCGACGATGCCGCCGTCCAGCAGCGAGCGGTAGATGGCGATCGCCCGCCGGATGTGCCGGAGCTGCTGCTTGCGCGGCTCGTGGTTGTCCTCCAGCAGGCGGCGCATCGCCTCGAAGGCGTTGCCGGGGCGGGCGATCACCGACAGCAGCATGGTGTGCGTCACCCGGAAACGGGACGTCAGCGGTTCCGGCTCGGACGCGATCAGCTTCTCGAAGGTGTTCTCCGCCCAGCCGACGAAGCCCTCCGGCGCCTTCTTGCGCACCACCTTGCGGCGCTTCTTCGGATCGTCGCCCGCCTTGGCGAGCGCCTTCTCGTTCTCGATGACGTGCTCGGGCGCCTGCGCGACGACCAGACCTGCCGTGTCGAAGCCGGCCCGGCCCGCCCGGCCCGCGATCTGGTGGAACTCGCGGGCGCGCAGCGTACGGACGCGGTTGCCGTCGTACTTGGTCAGCGCCGTGAACAGCACGGTACGGATGGGGACGTTGACGCCCACGCCGAGCGTGTCCGTGCCGCAGATCACCTTCAGCAGACCGGCCTGCGCGAGCTTCTCCACCAGACGCCGGTACTTCGGCAGCATGCCGGCGTGGTGGACGCCGATGCCGTGGCGGACGTAACGGGAGAGATTGCGGCCGAACTTGGTGGTGAAGCGGAAGTTGCCGATCAGCTCGGCGATCTGCTCCTTCTCCTCCCGCGTGCACATGTTGATGCTCATCAGCGCCTGCGCCCGCTCCACGGCCTGCGCCTGCGTGAAGTGCACGATGTAGACCGGCGCCTGCTTGGTCTCGAGGAGGTCGGTCAGCGTCTCCGTGAGCGGCGTGAACTTGTACTCGTAGGAGAGGGGCACCGGGCGGGTCGCCGAGCGGACCACCGCCGTGGGGCGGCCGGTGCGGCGGGTGAGGTCCTTCTCGAAGAAGGCCACGTCGCCGAGCGTGGCCGACATCAGGATGAACTGCGCCTGGGGCAGTTCGAGCAGCGGGATCTGCCAGGCCCAGCCGCGGTCGCCCTCCGCGTAGAAGTGGAACTCGTCCATCACGACCTGGCCGATGTCCGCGTCCTTGCCGTCGCGCAGCGCGATGGACGCGAGCACCTCGGCCGTGCAGCAGATCACGGGGGCGTCGGCGTTGACGGAGGCGTCGCCGGTCAGCATGCCGACGTTCTCGGTGCCGAAGATCTTGCACAGCTCGAAGAACTTCTCCGACACGAGCGCCTTGATCGGGGCCGTGTAGAAGGTGACCTCGTCGCGGGCCAGCGCGGCGAAGTGGGCACCGGCCGCGATCATGCTCTTGCCGGAGCCGGTGGGGGTCGACACGATCACGTTCGCGCCGGAGACCACCTCGATCAGCGCCTCCTCCTGGTGGGGGTAGAGCGTGAGACCGCGGTCCTGCGCCCACGACTCGAAGGACTCGTAGAGGGCATCGGGGTCGGCGGTCGGCGGCAGCTGATCGATGAGGGTCACGCACCCATCTTGCCTGGCCTTCCGGCCGATCAGGGAATCGGCTGTGGATGCGAAGATCGCTACCGCTACGCTGTGTCGCCGACGAAGCGTCAACGCACCTGGTCAACTGGACTGCGGCACACGAGGAATGGGGCGGGCAACGGCCATGATGGGACCAGCACACTCACTGTCGGGGGCCGCTGCCTGGCTCGGCGTCGGGGCGGCCGCCGCGGCGGCGGGGTACCCGATGCCCTGGCCGGTCGTTCTGTCCGGCGCGCTGATCTGTGCCGGCGCCGCGCTCGCCCCGGACCTCGACCACAAGGCGGCCACCATCTCGCGCTCCTTCGGGCCGCTGTCGCGCTGGCTGTGCGAGTTCGTGGACGCGCTCTCCTACGCCGTCTACAAGGGGACCAGGAAGCCGGGCGACCCGCGTCGCTCCGGCGGGCACCGCACCCTGACGCACACCTGGGTGTGGGCGGTGCTGATCGGCGCGGGCGCGTCCGCCCTGGCGGTCGCCGGCGGCCGCTGGGCGGTGCTGGCGATCCTGTTCGCGCACATGGTGCTGGCGATCGAGGGGCTGCTGTGGCGGGCCGCACGCGGTTCCAGCAGCGATGTTCTGGTCTGGCTGCTCGCCGCGACCAGCTCGTGGATCATCGCCGGTGTCCTGGACAAACCGGGCAACGGCTCTCACTGGCTGTTCACCGAGCCCGGCCAGGAGTACCTGTGGCTGGGGCTGCCGATCGTGCTGGGGGCGCTGGTGCACTGCGTCGGGGACGCGCTGACCGTCTCCGGCTGCCCGATCCTGTGGCCGATCCCGCTGGGCCGCAAGCGCTGGTACCCGGTGGGGCCGCCGAAGGGCATGCGGTTCCGGGCCGGCAGCTGGATCGAGATCAAGGTGCTGATGCCGGCGTTCATGATCCTCGGGGGAGTGGGCTGCGCGGCGGCCCTCAATGTGATCTGACCGAAGGGTGGGCCGGTCGACCGTGCGGGCCCGCCGTCTGGCCGCGAGGGCCGGCTGATCGTCCTGTTCGGGGGTTCGGCCGGCCTGTCCGGTCCTGCCGCCGCTCTGCCCGACCGTCGGCTGAGTGGCCGGGCAGTGGGACGTCAGGCCGCTCCGCCGGGCCCGCCGGAGTCCGGTGCGGCCCCGCCGTAGCGCCGCTCGAAGCGCGAGATGCGACCCTCCGTGTCCACTGTGCGGGCCTTGCCGGTGTAGAACGGGTGACTCTCCGAGGAGATCTCCACGTCGACCACGGGGTATGTCTCGCCGTCGTCCCAGTCGATGGTCTGGTCACTGGTCGCGGTGGACCGTGTCAGAAAGGCGTAACCAGCGGACCGGTCGCGGAAGACCACGGACCGGTATTCGGGGTGCTTGTCCTGCTGCATGTCGGCTCCTCGCACGGGGCAGTGGGCGGGAACGGGCAGGGGACGCCGGTGTCAACCGGGCAAGGTCTCTTCGTCCACGATGTGCATCGCGGCCTCCTCGGCGGAGGCGCCCGCGCCGTCGATGCCCACGTCCGTGGCGACCAGCGCGCTCTCCTCGTCCTCGTGAGTTCCCTCGTCGGGCGCGACGAGGCGGCCGGACCGGCGGTCGCCGACCTCGTCGTCGAGCGCTTCGCCGTCGGTGCCCTGACAGTCGCCGATGCCGTCGCCGTCGGGGACGGCAGGGTCGGGCAGTTCCTCGGCGAGCCGCTGATCCAGGGTCTCGCCCTGGTGGCGCTCCGCCGCCGTCACACCGGTGTGCTCCACCGCCCAGGGTCGCTCAGGAGGCGACCAGCCCCGGTCGAGAGGGTCGCTGACGCCGTCGTTGACCAGCGTGTCCTCCGCGTCGAGCAGCCCTGCGTCGTCCTGTACCTCGGACCCATCGGGCTGGTAGACGTCGTCTCCCCATCCGTCGGCGCTGTTCACGGGTACCTCCAGGTGATGGGGACGGCCCGCTCATACCGCGGTCGGCGGCGAACCGTCGGCACGCGGGGCACCGGTCTCACCCGGCGCGAACCGGACGGTCCGCGGGCAGTCCCCGAACCGGTGCTGCTCTCCAGCCTTCCACCCCGGTTCGGGACCGCGCAACGTCACGGACCCTGGCCTGCGCGTACGCACCCTCACGACTCGCACCGGGGGCCGACGCCAGGCATGGGCGGAGGCTCGCTGACCCGGTTTTCTGCATCGGGCCGTCATCCTCGGCCGGATCACCGGGGCCGCCGGTGTCCGAAACCTCACGCGATCCCCCGGTGTGTGATGCCAGCATGGTCCGGTGCTGATCGAGGGTGTGCGGCGTGCGGCGGTCGCGGTGGCGGCCTGCGGGATCTTATGGGTGGCCTTGTGCGGGTGCGGCGCGGCGAGAGGCGGCGCCGCTGGGGGAGCGGGAGGCGACGGGCCCACGGCCGCCCGGCCGGCACACGCGCACCGCGCCTTCGAGCCGTCGCGTATCCCCGGCGTCGGGCCCCGGATGCGGCAGCGGATCCCCGCGGCATCCGGCCAGGTCGTCGCGGTCTACGGCGACGGCGGGAACGCGGCGAACGCCACGGTGGTGCTGTACAGCAGGCGCGGCGCCACCTGGACGCGGACCCGGGAGTGGGCGGCGCACAACGGCAAGAGAGGGTGGACCACGGACCACCGCTCCGGCGACAGACGCAGTCCCGTCGGCGTCTTCACCCTCACGGATGCGGGTGGTGTGCTCGCGGATCCCGGGTCCAAGTTGCCGTACACGCAGGACGGTTCCTTCGCGGCGCCCCGCTGGTGGGCCGCGTCGCACTGGCACGACTTCGACTACGTCATCGCCATCGACTACAACCGCATCAAGGGCACCCCGCCGAACGATCCGGCGCGCCCCGAGGGCGAGGGGAAGGGCGGGAGTATCTGGCTGCACATGGACCATGGCAGCGGTACGTCGGGCTGCGTCAGCGTGTCCAGATCGGCGATGGAGTATCTGCTGCGGGTGCTGGACCCGGCCCGGCATCCGGTCGTGGTCATGGGAGACAGGGCGGAGTTGGCGGCCTGACGCGGTTGGCGGGAGAGGCGCCATTGCCGAGACGGACGAGTCGCCGTAGAACACCGCACATGAGAAGACGGATCGTCATGTCCATGCTCGCCGGAGCGACCCTCCTCGTGAGCGCCCTCGGAGTCGGCGCGTCACCCGCCCAATCGGCTCCAGCTCAAGCCGCTCCAGCTCAAGCCGCTCCGGCTCAGGCAGCCCCAGCTCAAGCAGCTCAACCCGCCGATGTCCCGGCCGAGTTCGGCACCGACTGGCACGACCCGGTCACTGCCGCGCCGCCCGTCGCCGAGCCGCACGGCAAGTCGTGCCAAGTCACCCTTGCCGAGGCTCAGTTCCGCGACTACACGCCGTACAAGGGGACCTACACGCCACCAGGCGGATGCGGTGACCGCTGGAGCAAGGTCGTCCTGCGGCTCGAGGGCAAGGTGAAGGGGCGCCAGTTCGACCGGCTCGGCTATCTGCGCGTCGGTGGGGTGGAGGTCTTGCGTACGTCGACGCCGGAGCCGTCGCCGGACGGTATCGAGTGGTCCATGGAGAAGGATGTGACGCGATACAGCGACACCTTCCACAGCCCGCGGGACGTCGAGATGCTCATCGGGAACGTCGTCGACGGCACGTACACGGGTGTCATCGACGTCCGGGCCACGCTGACCTTCTACACGGCCGATCCGCAGGCCAGGGCCGCCACGCCGCCCGACCGCGTTCTGCCCCTCGCCGGCACAGCCTCCGGTGCGACCCTCACCACCCCGCGCAACAGTGAGCGCATCGTTGCTGAGGTGTACGCCACCGGATCGGGCGGCGGTTGCGAGGAGTTCTGGTATCTGACGGTGCCCGAGCCGGCGCCGTACTCCTGCAAGGCGGACCGGGGTGCGTACCGCGAGGTGCAGATAACGGTCGACGGCCAACTGGCCGGAATCGCCGCGCCGTTCCCGAACGTGTGGACCGGCGGCTGGTCCGACCCCTACCTCTGGTACGTCATTCCGGGGCCACGGGCCTTCGACGTCAAGCCGATCGAATGCGACCTGACGCCGTTCGCGGGGCTGCTCGACGACGGCCGCCCCCACCGCGTCGAGGTCTCGGTCGCCGGCGTCCCCGAGGGGCAGGCCGGCTGGAGCACCCGAGTGAACGTGCTGGTGTGGCGGGACGCGCAGCGTGCGCACGTCACCGGGGGACTCACCGTGCACAAGGCGACCGAAGTCACCAACTCGTCCACTTACATACCCGGTTCGCAGCAAGACCGCGTCGACACCGAGGCCGGTCACCGGCTGACCGTCGCCGGATACGTCGACACCTCGCACGGGCGCGTGACGACCACCGTCGACCGGACGCTGGCCGATTCCTCCGTGCACCGCTGGACCGAGGGTGAGACGACGGACGGCCTCGACGCCACATGGACGGACGACGAGTCCGTGGCGGTCGACGGCGGCGGGCCGGTGAGGACGACGCACACGCGACGGACGTACACGATGAACGGCGCCACGACGATCGGCACGGACGACCGGCTGCGCACCGTCCTGACGCTCGGCGACCGGGCGGCGGTCGAGGAATCGCACGGGGATCGCCGCACCTCGTGGTCGCGGCTCGACGACACCTACACCGGCGACGCGACGTACACCTTGAATGTTCCCCGCGATCAGCGCCACGCGGTCGGCACGACGAGCGAGCGGTACCGGCTGTACGGCTCAGCAGGCTGCTACGACCGTTCGCTGACCACGGTGCAGGGGGTGCTCACCCAGGACGACACCGGCTGCTGATCACACAGAGGCCACGCGAGGCGCATACAGAACCGGTCACGCGTCGGCGATCCGAGGAGTTCAGCGGGAACCAGCGGAATCCGGCGGAATTCAGCAGTGCTCGACAGCGGCCCCGTCGATCAGTGTGTCCAGCAGTCCGCCCAGCGCCTCCCGCTGCCCCGCGGTCAGCGGCGCAAGGATCTCCTCCGCCGCTGACCGGCGCGCGGCACGTACCTCGCCGAGGGTCTTGCGCCCGTCGTCGGTCAGTTCGATGCGGGTCACCCGGCGGTTCGTCGGGTCGGGTACCCGGCGGACCGTGCCGCGTGCCTCCAGTCCGTCGACCAGCGTCGTCACCGCGCGCGGTACCACTTCCAGGCGCTCGGCGAGGTCCGCCATGCGCGGCGGCGAGCTGTAGTGCGCCAGGGTGCGCAGCAGGCGGGACTGGGCCGGGGTGACGCCCAGCTCGCGCTGCGCCAGGTGGCGCTTCTGGACGCGGTGCACCCGGCGGGTGAGCCGCAGCAGCTGCTCGGCGAGCAGGCTGTCGGGATCGGGGCTGGTCATGTGGGAACAATATCAGGATGCAGTTCATTGTGAGTGTAGGTAACAATGAACAACGGTCAGTCGGTCGGTCTTCGCCGGCCGATGCCCGTAATCCGGCATCCATGACGCTGACGCCCGTAACGCCGACGTCCGCAACGCGGACCGCTCACCCCCCGTAGGAGCCCATGCATCCCGACCGCCAACTCACCTGGACCCCGCCTCCCGACGCCAAGGAACAGCCCCGGCAGGTGCGCCGCATCCTGAGGCTCTTCCGTCCGTACCGCGGACGGCTCGCGATGGTCGGCCTGCTGGTCGGCGCCTCGTCGCTGGTGTCGGTCGCCACACCGTTTTTGCTCAAGGAGATCCTCGACGTCGCGATCCCCGAGGGTCGCACCGGGCTGCTGAGCCTGCTCGCGCTCGGCATGATCCTGAGCGCCGTCCTGACCAGCGTCTTCGGTGTGCTGCAGACCCTGATCTCGACGACCGTCGGCCAGCGGGTCATGCACGATCTGCGCACCGCCGTCTACGGACGGCTGCAGCGCATGTCGCTCGCCTTCTTCACCCGCACCCGCACTGGCGAGGTGCAGTCCCGCATCGCCAACGACATCGGCGGTATGCAGGCCACGGTCACCTCCACCGCCACCTCCCTCGTCTCCAACCTCACCAGCGTGGTGGCGACGATCGTCGCGATGGTCGCGCTCGACTGGCGGCTGACCATCGTGTCCCTGCTCCTGCTGCCGGCGTTCGTGTGGATCAGTCGTCGCGTCGGCAACGAGCGCACGAAGATCACCACCCAGCGCCAGAAGCAGATGGCCGCGATGGCGGCCACGGTCACCGAGTCGCTCTCCGTCAGCGGCATCCTGCTCGGCCGCACGATGGGCCGCTCCGACTCGCTCACCGCGTCCTTCGCCGAGGAGTCCGAGGGGCTGGTCGGTCTGGAAGTGAAGTCGAACATGGCCGGGCGCTGGCGCATGGCGGTGATCACGATCGTGATGGCCGCGATGCCCGCCGTCATCTACTGGACCGCGGGTGTGGCCCTTCAGATGGGCGGACCGCGGGTCTCGCTCGGCACGATCGTCGCCTTCGTCTCGCTCCAGCAGGGCATGTTCCGCCCGGCGGTCAGCCTGTTGACGACCGGCGTCCAGATGCAGACCTCGCTCGCGCTCTTCCAGCGCATATTCGAGTACCTCGACCTGCCCATCGACATCACCGAGCGGGACCGGCCGCTCCGCCTGGACCGCGTCAAGGGCGAGGTCCGCTTCGAGGGCGTCGAGTTCCGCTACGACCGCGACAACGACACGGTCGGCCCCGTCCTCGACGGCATCGACGTCACCGTCCCCGCGGGCGGCAGCCTGGCGATCGTCGGTCCGACCGGCGCGGGCAAGTCCACTCTGGGCTACCTGGTGCCCCGGCTCTACGACGTCACCGGTGGCCGGGTCACCCTGGACGGCGTCGACGTGCGCGACCTCGACTTCGACACCCTCGCCCGCGCGGTCGGCGTGGTCTCGCAGGAGACGTACCTCTTCCACGCGTCGGTCGCCGACAACCTGCGCTTCGCCAAGCCCGACGCCACGGACGAGGAACTGCACGCGGCGGCGAAGGCGGCCCAGATCCACGACCACATAGCCGGGCTGCCCGACGGTTACGACACCGTCGTGGGCGAGCGGGGCCACCGCTTCTCCGGCGGTGAGAAGCAGCGCCTCGCCATCGCCCGTACGATCCTGCGCGACCCGCCGGTCCTCATCCTCGACGAGGCGACCAGCGCCCTGGACACCCGTACCGAAGGTGCCGTCCAGGAGGCCATCGACGCCCTGTCCGCCAACCGGACGACGCTCACCATCGCGCATCGCCTGTCCACCGTCCGGGGCGCCGACCAGATCGTGGTCCTCGATTCCGGACGCGTGGCCGAACGCGGCACGCACGACGAGCTGTTGGAGCTGGACGGGCGGTACGCCGCCCTCGTCCGCCGAGACGCGCGACTGGAACCTGCGAAATGAAAATATGAATATGCCGGGTTTATGGCGATTTGCGGGTTAACGTGCCCGCATGCAGACGAACATTCCGCCACTGACACCTCCGCCACCGGACACTCCGCCACCGAACACTCCGCCACAGAACACGGTCCGCCTGACGCGCCGGGGCAGGCTCGCTCTCATCGCGACCGGCGCCGTCGCGGCGGCCACCGCCGTGGCGGTGCCGCTGCTGACCCACGACAACGGCCACGCCGCCAAGCCCAGAACCCTCGTCATCCCGGAGGGCTGGCGGGCGGGCCAGGTCTACGACGCCGTCGACAAGGCCCTCGCCCTGCCCGCGGGCAGCACCAGGAAGTCCCTTGACCGCGCCGCCCTCAAGCTCCCGAACGCCGCCGAGGGGAACCCGGAGGGCTACCTCTTCCCGGCGACATATCCGCTCGACGCGCATGCGACGCCCCAGTCGGTGCTGCGGGCCATGGTCGCCACCGCCAAAAAGAAGTTCGACGGCGCTCCGGTCGCGGCCGGTGCGCAACGCAACACCATGAACGTCTACCAGGCCGTCACCATCGCGAGCATCATCCAGGCCGAGGCCGGCTCCACCGCCGACATGGCGAAGGTGGCCCGGGTCATCTTCAACCGGCTGGAGCGCGGTATGCCGCTGCAGATGGACTCCACCATCAACTACGCCCTGAACCGCAACACGCTCCGGACGAGTTCGGCCGACACCCAGATCGACAACCCCTACAACTCGTACCAGCGCATGGGCCTGCCGCCCACGCCGATCGACAACCCGGGCGAGGACGCGATGCGTGCCGCGCTCAGCCCGGCGAAGGGTGACTGGCTGTACTTCGTCACGGTCAAGCCGGGGGACACCCGCTTCACCGCCGACTACGCGGAGCACGAGCGCAACGTGACCGAGTTCAACGCCGAGCAGGCCCGGCAGGCTCAGAAGAAGGCCGACGAGAAGAAGGCCAAGGAGAAGAAGGCCAACCAGGAGAAGGAGAAGGAGGCCCACAAGGGCTCCCAGCAGAGCCCGAGCCTGAGTCAGAGCCCGAGCGAGAGTCCGAGTCAGAGCGCAAGCCAGACCGCGCAGCCCGCGAAGTGAGCCGGCGGGACATCACGGAGACGACCTACCGGACACCACGCAGTCGGCCACCAACCGGGCCATCGCCCAGTCGGCCGCCTATGGGGCCGTCGCATGGTCGGCCACCCGCAGGGCCGTCACCCAGTCGGCCACCTACCGGAACATGCACAGACGATCTGCCGGGGCATCAGGCGGCGTTCGGCTCCGCGCCGAGTAGCCGCCTGATGCCCCGCACGGCCGCGCGCCTCGCCCGGTTGGCGCCGATGGTGCTCGCCGAGGGGCCGTAGCCGACCAGGTCGATGCCCGAGGCTGCGCGGTTTCGCCTGCCGACTCTGCACGCGCCGGCGAGGCCGCAGGTGGCCGCGCCACCCCGGCAGGGAGGTTCACGGTGCGGAGCGCAACACGGGGCTGCCGAGCAACCGACAGGCGAAGAGGGCTACTTCTACGTCGATTCGGCCGTCGGAGAGTGGTCGGCCGCGGGCTTCCTCGGCTTTGCGGATGCGGTACTGGATGGTGTTCTTGTGCAGGTGAAGTTCGGTCGCGGCGGAGTTGAGACTGTTGCCCGTGGACAGATAGACGTACACGGTCTCCCGCAAGCGGGCGTTGTGATCGTCGTCGGTGGCCAGGCGGCCCAGTACCGATTCGACCCACGGTTTCAGGTCGCCCGGATCAGTTCCGAGCAAGGCCAGCGGGCCAAGTTCGGACGTGGCGAGGAACGGCGGCAGGCGGTCGCGGTCCGCGATCAGAGCGATGGCTTGCGCTTGGCGGGCCTGCCTGTGGCTGGTACGGAACCCGGCGACTCCCAGCCCTGGGTTGCCGGCGGTCGCCAGCACCCCCTCGGCTGCCTTACCCATGCGCTCGGCCATGGCCGTCGGATTGAGTCCCGAGCAGGGCATCCATGCCCAGAGTGTCGACTCGTCCGGAGCGACCGACAGTGTTGCTCTGGGGCTGATCTCCATCGATGAGGCGAGTTGACCCAGATGCTGCTCCAGGCTGCCAAGGTGATTGGAATTGCCCGAGTTGCGCTCATGCCAGATGATCAAGGCCACCATAGGCATGTCTGCTGGGAACCCGGCCACTGCCTCCAGTTCCTGTGGGTCTGAGATCCTCCCGTCGAGCAGCGCCCGGACGCGTGCCAGCCGCACCGCGTTGCGGTGCCGTAGCCAGGAATCCCTTTCCAGAACATAGGCGTTGACCACTTGTTCGGAGACCTGGTCGATGAACGAGAAGGCGAATGCCGACAGGGCCATCGCCGTCTCGGCCACCTCCTCTGCCGCGAGTGAGAACTTGGCGACCTGGGTCATCACGTGCTGCTGGAAGACCTCCTGCCCGATGCGGTAGGCGCGCAGCATGGTGGTGATGGAAACGGCCTGCTGGGCGAGCCGTCGGGCGAACTCCAAGGCCACTGGCGGTGTTGGGGACCCTTCGGCGGGGGCGCCGACGCTGAGCGCGCGCAGGGCCGTCACCACATTGTCGAAGACCGTGCTGGTGAAGACCTCGGCCGTACGGGGATCAGCGGCCAGCTCTGGAAGCTGTGCTGTGACAGAGGCGAGTACTGCGTCGGCCAGATCGTCGACCTCCGCGAGCATGGAGGCGGCCACACGTCGCAGTGTCGGTGTAGTCGCTTGGGGCACGCTGGGCATCGTAGCCGTCGTGTTTGCGCTGGGTAGGCCGCTGATCCTGTTCAGAGCTTCTCCTCTCGGACTGGCTTGCCGGTCTTGGGTGTTCGGGAAACTTCCTCCGCGCCTGGCGTGCAGGAAAGGGGACAGCGGTACTTGTCCGTGCCGGGAGGCGCGGCGAAGACCGTCTGTCAGTTCTCCAGGCGCAGCGCCGACACCGGGCAGGACTTCACTGCGGAGTCGACGAGTTGGCGGTCTTGATCGTTCGGGTGTTCGTCCAGAAGGACCACGTGTCCGTCGTCTCCGACCTCGAAGTACTGGTCGGCCATGGCCTCGCACATGCCCAGGCCCTCGCATTTGTGGAGATCTGTGAGAATGCGCATGTCAGGCCGCCTCGGTTGCCAGGGGAACGAAGTCGATCTTCTCGCGCACACCGCAGTCCGGGCAGGTCCAGTCGTCGGGGATCTGCGACCACGGGGTGCCTGCGGCGAATCCCTCCAGCTCGTTGCCTTCGGCGATGACGTAGGTGTGACCGCAGCCCGGGCAGCGGGCGGCCTCGACACCGTCGGCAAAGGTCTTGGCCGATCGGTCGACGCTGTCCACGACGGTTATGGCTCCCTCCGGCACCGGGTACTTCTTGAGCAGCTTTTCAAGCTTGCCCGGCTGGACGTTGGCCCGGCGGATGTCACCGTTGAAGTGGTCGACCACCAAGGGGTCCATGAGACGGCGGAACAACGGCGGGAACAGCGCCACGACGATCATGCCCGTGTACCCGGTGGGCAGGACCGGGCTCTCCTTGAAGTCACGCAGGGTCTGGAAGCGCCGGGTCGGGTTGGCGTGGTGGTCGCTGTGGCGCTGCAGGTGGTAGAGCAGGACGTTGGTGGCGATGTTGTTGGAGTTCCAGGAGTGCGACGGGGTCACCCGCTCGTAGCGCTGCTTCTTGCCGTGGGTGACCGTCTGGCGCAGCATCCCGTAGTGCTCCATGTAGTTGACGATCTCCAGCAGAGTGAAGCCGAAGACGGCCTGTACCGCGAGGTAGGGCAGGATGCCCACACCCAGCCACGCGATCAGACAGCCCCACAGAGCGACTGTCATGAGCCAGGCGTTGATCACGTCGTTGCCGAGACGGAACGGATGCCTGCCCTTGCGCTGGTACCGCTTGCGCTCGACCTCCCAGGCACTGCGCAGAGACCCCGCCACCGTACGCGGCCAGAAGCGGTAGAGGCTTTCCCCCAAGCGGCTCGACGCGGGGTCCTCGGGCGTGGCCACTCGTACGTGGTGACCGCGGTTGTGCTCGATGTAGAAGTGCCCGTAGGCGGACTGGGCGAGCGCGATCTTGCCCAGCCATCGCTCCAAGTCCTCGCGCTTGTGCCCGAGTTCGTGAGCGGTGTTGATCGCGACGCCACAGACGGTGCCGAGGGTGCACGCCATGCCGATCTTCCCGAGCACCGACACACCGTCCGACGCGATGATCCACATACCGTAGACGAACCCTGCGTACTGCAGAGGCAAGTACAGATAGGTCACCCAGCGGTAGTAGCGGTCCTCTTCGAGTGCGTCGATGACGTCATCCGGTGGGTTGGTGGGGTCGTTGCCGGCCACGAGATCGATGAGCGGGATGACAACCAGCAGGATGATGGGGCCGATCCACAGGAGCAGATCGTTCTTCGCGAGCGTGCAGAGGGCGCCGGCGAGGAACGGCAGCAGAGGAACGACGAGACCGAGGGGCCACAGGTACCGCTTCCGGTCCTGCCACACCTCCTTGCCGTCGATCGGCCTGGAAAGCTGGAAGGTTTTCACTGTGCCTCCTTGAGACGCGGACGGGGAGACGACGGGGGAGTTGTCAGAGTCAGCCACGCGGCGCGGGCAGGAAGATGCCCGGCAGCGCGGACCAGCGAGGACGCGCGGCGAACGCGGTCAGGCGCCGACCCGTGGTGGCCGCGGTGCGGTTGTTCGCACACCACGGCGGCTTGGGCGAGAGCGACCACTCGCCGCAAGCAGTGATGCGGGCAGGGGACGAAACGGCCCATGAACGACGGCCGCTGTCGCAGCAGCCTCGGCCGTCTCGCTGCCGGCTGGCTGACGCAATGCCATGACGCGCCTCCCGACCCTGCGAACGCGCCGGCGAACTCACACGCCGTGTCCCAGGACGCACGGCGCACGATCATGGCCCGGTACTTCATGATGCGCCGCGGCTGGTTCAGCGTCAGCGCGCCGACGACGCGGTCCCCGGTGCGGTAGAGAGCCGCCCAGGAGTCACTGTCAGGATCGCCGATGACACGGACCTCGTCGGCCTCGCTGACACCGACCATCTGAATACGCGAGCCGTACCAGTCGGACCAGAAGTAGGGCACGGTGGACACGGGAACCGCCGTGTCCGGGCGAACGGCGTGGCGTCCTGCCGCACCGCCGAGTTCGGCCGCTGCCGTCCAGTTCTCCAGTCGCATCGTGGTACCGAAGAGGGGGTTGTGCCAGCGGGCCACATCCCCTGCGGCGTAGACGCCGGGCACCGCGCGCAACGTCTCGTCGCAGAGGACGCCGTCCGACACCGGGACTCCGGAGCCCGACAGCCACGAAGTGGCCGGCTTCGCACCGATCCCGACGAGTACCAGGTCTGCGGAGAGCACGGAACCGTCCGTCAGCTCGACCCGCTTACCGCCAGGCGTGTCGCTCACGCCCCGGACGGACACGCCGCAGCACAGCTCCACCCCGGCGCGCGCGTGCAGTGCCGCCAGAGCGGGCGCCATCTCCCGCCCCACCGCGCGGACGAGCGGCACCTCTGCTGCCTCGACGATGGTGACCTCCGCACCACGCGCGCGCAGTACGGTGGCGACCTCCGCGCCGATGAAGCCCCCTCCGATCAGGACAGCACGTGTCCCCTCGGCGATGCGTTCCCGGATTGCGTGTGCGTCATCGAGAGTGCGCAGACTGTGCACCCCCGGGATTCCGCCGGTGTCCGGAAGGGCCGTGGGGGTGCAGCCCGTGGCAATGACCAGAGCGTCGTACGGGACCGACTCACCGCCCACGGCCACCTCACGCCGCTCTGTGCACAGCCCGTCGGCCGCCTGCCCGAGACGGACCTCGACATCCAGGCCGGAGAGCGTCTGGCGATCCGTCAGCGAGGGAACAACGGGCTCGGCGTCACGAAGGAAAGCCTTCGACAGAGGAGGCCGGTCATACGGCGAATGCCGCTCGGCTCCGATGAGGGTGATCTTCCCGTCGTAACCCGTCACCCTGGCCGCTTCGACAGCCCGTAGGCCGGCCAGCGACGCGCCTACCACCACCAGTCCCGCGCTGCTCATGCGCTCACACCTCCCTGCCGTCGCCGATACGCGACATCGTCAACAGAGCGGCCGGAGCACCCGCCGGAACCGCGGGGCGGTGGGGAGCGACAGAACTGATGCGCTGGTACGGCTTCCCAGCCGTTGGGCGAGGATCTGGCTCCCCTTTGTTCGGCCAGAACGACATGGCTCGCTCGGCCTGCGCCGTGATGGTCAGCGACGGATTGACGCCGAGGTTGGCGGAGATCGTCGATCCGTCCACGATGTGAAGGCCGTCGTATCCCCAGACGCGGTGATACGGATCGATGGCTCCCTGAGACGGGTCGTCGGAGATGGTGCAACCCCCGATGAAGTGCGCCGCCAGGATGACCACATCGCGCAAGAGGTGGATCCGCTGGATGCCGTAACAACCCAGCCGCGGCGCCCAGAGGAAGTTCCGGATGTCCCAGGACGTCTTGGGGAGCGTCTCCTCCGTCCGGCGGGGGCCCGACTCAAGGACGGTGACGCGGTAACCCTTCTCCGACAGCCGGAGGGCGCTCACGGATCCACCGAAGCCGGAACCTATGACGAGAACGTCGGTGTCGTACCGACTGTCCCCCTCACCTGCACGCGGCGTGGATGCAGGATCGATCATGCGAACCTCCCGGTCGTCCTTCAACGACCGCAAGTGTTCGGCCTCACCCTGCAGAGAGGCATTGGTCTGGAGACCAGACGTGGGGGGATGTTGCTGGCATGCAGCACAGTCGCTACGCGGGCAGCCGTCGGCCATCGGGCCGGTGTTCGCGAGGTCAGGCGGCGGATTCCGCGCCTGGGGCCAGTAGTCGGCGGATGTCGTGTACGGCTGCTCGTCCTGCGCGGTTGGCGCCGATGGTGCTTGCGGAGGGCCCGTAGCCGACGAGGTGGATTCGGGGGTCGCGTGCGACGCGGGTGCGGTCCATGCGGATGCCGCCCCCGGGTTCGCGGAGGTGGAGTGGGGCGAGGTGGTCGAGGACGGGGCGGAAGCCGGTGGCGAAGATGATGGCGTCGGCGTCGTAGGTGGTGTCGTCGGGCCAGTGGATGCCGTGTTCGGTGATGCGGTCGAACATCGGCAGCCGGTCGAGGATCCCTTCCCGCAGTCCCTGTCGGATGGCGTCGGTGAGGGGCAGCCCGGTGACCGAGACCACACTTCTGGGTGACAGTCCCTGCCGTACCCGATCCTCGACCAGCGCGACCGCGGCCCGGCCCGTGTCCTCGTCGAACGGCCCCTCGCGGAAGACCGGCGGCCGGCGTGTGACCCAGGCGGTGGCGGCCGCGTACGGGGCGATCTCCAGCAGGTGCTGTGTGCCGGACGCGCCACCGCCCACCACGACCACCCGCTGCCCGGCGAACTCCTCGGGCCCGGCGTACTGCGCGGTGTGCAACTGCCGCCCGCGGAAGGTCTCCTGGCCGGGAAAGCGCGGCCAGAACGGCCGGTCCCAGGTGCCGGTGGCGTTGATCAGCGCCCGCGTCGACCACGTACCGTCCGACGTCTCCACGAGCAGCCTGCGACCGTCGCCGTCGTCGCCGTCGTCGCCGTCGTCGCCGTCCCTCAGTCCGCGACTGTCGCTGTCGCGCACCGCCCGCACGTCCACGGGTCGGCGTACGCGCAGGTCGAAGGCGCGCTCGTACGCGTCGAAGTACGCGCCGACGACCTCGGCCGACGGCCGGTCCGGATCGGCGTGCGTGAGCTCCATGCCGGGCAGGGCGTGCATCCCGTGGACCTTGCCGTACGTGAGTGACGGCCACCGGAACTGCCAGGCGCCGCCCGGGCCGGGGGAGTGATCGAGGACCACGAAGTCACGGCCCGGCTCGAAGCCGCTCCGCCGCAGGTGGTAGGCGCTGGACAGACCGGCCTGTCCAGCGCCTACGACGACTACCTCGACCTCGCGCACATCGTTCACGGTTCTACTAACCGCGAGGTGGGCGGGGATCTTCCCTTGGCGGTCAGCGGCCCCCGGCCACGAGGATCGGCGCCCCGCTCCCGGTGTCTGCGCGCTCCAGCAGCCCGCGGGCCGCCAGCTCGGGGATCACACCCTCCCCGAACCAGTACGCCTCCTCCAGATGCGGATACCCGGACAGCACGAAGTGCTCGATGCCCAGTGCGTGGTACTCCTCGATGCGGTCGGCCACCTCCGCGTGGCTGCCGACGAGCGCGGTGCCGGCGCCACCGCGGACCAGCCCCACCCCCGCCCACAGATTCGGGTAGATCTCGAGTTCGGTGGGGGTCCCCCCTGCTCGAGCGGAGCCGAGAGCTCGGGGGAGGTTACCCCCGTGCAAGGCCAGCATCCGCTGCTGCCCCACCGACTCGCTGCGCCCCAGCGCCGCCTGCGCGGCCGCCACCGTGCCGGAGTCGAGGTCGTCGAGCAGCCGGTTCGCCGCCGACCACGCCTCGGCGGACGAGTCACGGGAGATGGTGTGCAGCCGGATGCCGAACCGGACCGTACGCCCCTCCTCCTCGGCCAGCGCCCGAATCCAGTCGATCTTCTCCTTCACCTGGGCCGGAGGCTCGCCCCAGGTCAGGTACACATCCGCGTGGCGTGCCGCCACCGGACCGGCCGCCTTCGACGAACCCCCGAAGAACACCGGCGGCACCGGGTCCGGCGGCAGCGCGGACAGCCCGCCCTCGACCTGGTAGTGGGTGCCGTCGAAGTCGTACGGCTGTCCCCGCCACACTCCGCGGACGACGGACAGGAACTCGTCCGTACGCGCGTACCGCCGGTCGTGGTCGAGGTGGTCACCGAAGCGCCGCTGCTCGGAGGAGTCGCCGCCGGTGACGACATTGAGCAGCAGCCGCCCCCGGGTCACCCGCTGGTAGGTCGCCGCCATCTGGGCGGCCAGCGTCGGGGAGATCAGTCCCGGCCGGAACGCCACCAGGAACTTCAGCCGTTCGGTGTGCTGGGCGAGTGCCATCGTGGTCAGCCACGCGTCCTCGCACCAGGTACCGGTCGGCGTCAGCACCGCCTCGAAGCCCAGCCGCTCGGCGGCCTTGGCGATCTGCGTCAGGTAGTCGATGTCGGGGGTGCGGATCCCACGGACCTTCCGTGCCGCGCCCGTTGAGGCGGACGAGCCGGCCGCGTCGGACGTCTTGGACGAGCTGAATGCGTTGGACGCATAAGCGTGCCGGTCCACGAGGGTCCGGCCGTCGCCGCCCGTCGGCAGGAACCAGTGCAGTCGTACGGTCATGTCGCGAATCTCCTTCAGGAACGGGCCGGAGTGGTCGACGGCGGCAGGTCACCGTTGAAGCGCGAGTCCACGAAGTCGCCGAAGTCGACCTTGCGGGGGATCAGCTTCAACTCGGTGAAGGTGTCCGCGATCTGCTGCTCGGAGGCGACGAGCGGCTTGTCGACAGCGACGCCGACCCGGGTGGAGTGGGTGCGCTTCACCGACGCGAGCGCGACGTCGTAGGGCAGCCCGGTGTCCTTCGCCCACACCTTGGCCCACTCCTCCTGGTGGCCGTGCACCCAGGCCGTCGCCCGCCGCAGCCGCGCCAGGTAGTCCTTGATGACGGCGGTCTTCTTCGGGTCCTTCAGCGCGGAGGGGGCGGCCACCTGGAAGCTCAGGCCGTTGGTGATGCCGTCGCCGGTGGTGAGCACGCGGCCCCGCTTGGTCTGGAGCACCTGCGAGGTGTACGGGTCCCACACCGCCCACGCGTCGACCTTGCCGGAGGTGAACGCGGCGAGCGCATCGGCCGGTTGAAGGTACTTGACCTTGACGTCGTCGAAGCTCAGCCCGGCCGCCTTGAGATTGGCGACCAACTGGTAGTGCGCGGAGGAGCCCTGGGCGACGGCGATCGACTTGCCCTTGAGCTGCGCCGGCCTGGTCAGCTTCGATCCGTTCGGTACGAGGATGGTGTCGCCCTTGGACGTGCCGTGCCAGGCAGCCACCACCGTGATCGCGGAGCCCGCGCCGGCCGCGAAGACGGGAGGCGTGTTGCCGACGCCGCCGATGTCGACGGCCTTGGCGTTGACGGCTTCGAGGAGCGGCGGTCCCGAGGTGAACGTGGACCACTTGATCCTGTAGTCGAGGTTTTTGAGTTCGCCGGCAGCCCGGAGTATGGCCTCCGAACCGCCTTTCTGATCACCGACGTTGAGAGTGACGGCGCCCGATCCGTCGGTGCCTGTGCCTGTGCCTGTGCTGGCGGAGGAGTTGCCACCGCAGGCGGTGAGCAGGAGGGCGAGGGAGGCAAGCAGTGCGGCGGGAGCCAGGACTTGGCGATGGCGATGGCGATGGTGCATGGCGGGTCCGTTCGTGTAGGGGGAGCGTCCGGGTGAGGAGTGCCGGAGGCGCCGCGGGTGTCTGCGGCGAACCGCGTGACAGAAAAAGGGAGTTCAGGCGGCTTCGGTCGAGGGGGTGACGCCGAGCCGTTCCAGCAGTGCGTGGCGCAGTTCGGCGAAGCGGGGGTCGCTGATGTCGCGCGGCCGGTCGAGGTCGATCCGTTGCTCGTGCGCGATGACACCGCCGTCCATGACGAGGACGCGGTCGGCGAGCAGTACGGCCTCCTCGACGTCGTGCGTGACGAGCAGGACCGCGCATCCTCGGCGCTGCCACAGCTCCCCGATCAGCCGCTGCGCCTTGATGCGGGTGAGCGCGTCCAGCGCGGCGAACGGCTCGTCGAGCAGCAGCAGATCGGGTTCACGCAGCAGTGCGCGGGCGAGCGCGGCGCGCTGGGCCTCGCCGCCGGACAGCGTCTTGGGCCATGCGTCCCTGCGATGGCCGAGACCGACCTCGTCCAACGCCCTCTCGGCGGCGCCGCGTTCGGGCCGACCGGGCAGTCCCAGCAGCACGTTGCGCCACACCCTCTTCCACGGCATCAGCCGGGGCGCCTGGAAGGCGACAGCCCGGCGACGCGGCACCAGAACGGTGCCCTCGATGTCGCGGTCGAGCCCGGCGAGGACACGCAGCAGCGTGGACTTGCCACAGCCGCTGCGGCCGAGCAGGGCGACGAACTCGCCCGGTGCGATGTCGAGTTGCAGGTCGTCGATGACCGCACGCCCGTCGAAGGAACGGGTGAGGCCCGCGACACGGACGGCCTGTGCAGCACGGCTCCGGCTCGATTGGGGACTCTTCGCCGCGGGAGTGGGGTTCACCGTCCGGTGAACGTCGGTCGCCATTGCAGCAGCAGCCTTTCGAGGGAGCGGACGACGAAGTCGGCCAACAGGCCGAGGAAGGCGTAGACGATCAGGCAGACCACGATCACGTCGGTCCGCAGGAAGTCCCGTGCCTGCACCATCAGGAAGCCGATGCCGGAATCGGCGTTGACCTGCTCGGCGAAGACCAGGGCGAGCCAGGCGATGCCGAGGGAGTAGCGCAGGCCGGTCAGCGCCCCGGGCAGGGCCCCCGGCAGGACGACGTGCCGCACGAGTCCCCATCGCGACAGTCCGAGGGACTCTCCGGCCTCGATCAACTGGGCGTCCACGCCCCGGATTCCGGCGTACACGTTGAGGTAGAGCGGAAAGGTCACGCCGAGGGTGATGATCGCGACCTTCGGGGCTTCGCCGATGCCGAACCAGATGATGAACAGCGGGATGAGACCGACGAACGGCACGGTACGCAGCATCTGCACCGGAGCGTCCACCAGGTCCTCGCCGATCCGGAAAAGCCCGGAAACCAGGGCGAGCCCGGTCCCGACGAGCGTGCCGAGCAGCAGCCCGACGGCGACGCGCTGGAGCGAGGTGCCCATCGCCGAGGGCAGCGAACCGTCGGCGACGAGATCCCGGCCGACCTGCGCGATCCGACTGGGCGACGCGAGCACGTCGGAGGTCAACACACCAGTACCGCTGAGGATTTGCCAGAGCACCAGCAGCACGAGCGGACCGGCGGCGCGGCGCAACCAGCGGGGGACGCGAGTCCGGCGGGAGGAGGCGGGGACGAGGGGCTGGAGGTCGGGTGAAGCTTGCTCGGCGGCGTCCGCCGCAACGACGCCGGATGTCGAGGCCGGGGCGGATGTCGACGACGACATTCCTGAAATATCGGGCTCGGATGAGCTGGGCGGGGCATGACTGATGCTCATGAATGCTCCACGGAGGGAGAGCGGAGGTAGGGAGGGTGCTTGCTCCGGCGCTGGCTATGTCATGAATAGATCACGCATGGCGCAGACGTGGACCACACGTAGATCACGCGCAGGCCAGACAGGGACCCACGCGTGGATCACGCATAGATCAGGCACCGATCGAACCGCGCGTCATCGAACGTGAGGAGAAGCGGCGGAGCGCAGCTGAAGCAGGAGAAGGGGGAAAGGGCGTCAGCGGCCGCGGCGACACGCGGCGGAGGCCACCCGCAGCAGGTCGATGTGACCGCGCGTGGTGAGCATGGCTGAACGCAACATGCGCCTGAAACTAGCCAGTCGGAGAGGCGCCGGTCAACGGCGTCTCGGAGGATGGACCGCGCATCTCGAATTCATAAGCCCGGTGGTCTGCGAAATTCTGAGTATGGGTCAGGATGGGGTCATGTCAGATGCCTTCACCACGCGCGTGCTGAACGTCGCCACGGGGTCCCGCGAGAGGGTCGTGGACATCACCGCGGATTGTGAGTCCTTCCTGCGCGAGGCCGTGCCCGAGCGCGACGGCCTCCTCAACATCTTCGTCCCGCACGCTACGGCCGGCATCGCCGTGATCGAGACCGGTGCCGGCAGCGACGACGACCTCCTGACCGCCCTGCACACCCTGCTCCCCGCCGACGACCGCTGGCAGCACCGCCACGGCAGCCCCGGACACGGCCGCGACCACGTCCTCCCGGCGCTCGTCCCCCCGTACGCGACGCTGCCGGTACTGCACGGCAGGCTCGAGTTGGGGACGTGGCAGTCGGTGTGCCTGGTGGATACCAACAGGGACAATCCCAACCGTCAGGTTCGGTTGAGCTTCCTGGGCTGAGCAAGATCATCCTGGGTGTGGCCGCCAAATCTCCGTACCTTGCGTGTTCGAAACGGAAAAATCTTGCGCGGCTACGGACCTGAACATGATCGAACGCCCCTACGACGGATGCGGGAAGTGCCTGTTGGGGGTGCGCCGGTTGTCGCGGATGAAGCTCGCCACGTCGTCCCCGGAGCGGCAGAGGGAGGACGTACTCACCGTCGCGGCGTCTGTCGGCGGCCACATCATCGGCTGGGCCGACGACTGGGAGGTGTCGGGCGCCACCGACCCGACGGCCAGGCCGAAGCTGGGGCCTTGGCTGCGCGATGAGAGGGGGAAGTACGACGGGTTGGTGGCTGCAGCCGTGGACCGGCGGTTCGCCGTCACGGCGGACGCGCGCGAACCGGAGTCGGTGGCGGCGCTCGTGGACCGGGCGGAGGAGTTGTCGCCGCGCGGTTTCGAGGCGGTGGTGCGGATCGTGCTGAACGGCACGTGGCACTGCACGTCGGAGCCGGGGCGCAGGTGGCTGGCGGCAGGGCGCTCAGGTGCGGTGGTCAACGTCCTCACCCGTACGCGTGGATGGGCGCCCCCGGCATCGTGCACAACGCGTCGGCGAAGGGTGACGTGCTCGCCATGACCCGGACGCTCGGCGCCGAGTGGGCAGGGCGCGGGGTGCGTGTGAACGCGGTCGCGCGCGGGTGGATGCCGGTCGGCGCCACGGACATTCTTGCGGGAGACGAGGCGGTACGGGACCTGCTGATCGGCGCCATCCCGGCCGGGCGGCTGCTGAAGCTGGAGAAGACGGCGCGGGCGGTGGCATATCTGCTCTCCGACGACGCCACGTACATCGTCGGCGAGGTGCTGACCATCGACGGCGGCCACCATCTGTGGAAGGGGCTGCACGAGTTCAGCGCCGAGATCTCGGGGAGGCATTGAATCCCCGATCCCTGAACGCCGGGGCCGCCTCGCAAGAAAGCAGGTGAACGCGATCCACCCCGGCTCCTTCGATACCCGATGCTCCGTGACGCCTCGGGCCCGTCCAGGACGGCGGACTTCTACGGCTTCCTGCCGCTGCGTCGGAGCGGCGCCGTGGCTTCACCATTGGGTGCACATCTAACGAGGGTGCTGTCGATCAGGCGGTGAGTATGAGCCGGTCGCGGGAACGCGCTTGGTGGTTGCGGATGAATTCCTGCTGCTCGTGCCAGGCCCAGCAGGCGTCGAAGTCGCCATTGGCGCGGACGGCACGCAGCTTGAGTACGGCTTCAGCACCGGAGAGGCCCCAGCGGGCGCCGATGATGTCCAGGAACTGCACCCGGTTGCCAGTATGCTCCAGCGCGAACTCGCATGCCCGCCCGGCCGCGTCCGTCGCGCGGACCGCCAGCCCCAGGCGCATGAGCGTGCGGGCCTGGACCGCCCGAAGGGCGTCGTCGAGGTCATCGGCCCCTGGAACTTCCCGGTCACCCTCGTGGTCCAGCCCGCCATCGAGGCGTCGGCCGCGGGCAACCGTGCGATGATCAAGGCTCCGGCCGATCTACCGACGGATGCCTTCGTGGTCCGCTCGTGCGATCACTCCTGGGCGGTGCGGATGTTCTCCAAGGAGTCGGCGACCAGGCGGTGCAGGATGCGGGTGGCCGCGCGTACGTCTTCGATCGGCACGTCGTCGAGCGTCCGGCACAGGCGGTCGTAATACGCCCGGTCCACCTGGTCGGCGACCGTGCGGCCGCGCTCGGTGAGCCGGATCAGTTGCGCACGGTGATCGGCTTGGTCACGGGTGCGTTCGACCAGTCCCTGCCCTTCCAACTGCGAGACCTGGCGGGTGACGTGCGGGGCCCGGACCAGGAGTCGCTCCGCGAGCTCGTTGAGCCTCAGGGGCTCACGGCGGCGCAGGATGCTCAGGAGCGCCACCCCGGCCCGTTCCATCTTGACGTCACCGGACGCCGTCATCTGAACGTGTACCTGTTTGCGGCTCATCACATAGGAAAGCTCGGTCACTGCTTGCAGCAGCTCGTTCATCGGGTCGGTGACCTGGTCGGACATGAGCACCATCATGCCTCACCTCCCCTTCGGGCCGGGGAGAAAAAGTTGCCTTACGCTCCCATCTGTGCTTACTTAACTTAAGTAAGTTAACGCGGCAAGAGGGAGCAAGGGAATGTCCGATCGCGAGAGCGGAGGCGAGCTCGTACGCACGCTGGCGGGAAGTTTGTGGTTCCCGCTGTTCTTCTTCTTCGGCTTCATGCTCTGCTATCTGCTGCCGTTCCACGCGCCCACGCCACATGACGTGAAGGTCGCTGTGTCCGGCCCTGCGGTCGCCGGTGAACTCCAGGCCGCCTTCGACCAGCAGGCACCGGGCGCCTACGACGTCATCCCGGTCAAGAACGCCTCGGCCGCCCGTGAGGCGGTACTGGACCGTGACGCGGTGGCCGGCTTCGCCCTGCACGGCAATCACGCGACCCTCTACACGGCCAAGGCCGCCGGCGCGTCGCTGGAGAGGGTGGTGAACACCACCTTCAGCCAGGTCGCGGCTCAGGGCGACGAGAAGCTGTCCACGGTCGAGCTTGTGCCCACCGCGAGCGGCGACACCCTGGGGACCGGGCTGTTCTACCTGGCGATGGCGTGGAGTTTTATCGGCTACCTCGCCGTGATGATGATGTTGCGAGCGGTCACGTTGAGCCGGCGCGTGAAGCTGCTGGCCGTCATGGGCCTGGGCGCGTTCGCCAGCATCGTCGGCTACTTCATCGGTGTCGGCATGGATGTCATCCCGAACGAGCCGCTCGCCCTCCTGTACGCCTTCCTCATCACGCAGGCGGTCGCCTGGGTGACCTACGGACTGGTCCCGTTCGCCCGGCAGGCCCTCCCCGGTGTGGCGGTGGGCCTGTTCGTCATGCTCAGCGTTCCCTCCAGCGGCGGGGCCATACCCTGGCAGATGACGCCCGCGTTCTTCCGGTGGCTGCACCCCGTCATGCCGATGGGCAACCTGTTGGACGCCCTGCGCGGGATCTTCTACTTCGACAACAAGGGGCTGCTGCATCCCACCGTGGTGCTCTGTGTATGGGCGGTCGTCGGTGCGGCGTTGATCGGAGTCGGAGCGCTGCTGCAGCGCCGCCAGGAACAGCAGGCAGCGCTCGAGGGTGCCGACGACGCGAGTGCCGACGACGGCGATCAGGTCGAGGAAGCAGTGGTCGAGGACCCCGCCTTCGAAACCCCGCTACCGCACCCCGTTCAGATGCACATGGGCAAGCACGCGCGCCGCGAGGCCCCGATGCTCATCGGCAAGGTGAGCGAAGACAACGGCGCGGGTGTCGTGGGCGCCGTCGTGACGATCATGGATGCGCGAGGCCGCCAGCTCGTGCGGACCGTCACCGACCGCGAGGGCGTGTACGCGGCCACGGGGCTGCCCGAGGGGATCGTCACCATCGTTCTCTCGGCACCGGGCCGGACCCCCGACGTGGCCCGGGTCCTGCCGCGGTCGGGTAGGACCCTGCACAGGGACTTCACCCTGCCGGAGCACCATCGGACCGCTCTCCGGCCCACCGCCGCCGACTGATCTCCGCGCTCGGTCATCGTCGGGTCTGCTCGTCGGCCACGGCCGATCCGCTCGGGCAGCCGCTCGTGCAGCCCTTGACGCGAGCAGTGCATCGCGGCCTCCTTTCACGACTCCGATCACCATCAGGGCGGACGGCCATCGCTGCATCGGGTAGGCCGGGAAGTTGGGCCGGCAACTCCAGGAGGTACGCGATGAGCTCGAGGAACTCGCCGTCGCAGAGCGGGTCGCGAACCGGCCGGCCGAGCAGGTGCACGCCGAGACGGAAGCAGAAGCAGCGTCGCCTACCGCGGGGCAGGTCGCGGGCCGTGCGGTGCTGCCGGTCCCGCGGCGCGAGCGCGGGACGAGGCGGCGCTGCCCGGGGACTACCGGCGGATCCTGGGAGTGGCGCGACACGACAGCAGCAGGTCGCGGTAGCCCATCGCCAGGTTGTCGCCTCCGAGGTGGAACTCGCCGCCCGGCGTGTCCCGGTACAGCGGAAGCAGGTCCCTGATCCGGCGGGTGGCCATCGCCACGGGGTCGAAGGCCGCGTCCAGCGGAAGGCCGTCCAGCGGCGGCACCGGCGCGGAGCTCGCTGGCCGCGCCGGTCAGCTGGTTGGCGATCACGTGCTCGCCTGGACCGGCCCACGGGCGAGGTCATCCGCCGCTACGAACGCGACCGCCCCGGCGAGCTGGTCCATGTCGACGTCAGGAAACTCGGCCGGATCCCGGACGGCGGCGGTCACAAGGTCCTGGGCCGCCAAGCCGGCCGCGCTCGGCGCAGCAGCATGGGCTTCGACTACGTCCAGTCCGCCGTCGACGACCGCAGCCGCCTCGCCTACAGCGAGATCCACACCGACGAGAGGGCCGACACCTGCGCAGGCTTCCTCCGCCGGGCCGCAGCCTTCTTCGCCACCTGCGGCATCGAGCGCATCGAACGCGTCCTGACCGGCAACGCCTGGCCCTACCGCAAGAGCTTCGCTTGGCGGCCGGCCCTGGCCGACCTCGGCGCGGCCGGCAAGCTCACCCGCATCTACCGGCCGCAGACCAACGGCAAGGTCGAACGCTTCAACCGCTCCCTGCTCGACGAATGGGCCTACCTGCGGCCCTACACCAGCAACACCGAACGCGCCGAAGCCCTGCCAGACTTCCTCCACAGTTACAACCACCACCGCTGCCACACCGCACTCGGCGGCCAGCCACCGATCAGCCGCGTGAACAACGCTGCGGGTCAATACAGGCCACCCCGGCCATGGACGCACCGCGCTTTCCCGCCGTCGCCGGCAACCGCTCATTAGTCGCGATATCGGGTCGGCCGCGAAAAAATTTGCTAGTTGACAACATTTTTTCAAGGGTGGATCGTAGGGACGGGACCGCTGATGCAGTGCCGGCACAGACAGCCGCAGTCCCTCCGTCAGGCGCTGCCAAGCCTCATGTCTCTGTCAGGTCACGGGGCCACGCGGACCGACCCGCCCCGGCCAGAGTGCCGTGGGGTCCTTCGTTTCACTGCACTTCGCTTCACGCAGTCTCAGGAGCTTTCCTATGTCCGGCACCGCCCAATTCGACGACATGAGCAAAACGCTGCAAGCTCAGCGCGACGCGTTCCTCACTGACGGCACGCCCTCACTTGAAGTCCGGCTGGACCGTCTGGAGTTGCTCGCTGCCCTGGTACGAGGCAACAGCCGACCCATCGTCGAAACCATCAGCGCCGACTTCGGTCATCGCTCGCCCGAGTCGACCGAGCTGACTGAAGTGGCGGACGTCATCGGTCCGATCGAGATCAATCCGGCCGGGGAAGATCTGCCCGCGTCGACCCGCAAGCTCGCGCCGACGCTGATCATCGAGCCCGAGCAGGACGCACTCGTCCCGACCGAGGAGATCTTCGGTCCTCTGCTTCCGATCAGGACGTACCGGGACATCGACGAGACCATCGCCTACGTCAACGCGCGCCCGCGGCCTCTCGGCGGCGTCGGGCCTAGCGGAATCGGCGCGAACCGCGGTCGGGACGGCTTTCGTGCCTTCAGCCATGCCAAGGGCGTGTACGTCCAGACCGACCAGGACGTTGCGCATGTCGGGTCTGCGCCCGCTGTTCGGCGAGGCCATCCGCGCTCCGATCGAAGCTCAGAAGCAGGCCTGACCCGGAAAGGAGAGCGTTGATGCGCATTACCGCAGCAGTGGTCGAAGAGACGGGTGGCCCGTTCGTCCTCGGCGACATCGAACTCGCGGAACCGCGGCCGGACGAAGTGCTAGTCAAGGTCAGCGCCGCCGGTCTCTGTCACACCGACCTCGGTGCCGCCGCCGATCACTACCCCCTGAAAATGCCCGCTGTCCTGGGACATGAAGGGGCGGGAGTCGTCGAACGCGTGGGCTCGAACGTGACCAAGGTGGCCCCCGGCGACCACGTCGTCCTGACGTTCAACTCCTGTGGCTCATGCGGCAACTGCCGCAGCGCCAAACCCACGTACTGCCACAATGGCTCCGCCCTCAACGTCATCGGTACCCGCGCGGACGGCTCGACCGCCTACACGCGGGACACCGGCGCCCCGCTGAGCGGCCACTTCTTCAGCCAGTCCTCGTTCGCCACCTATTCCGTGGCTTCGGAGCGCAACGTCGTCAAGGTCTCCCACCACGTCCCCCTAGACCTGGTGGGCCCTCTCGGCTGCGGAATCCAGACCGGTGCCGGTGCGGTACTCAACACCCTGTGCGCTCGGCCCGGACAGTCTCTGGCGGTCTTCGGCGCCGGTTCGGTGGGTCTGAGTTCCATCATGGCCGCGCGCCTGTCCGGGTGCGGTGTGATCGTCGCGGTGGACCTGATGCCGGAGCGCCGTGAGCTGGCTCTCGAACTCGGGGCCACGCATGTACTCGACGGGGCCCGTGACGACCTGGCCGAAGAACTGCGACGGATCACGGGGGAGGGTCTCGACTACGCCATCGACTACACCTCCAACGGTCAGGTCGTGCGAACGGCCGTCGCGGCCCTGAAGCCCCTCGGCACCTGCTTGCTCGGCGGAGCAGCCGCACCCGGCACACCCATTGAACTGGACATGGGACTGATCCATACCGGGCGAACCGTGCGCGGCATGCTCGAGGGTGACAGCGTGCCCGACCTGTTCATCCCCGAGCTGATCGAGCATTACCGCGCCGGCCGGTTCCCCTTCGACCGGCTTATCACGCACTTCGCGTTCGAGCAGATCAACGAGGCGGTCAAGGCCACTCAGAGCGGTGCGACCGTCAAGGCCGTGCTCACCATGGCCGATTCCTGAGAGCCGATCGGTCGCCGGGCTCGCGCTCGCTTCCCGTATCGAGCAGCGGCCCTTGGTCGTGGAACATCCCACGGCCGACCTTGCGGAAAGCGACCGCGACGCTCACGTCGACCAGCAACCAAGTACGGAGACGCGCCTGGCTGCTGGTCGACGCGCGTGACGAGTGGCGACTGTCGGCCGCCGAGCGGGCAGAAAATGTTGTCGGTCAGCTAACTTTCTTGTACGGTGTATACGACACTGGCCGTCGTCCGTGGCCCGCTGAACAGCGTGTGGCCGATCCCGGGCGGCAGTTCGCCGACGGGGCACGTCGGTTCCCTGCGGGCGAACGCAGGCAGGACCCGGTGAGAACCAGAACCTCCTACGAGTTAGGACCCCCATGACCGTTCAAGCCTTGGCCGCGTGGAATCTCGTGCGTGATCAGCTCGATGGTGTCCTCGACAGCCTGACTCACGAGGAGTGGCTGCGGCCGTCAGCATGTCCCGGTTGGCGCGTGCGCGACATGGTCGCGCATCTCGGAGCCTCCGCGCGGTCCGTGATCGACCCGCTGCCGGAACCGCCCGATGCGGCTCCGCTGCCGGAGATTCGTGAGCGCCAGCATGACGTGTTCGTCCTGCGCCGCAACGGGTGGTCCCTGGAGGAGGTCCTCGAGGAGTACCGCACGTACAGTTCGAAGCTCGCCGACATGGTGGCTGGTCTCCAGGCCGAGCCGAAGGCCTCCGAGACGTTCACTGCGCCCGGTCTCGGCGTCTATCCGTTCCACGCCATGGCCAATGGGATGGCCTTCGACTACTACTGCCACCTGCTGCACGACCTGCTGGGTCCCGTGGGTCCGATCGAGCGTGTCCTGCCGGCGCCGGAGCACGAGACCGTGTATGCCGCGGTCCAGTGGATGATGTGGGGCCTGCCGCAGATGCAGGGGGACGCACTGGATGCCACGGTGATCGCCCCCGTCACGTTCCGGTTCTCCGGTCCTGGGGAGAGTGGGTGGACGGTGACCCGGCCCGATCCGACCGGCGGGCTGGTCGTCGAGGAGAAGGGCGGCGGCGACGTCGTGGTCACCTCCGACGCCCACGCCTTCATCGCCTGGGGTACCAAGCGCCGCGACTGGCGCCAGGACTGCACCATTACCGGGTCGGAGTCGCTGGCCGCACCGCTTCTTGACGCCGTCAACATCGTCTAGTCCCGGGTCACTGCACGAAAGGTCTCATCAGCGGACTTCGAAGCCGCCCTGCCGAGGCCGCGTAGGGGCAACAGGTCCGGGACTTGCTCTGCACGCACAGTGCCGAACTCGAGCACGGAGACACGGCGGCCAGGGCGGTATGCCGTTGCAGCAGGCCATTGTGAACCAGGAGGCCAGGTAGTCGGCCAAGCGTTGGTCGCAGCGGGCCGGAAGGGGGACCGGGGCCGCCCGGTGCACTCGCTGCACGCCTGCTTTATGCGCCCCGGCGTGCCGGGAGGGCGGGCGGTCGATCTTCGCCTCACACCGATTTCCACGAAGCCGAGCAGAGCCGCATTGAGTACCAGATCGTCATGTCTGAGGCTCCCGGAGCCGAGGGACTCCTTATCATGCTGGAGAGGATCGCTCCCCAGCAAACCTAGCGTTGACCAGCTCCGATGCCGGCGCCGGAGACCGGTCACCAGTGCCGCATCGCCAGCCCTTACGCCCCGGCCGACAGAGGCCGTCACCAAAGCCGCCGACGGCGACCGGTCGGAGTCGCCCGATATGATCGCCGGGGAAGCGGATGCCGGGCCACGTCGGTCGTGCGTCGGCCCGGAGCGAGCAGGAGGACCCTTGGAACGTGTCGATCGCCCCTTGCCCGCTCCGAAGCAGGCCCGCTCGGAGCTGTCGACCAGTCGCCTTCTCGATGCCGCCGCCGACCTGATAGCCGAGGGCGGCTATGAGCGGATGACACTGTCCGCCATCGCGAAGCGCGCGGGCTACACGCATGGGCTGGTCACCTCGCGGTTCGGCTCCAAGGAAGGCCTGCTGTGGGCGCTTGTCGAACGGATGGTCGTCGACTGGAGCCACACTCTGCTGCTGCCGACCGTCAGTGGTCAGACGGCCGCTGCGGCGATCCACACCTCGATCGACGCCCTGCGTGACAGCTGGCGGCGCGCGCCGTCACGCATGCGCGCGCTGTACATCCTCATGTTCGAGGCGCTGATGCCGATTCCGCTCCTGCACCAGCGGATGGCGGAGCTGCACCGCGATCTGCGGCGCAGTGTCCAGGATGCGGTTGAGCGCGGAATCTCCGACGGGAGCCTGAGCGGTCGCATCGACTCTGCACGCGTGGCGCGGCTCATCGTGGGCGCTCTCCGTGGTGCGGTGTACCAGGCGATGCTTGATCCTGACGAGGTCTCGCTCGATGACGCTCTCGTCGATGTACAGACAATGGTCGATGCGATCCTCCCAGAGCCGTCTCACACCCCTGATCGCTGACGCTGCAGGACATCAGTCGAACAGCTCCGCTCGATGCCCTTCGTGGCGGTCGCGACAAGTGCCCCCATCTCGGGGAGGCGGTCGGGTCGAGCCGGATCTCCGGCATGGAGACGGACACCACTGCTACGGGTGTGCCGTCGGCGTTGCTGACGGCCGAGGCGATAGCGTGCGCGGGCTCAGGGCCCAGCGCGTCACGGGGGCCGCGGTGGGCTCCAGCCATCCGTCCTGGGCGAGGGCTCGCAGAATCCTCTGCACGGTCGCCTTGGGCAAGTCTGTTGTCCGACGCCGACAGGCTGGTGCTCAGCCACCGTCTCAAGAGGTCGTTGCCCCCGGGGCGGCCTGGCCGCGGTGGCCGGGTGTCGCACCCCGGATCCGGTCGGGGACGTGGTTCCGCGAGGATGTAGAAAATTTTCTTGTCAGACACATAATTCCTTACTAGAGTCACCCACACCTCGAGCCCCCACATCGCCGTAAGCCGGTCTCTGAAACGCAGCGAACTCATCCGATCGGGAGCATCGTGATCACAGCAGAACTTCACCTGCCGGGGCCGGAGCTCACCGAACCTTGGCGGACGCCGCCATGCGTCGCGTTGCAGCGGGAGTCGGACCCGCAGAAGGCGGAGATGTCCCGGGAATTCCTCGACCGCCGTGGCAAACATGGCTACTTCGGCATCACGGGGGCCGCGGAGCAGGGCGGCATGGGGATCGGCACGTTAGTACTGCAAGGTCGCCGAGGAGCTGCCTGCCGGTAGCGCCCGCGGTGAGTGGATCGGTGTGGTGGCGCTGTCCGAGCGCATCGTCCACCAGCACGCCTACACCGGCGAGGTGCTCGCGCAGCAGGGCAACACCCCTTCCCTGCTGTGCCCGTTCGACAGCCTCCCGACCATGGACGCTGGGTGGCCCTGGCCGCGAACGACCGGCAGTGGACCACCGTCGCGCATGCGATAGGCAGGCCGGACATGGCGAAACCGACGAGCGCTACGCCACACGCCGTGCCAGGGTGCGCCACCACGCTGAGGTGCGCGCGGCGCTCGCGAAATGGTTCGCCACGCAGACGGCCAGGCAGGTTGTGGGCATCTTCGGCGGGAAGGTGTCGATCGGCCCGCTCTACACCGCGACCGACAACTTCGCGGCCCTCACATGCCTCTGCTCGCGGGATGCTCGTGCCGGTCGAGCAGCCGGGGGCCGCCGGTCGGCGAGCACGACATCGACCGGATCATCGCCGACTGGACAAGTGGCGGCCCACCGGCAACGCGGGCCTGCCGCACAGGGGGCGGCGGCCAGGTCGACCGCGCAGGTCGGCCCTGCCGACGGTGCGCCACACCACGGACCGCGGCGTGATCGCTCGACATCGTCCCGAGCCCCGGCCGTAACCCGGCCGGGAGCGGTGACCCACCACACGACGGAGCCGTCACGATCCCGGCGCGGCGTCCCGCGATTCAACTCGCAGCCGGCATCAGGGCCCACGAGGCCATCCATGTCATGCCCCTGACTCTTATCAGCGCTTTCAGGCACTCACTCGGCGCCGCCACGCATCTCGCCGAGACCGGGCCGTAGCTCGCGACAGGCCCTGAGCGGCCGCAGTACGCCGCGAACCCGATACTCACCCGACGTCCCGAACCGAGCGGCGTCCCTCACCGGCGTCGGCCCCGGTCCCGCCGGCGTCCCCGCATCACCCGAGTCCTCCCCGGACCCGGCGTCCCCGTATACCGCTCTCTCGATCCGGAGGATCCATGACCGACGTAAGACCCGCCGCACCCAGTCTCAGCGACCGGATGGAGCGGGTGCCCGTCCTCACCCGCTCCCACCGCACCTGGATGGTCCTGCTCGGCCTGCTGTTCTTCTTCGACCAGAGCGACATCAACGCCTTCGCCTTCGCCGCGCCCGCCATCCGCGAGGACTGGGGCATGTCCGTCGCCGACGTCGGCCTGATCACGGCCGCGTCCTTCCTGGGCATGTTCGTCGGCTCGATCGCCGGCGGCCGGATGGCCGACCGCTACGGCCGGAAGCGGGTGATCATCGGTGCCACGTTCTTCTACGCCCTGTTCTCCCTCGCCTCGGCGTTCGCCGTCTCCGTTGCCGACCTCGCCGTCTACCGGGTCCTCACCGGCGTCGGGCTGCAGGCGATGACGGTCGTCCTGCTCACCTACATCAGCGAGATGTACCCCAGTCGGCTGCGCGGCCGGGTGCAGGCCCTGATCCTGGCGTTCAGTGTGCTCGGCATCCCCGCGGCCGCCGCCCTGGCGAGGTGGGTGATCCCGCAGGGCCCCGACGCATGGCGCTGGATCTTCGTCGCGGGATCGGCCGGCATCGTGATCGCGCTCGTCGCGCTGCGCGCTCTGCCCGAGTCCGTGCGATGGAACGCGGCGAACGCGCGTGGGGCAGCGAGCGAGACCGTCGTGGCGCGTGTGGAGGAGCAGGCACGCGCGGCGATCGGCGGCGACCTGCCGCCCGTGGAACCGCTTCCCGCTCCCGCGCCTGCGTCGCCGCGCGAGCTGCTGCGCCCGCCGTTGCGCAAGCGGCTCGTGGTGGTGAGCACGTTCACGATGCTCGCGCTGACCGTGTTCTACGGGTTCAGCGCCTGGATGCCCACCCTGCTGGTGGAGAACGGGTTCACCACCGAGCAGAGCCTGAGCTTCAGCTCGACCGTCGCGCTCGCCGCCTGTCCGGGCGCGCTGCTGGCCATGCTGTTCATCGACCGGGTCGAGCGACGCACCGCCCTCACGGTGATCTACTCGGTCAGTGCCGCGCTGCTGCTGGTGTTCGCGCTGGTGAACAGCTACCCGGTCCTCGTGGCTGCCGGGCTCCTGATGGTGCTGGCCTCACAGGCCGCCGGGGCGTGCGGCTACACCTACCTGCCGGAGATGTTCCCGACCCGGCTGCGCGCGCTGGGCGTCGGCATCGGCAACGGGGCGGGGCGGCTGGCCGTCGTCGCCGGCAGCTTCCTGATTGCGTTCATCCTGGGGCGCTTCGGCGACAAGGCGGTCTTCGGTTGCCTGGTCGGAGCGGCGGTCCTGGCGGCACTGGTGATGGGCATGTTCGGCGAGCGCACCCGCGGCCGGTCCCTGGAGTCGCTCTCCGATGCCGCGAGCGTGGCACCGGCTCCCCGGGCGGTGGAAGGGACGGCCCAGGGAGCGCACTGAGCGACCGTTTCGTGGTGGTGACCGGTGCCGGCCGCAACATCGGGCGCGCGATCGCGCGCCCGATGTTGCGGCGGTGACGGCCATGACCGCGCTCGTCACCGAGGCACTCGGACCGGCCGACATCGCGGCCACAGCTACCGCACCAGATGACATTCCTTACAACGGCCGGTGCGGTGACGTGAGTCCGAAGAGGTCGAACATGGTCTCGATCTGCGCCGACGTCTCCGGGCTTCCCCCGCGCGCCAGATCGAAGAGCGTCAGGCTGAAAAACGTGGCAGCCATGCCGGTACTGGATTCCGGAGGCGGGACCCACGGCTCGAAGAAGGCGCTGAGCGCGGCGACCAGTTCGTCCACGCGAGGACGCAGGCGCTCGTTGCGGATGGCGCCGACGAGCAGCTCGTACGCGGCCACGGCCGAGTCCGCCACGGCACCGTCTGCGTCGCGTGCCGCCGCGCGATACGCCTCGATGAGTGAGAGCTCACCGCTCAGCGCTCGATCCCGCAGTCTCTCCAGCCTCGCGACGTGCAGGCTCGTCGCCCGTGCGAGCGCGGCGTCGAGCAGATCGGTCGCCGTCCGGAAGTGATAGGTGACCGAGGCGAGTGAGACCCCGGCATGCTGGGCCACCTTGCGCTGTGTCGCCGCGGTCAGGCCACCGGCCGCGATGAGCGTGATCGCCGAGTCCAGGATCTGCTCCCGGGTGCGATCACCGTGCGGTCGCCGCTGCCTGGTCGAGGGGTTCATGAGTCTCCTCCGTCACATCACCCGACATTTACCTGAACCATCGTACAGACTGAACTATCGTACAGATTGCTCGGAGGCTGAATCAGCCCGAAGAGACAGCGCGAGGGATCGCCGCAGCGACTCGCCCACCCGGTTCCCGGGGCCGGCAATGTGAGCGCACCCCTCCCGCGCCCATGCGTCGTAGGCGCAGGGGGTCGCCGATCCCGGACAGGCATCGGCGACCGGCATGCGAGTTGCCCCGGTCCCACGAGTACCGGGGTACCCCGCAGCCATCAAGCGGAGCCTTCCCATCCTGGGCTCCTGAGTGCACCAAGGAGAATGGTCATGAATCAACCCTTCGGACGTCGGGCCGCCACCGCGGCCGCCACGCTCGCCGTTGCGGTGGGCGCACTCCTGGCGGTGGGCGGCACCGCCTCGGCCGCGTCGGGCCCGGCGGTTGCCGTCGCCCACTCGTCGAGCGCCGCCCACTTCGGTGACCACCGCTATGGCGATCGTGCCAACGACATCCGGTACGACGGTCGGGATGACCGCCGTGACCACAACCGGTACGACGGCCGGGAAGGTCGCTGGGACGGGTACCGCTCGTGGTACCGCACCGGTGGCCACTGGTACTGCGACGACCACGGCCGGTGGTACCGCTACGACGGTTTCCGGTTCTACGCGTGGGACCACGGAACCTGGGACATCGTGACCGGCGATGCCCATGGTTTCGACTACCGCATCTTCTTCTGACCGTCAGAGGCGGACGTCGGGTCGGCGTACTGCGCGCCGGCCCGAACGGGGCCTAATTTCCCGGGCTGTTGGGTGCACTGCTGTCGCAGCGCAGTGGTGCACCCGGTTCTCGAAGAGCAATGTGAGTGACCCATGGCGATCCACGTGGATGAACTGCTGGATATGCAGCTAGTGCTCGCGCACGACGAGCGCATCGTGGTGCCGACCCAACTGCGGTACGCGTCAGTTGACCCGTTTGCCGTGTGCATCGCCTTCGATATCGGCAATGAGCGCCCGGTTGTGTGGGCGTTGGCCCGCGACCTGCTGGCGGAGGGCGTCTTCCGGCCGTGCGGGCAAGGTGATGTACGCATCTGGCCTACCGGATCCGGACCGGACGCCGAGCTGAACCTCGCCCTGTCCTCCCCGCACGGTGCCGCACGGTTCGTTGCTCCGCTTCCCATGGTGGCGCAGTGGCTGGAGCGCACGTACCGGTTGGTTCCGGCAGGCACTGAGACAGACGGACTCGACGTGGACGCCGAACTGTCGCGGCTGCTGCATGGTGCCACCTGAGGGTGCCGAGCGACGGGAGGGTCGCGAGGCGCGGCTGCCGCACTGGCGGTTGCTCGTCGTACCCCCGTACCCGCGCGCCGACGTCGCAGCCGTGGGCAAGTCGCCAGTCGGCGCGCGGAAGTTGCCGTGGTGACCGTGCCTTCTTCGGCAAGACCGGCACGACCCTTCACGCTCCACCCGCGCCCGCCCGGTCCGCTCCTGTCCCTGCCGCTCCGCGACCATGCTTGCGGATCCGCGTACGTGCGGGATGTCAGACCTTCCTGCGGCCGGTCACCCGTGTCAGCTGTCCGTGCCGGGGTGCGCGACGCGGCGCAGCAGGTGCGCGAGCTGGGTGCGTTCCTCGGGGGAGAGGCCGGCGAGACCCTCCTCATTGACGCGGACAGCCGCGGGTGCGGTCTTCTCGACGAGGTCGCGGCCCTCTGGGGTGAGGGTGATGAGCTTGCGGCGGCGGTTGGTCGGGTCGATGCCGGCGTCGAGCAGGCCACGCTTGCAGAGGCGGTCGACGAGATAGCCGCAGGTGGACTTGTCCAGCCCGGTCCGGTGTCCGAGGGTCTGCTGGTCGAGCGGGGACTCGTGCTTCAGCTCCCACAGGACGGTGGACTGGACCAGAGTGAGCGGAGCGTCGACGTGGTCGGCCCAGAGCGTGGTCCATCGTTGGACGGCCAAACGCAAGAGGTGGCCGACGCGTTCCTGCTGCTCGGCGGGGTTGTCGGTCTCGGCCATGCCGGCCTCCTTTGCGTTTCTCGGTGACGTGACCTAGCTTAGTCCATGCACGGACAGTCCAAACACGGAATGTCTAAACACGGAGTAACTGACCTGCAGGTACGCGGCCCCGGTGCGGGAGTCGTCGCGGCCCGGGCCGACCGACGTCGGCGCTCCAGGCCGACCAGCCGTTCACGCCTGGGATCAAAGAGGCCGACTCCTCGGTGCGTGGCACCTACCAGGGGCGGCCGGTCACAGGTCAGGCCTACGTCGAGCGGTTCGGCCGCTGGAAGCAGGGCGTGCCGGACCTTGCCGAAGATCGGTGGACATCCATCGGTCTCCGAGAAGGCCCATCCGCCTAGCGCCTGCTCGATCCCCCACCGCAAGAACGGAGAACATCATGAGCACCATCACGCAGTTCGAGCACTGGATCGGCGGCGCCTCTGTGCCGCCCGCCTCGGGCCGTCACCTCGACTCCACCAGTCCCCACGACGGCGAGCTCGTGTTCCGCATCGCCGACGGAACCGCCGAGGACGTCGAGCAGGCTGTCACCCGCGCTCACCAGGCCCAGCGGGCCTGGGGGCGGACGACCACCGCAGAGCGCTCCCGGGTTCTCAAGGCCATCGCGGCCGGGATGCGGGAGAACATCGACTGGCTCGTCGAGCTGGAATGCGCCGACAGCGGCAAACTGCCCACTGCCGCCCGTATGGAGATGCTCGCCGCCGCCGACTACTTCGACTACTACGGCTCCATCGTTCGCACCCTCGCCGGCGACACGATCGACCAGGGCCCGCGGAACCTGACCTACACGCGGCACGAGCCCTACGGCGTCGTCGCCGTCATCACTCCGTGGAACGGCGCCGTCAACCAGGGTGCCCGCGGCATCGCCCCCGCGCTGGCGGCCGGCAACACGGTCGTGCTCAAGCCGAGCGAATTCACCTCGGCCGGCTCCCTGGAGCTGGGACGGATCGCCACCGAGGCCGGACTGCCCGACGGTGTCCTCAACGTCGTCACCGGACTCGGCCCCACCGTCGGTGTCCCGCTGGTCTCGCACCCGCTCGTCCGCCGGGTCAGCTTCACCGGCTCGGTCGCCACCGGCCAGGCCATCGGCCGGATCGCCGCCGACCGCGTCATACCGGTCGCCCTGGAGCTGGGCGGCAAGAGCCCGATCGTGGTCTTCGCCGACGCCGATCTCGACGGTGCCGCGAAGGCGGCGGCGACGGCCATCCTGCTCAACTCCGGGCAGGTCTGCTTCGCGACCACCCGGCTGCTGGTCGAGCGCAGCGTGCAGGACGAGCTGGTACGTCGTATCGGCGCGATCCTGGCCGGCAAGCAGCCCGCTCAGGATTTCGGTCCGATCATCACTGCCCCCCAGTTCGACAAGGTGCTCGAGATGCTCGACACCGCACGGCAGGAGGGCGCCCACGTCGCCGTCGGTGGGCACAAGTACGAGGAAGGGGTCCCCGAGCGGGGGCTCTACATCCAGCCGACCGTGCTCACCGACGTCAAGCCCGACATGGAAGCGGCCCGTAAGGAGTTCTTCGGACCGGTGCTGGCCACCATGCCGTTCGACACCGAGGAAGAAGCCGTCGCCCTGGCCAACGACACCGACTACGGCCTGGGCGGAGCCGTGTGGAGCGGTGACACCGGTCGCGCGATCGCCGTGGCCCATCGCATCGAGTCCGGGCAGGTCGCCGTGAACGGCGGCCTCATGAGCAATGAGACCCCGTTCGGCGGCTACAAGATGAGCGGCATCGGCCGGGAGAAGGGCATCGAGGGCCTCTACGAGTACACCCAGCTCAAGACGGTCAGCGTCGGCCTGCCGGACCACGGTGCGGAGTGACGGGACGCCTCCGCTTCCTGCCCGCGCCCCTGCCCCACCGACCGACGCTGTAGACCTTCCCCCTGCGCACCGCGGAAGCAGACTTCGTGGAGCACTCGCAGCCACGTGGCGCGCAGGGGGAGGTCCGGATCGCCATGCACCCACCGAGCGGTGACACGGGCCGGCAACAGCGACGCGCAGTACCGGTTCGTGATCGACTCCGCGACGATCTGACGCCGATCGCCGAGCCGGCCCGCCTGCGCGGTACCTCTCTGCCAAGCCGGTGATGTCTGTTCAACCACCGTCCCCACTTGCCTGTTCAGACTGCGAGTCCCGCCATGTCCGATTCCCCTGCCCATCCCACCAACGGCACGAAAAGGCACGCCGCTGCGCGGTCGAACGTCATCGTGCCCGTCCTGGCAGTCACCGGGACCGTGGTCGCGCTGATGCAGACCCTGGTTTTCCCGATCGTCCCCCAGCTACCGCGACTGCTGAACGCATCACCATCGGACACCACCTGGGCCGTCACCGCCACCCTGCTCACGGCCGCCGTCGCCACTCCCGTGTCCGGACGCCTGGGAGACATGTTCGGCAAGCGCCGCATGATGCTGACCAGCCTGGTCGTGATGCTGGCCGGGTCGCTGGTCGCCGCGCTGAGCGACTCCCTGGGACCTCTGATCGTGGGCCGCGCCCTGCAGGGCGCGGCGAGTGGAGTGATTCCGCTCGGCATCAGCATCATGCGCGACGAACTGCCCAAGGAACGCGTCGGGTCCGCCGCCGCCGTGATGAGCGCCTCCATGGGTGTCGGCAGCGCGCTCGGCCTGCCCATTGCCGCGCTCATCGCCGACAACGCCTCATGGCACGCCCTCTTCTGGACCTCCTCCGCCCTCAGCGCCCTCGTCATCATGCTCGTGGCGTTGCTCGTGCCGGAGTCGCAGGCGCGCACCGGCGGACGGTTCGATCTGGTGGGTGCCCTCGGTCTCTCCGTGGCGCTGGTGTCCCTGCTCCTGGCGATCTCCCGGGGCGCCGACTGGGGCTGGAGCAGTTTCACCACGCTCGGCCTGTTCGCCACCGCCGTCGTCGTCCTGCTCCTGTGGGGCCGCTTCGAACTGCGCGCCACCACGCCCCTGGTGAACCTGCGCGTCACCGCACGCCGCCAGGTGCTGCTGACCAACCTGGCATCCACGACGTTCTCGTTCGCGATGTTCACGATGCAGATGCTCGTCCCGCGGCTGATGCAGCTGCCCTCGGCGACCGGTTACGGTATGGGCAAGTCACTGCTGACCGTGGGCCTGAGTATGGCGCCGCAGGGTCTGGTCATGATGTCGATGGCGGGCGCTTCGGCCGCACTGTCCAGAGCGAAGGGACCGAAGGTGACGCTCATGGTCGGCGCCGCCACGGTCTCTGCCGCCTACGCGCTCAACACCTTGCTGATGTCCGAGATCTGGCACCTGATACTGATCACCTGCGTCATCGGAGCCGGCGTCGGACTCGCCTACGGAGCGATCCCCTCCCTGGTCATGGGCGCCGTGCCGGCGTCGGAGACAGGGGCGGCCAACAGCCTCAACACGCTCATGCGGTCCATCGGCAACTCCACCTCCAGCGCGGTGGCAGGAGTGATCTTCGCTCATGTGACCGTCTCGTTCGGTGCGACCGCCCTGCCGTCCGAGAACGCCTTCAAGACAGCCATGGCCATCGCCTCCGGCTCGGCTCTCGTGGCGTTCACCATCGCTGCCTTCCTTCCACGCCGACGTGTGCCCGTCGACGCGCGCACGACGGCGACCGTCACCTCCGAAACGGTCTCCGAACCGAAGTCATGACCTCCGAGCCGGCCGACGGTGACCGTCTCGCCGTTGACCGGTCGCCGGGCGCCTCCCGGCGCCCGGCGACCGCGGGGACGGAGATCCCCGTTCCGCAGTAGCCGGCCCGCCACCGCGCTGGAGATGCCCTCAACTCGCTCCAGCAGCCCGCGACGTCACCGAAGCGGGGCCGGCAGGTCTGTCCTTGGCGGTCACGGCGTCGCGGACGCTGCCAATTCGTTGATGTCGGCCGTGTCCAGGACGCCGCGCTTCACGCCGCCGCGAGCGGTTCGGAGCATGGCGTGTCCGAACTGCACGCTCGTGGTGACGTACCGCGGAGCGATACGCCGCAACACCGGGTACAGGGGAGTCAAGACTCGATACAGCAGCGCGTAGGACTTGGTCTTCGCCTTCGTGCCCGGCAGGGGGAGGATGAACGCGGGACGGAACATGAATGCCCGCGGGGTCAGTTCCAGCAGGGCGTTCTCCGTCTCGCCCTTCACGCGCGCCCACATCATGCGGGACTTGCCGCTCCCGTCGGTGCCGGCCCCGGAGACGTAGGTGAAGGTGAGATCGGGGTTGGCGTCCAGCAGGGCGCGCGCGGCGGCCAGCGTGAAGTCGTAGGTGACCACGCGGTAGTCGGCTTCGCTCATGCCGACGGCCGAGATGCCCAGGCAGAAGAAGCAGGCGTCGTAGCCGGCCAGCTGGTCCTGGATGGCGGTGAAGTCGGTGAAGTCCGTGTGGTGGAGCTCGCGGAGCTTGGGGTGGACGCGCCCGGTGGGCGTGCGGCCGATGACGAGGACATCGGTGACCTGCTGGTCGCGCAGGCAGGTGTCCAGCACTGCCTGACCCACCATGCCGGTGGCTCCGAAGATGACGATGCGCACGGTGTTCCTGTTCTGTGGTGCTCGTGGGTCCGTGGAACCGGGTCGGGCGTGAGGGGCGGCGTGCCCTCAGACGGGGAACTTGACGTCGGTGAGCTCCTCGGACACGGTCCACAGGCGCTGCTGGACGGCCGCGTCGTGGGACTTGGCGCTGGACGCCACCACCTTGGGGTGTCCCTGGGTCTCGCCGATGCCGGAGGGGCCGTAGTACTGGCCGCCGGTGACGGCGGGGTCGGTGGCCGCGCGCAGGGTGGGCAGGGCCCCCATGGCGGCGGACTGGCTGATGAGCGGCATGAGCAGGGTCGTGATCGCGCGCAGCGGGGCGGGCATGTTCCGCCCGAGTTCGGTCGCGGCGCCACCGGGGTGCGCGGCGGTGGCGATGGTGGTGTCGTGCGAGGCGAGGCGGCGCTGGAGTTCGTAGGTGAACATCAGGTTGGCGAGCTTGGCCTGGCCGTAGGCGGCGATGCGCTTGTATGAGCGGTCGAACTGCAGGTCGTCGAAGTGGATGTCGGCCTGGATGCGGTGGCCCTGGCTGCTGACGGTCACCACCCGGGAGCCAGGCACTGGCAGCAGCAGGTCCAGCAGGAGACCGGTCAGCGCGAAGTGCCCGAGGTGGTTGACCCCGAACTGCATGTCGAAGCCGTCCTGCGTCTTCTGACGGGGCGTGTACATCACGCCGGCGTTGTTGATCAGCAGGTCGATCTTCGGGTAGGCGGCGTGCAGCTCGTCGGCGGCGGTGCGCACGGATTCCAGGGAGGCCAGGTCCAGGCGCTGAAGGCTGAGCTTGGCACCAGGGGCGCGGTCGGCGACGCGGGCGATGGCCTGCCGGCCCTTGTCGAGGTTGCGCACCGCGAGGACGACGTGCGCGCCGTGCTCGGCCAAGGCCCGTGCGGTCTGCAGGCCGAGTCCGCTGTTGGCTCCGGTGACGACGGCTACCCGGCCGTCCTGACGGGGAATGTCGCTCTCGCTCCAGCGGCTGGCATTCCGGCTGGCCATGATCATGCCTCCATAACGTGAATGATGCTTCACCGTATATCCTGAGGCATCGTTCACGTTATGCCAAGTCCTTCCCGGAGTACCTCATGACCTCTCCACGCCCGCTGCGCGCCGACGCGGCCCGCAATCGCGCCCGGATCATGACGGCGGCGCACGAGCAGATCACCGAGCACGGACCCGGGGTATCGATGGAGCAGATCGCCGCCGCATCAGGAGTGGCGGTCGGCACCCTCTACAAGCACTTCCCGAACAAGACCGACCTCGTCGCCGCTGTGGTCGCCGCCGCGTTCACCGCCGTCGCCGAGGACGCCGAGGCCTCGCTGCAACGCGCTGACCAGGGCTCGCCCGCTATCACGGAGTTCACCGGGTTCCTCACCCGCCTGATGGACGTCGCCGCGCACAACCACGCGGTCAAGGCAGCCGCTCGGGACCTCCACGCCGACCATGATGCTCATCCCGCCATGCGGGAGGTCGAGGCCCGCGCCGCTGAGGCCCTCACTCGGCTCGTGCGCGCGGCGCAGGAGCAGCGCGGCCTGCGCGCCGACTTCACCGTCGACGACGTGTACCTGCTGTTCTCCACGTTCCCCGCCGACCAGCCCCCCGCCGCCCGCGAACGCTGGCTCGCCCTTGTGTTCACCGGACTTACCGCAAGCTGACCGGCTCCCGGCCACGCGTCGTCTCCTGAGCCCCCTGTGAGCAAGGTGCGCGTTTCACCAGGGCATCCTCGTTCTCCGTGGGGACGGTGATCCGCTGCCTGCGCCCGAGCTGCCCCCTGCGCCGCAGGGCCGCAAGGCCCTGTTCGGGCTCATCGGGGCCGGGTGAGACCGCGGAGAGCAGACCCTCGAATCGACCTCACGTCGCCGGGCTCGGCGCTGCGACGGGAAGGGGCTGTTCGGCCCAGATGGTCTTGCCGTCGCGGCTGTAGCGGGTGCCCCAGCGCGAGGCGAGCTGGGCCACCAGGAACAGGCCACGGCCGCCCTCGTCGCTGAGGCGCGCCCGGCGCAGGTGGGGGGCGCTGAGGCTGCCGTCGGAGACCTCGCAGATCAGGGATCCGGCGTGGATCAGGCGCAGCGCGACGGGACCGCGGGCGTGCCGAATGGCATTGGTGACCAGCTCGCTGACGATGAGTTCGGTGGTGAAGGCGAGCGGTTCCAGACCCCAGTCGGCGAGCTGACGGTCGGTGAGGCCGCGGGACTGGGCGACCAGTGCGGGGTCGACCGGCAGCTCCCAGGAGGCGACCCGGTCGGCCGGCAGGGCGCGGGTGCGGGCCAGGAGCAGCGCCGCGTCGTCACATCGGTGCTCGGGAACCAGGGAGGCCAGCACGGCCTCACCGAGCTGGTCCAGCGGCCGGCCCGGTTGGGCGATGGTGCGGGCCAGCCGGTCGAGCCCGATGTCGATGTCCCGGTTCGGGGCCTCGATGAGGCCATCGGTGTAGAACGCGAGAACACTGCCCTCGGCGAGCTGGCGCTCGGCGGTCTCGAAGGGCAGGCCACCCAGCCCCAGGGGCGGGCCGGGTGGAATGGCGTCAAGAAACTCCACCGCCCCATCGGGCGACACCAGGGCCGGCGGAGGGTGGCCGGCGCGGGCGAAGGTGCAGCTGCGGGAGATGGGGTCGTAGACGGCGTACAGGCAGGTGGCACCCTCGCAGTCGGGGTCCTCCTCGGTGAGGCGGACGACCAGGTCGTCAAGTTGGGTGAGGACCTCGTCGGGGTCCAGGTCAAGGTCGGCCAGGGTGTGGACCGCGGTGCGCAACCGTCCCATCACGGCCGCCGCGTGCAGGCCGTGGCCGGTGACGTCGCCGACGACCAGGGCTACACGGGCCCCGGACAGCGGCAGGACGTCGAACCAGTCCCCGCCCGCTCCGGCGTGAGCGTCGGCGGGCATGTAGCGGTAGGCGGTCTCGACGGCGGGATAGTCGGGCAGATCGTGCGGCAGCAGGCTGCGTTGCAGGGTCAGAGCCGTGTTGTGCTCGCGGGTGTAGCGGCGGGCGTTGTCCACGCACACCGCGGCGCGGGAGCAGAAGTCCTCGGCCAGGACCAGGTCCTCCTCGTCGTACGGTTCGGGATCCCGGTGGCGACCGAAGCTGGCCAATCCGAGGGTGGTCCCGCGGGCCCGCAGCGGCACGACCATGACCGAGTGGATCTTGAACTCGCGGATCTTCTTGGCGGTTTCTGGAGCGGAGGTGTACCACTCGTCGACATCGAGCCTCGGTATCAGGACCGGTCGCCCAGTAGTCAGGCACCGGTTCTGGGGAGTGCCGGGACGGGAGACCCTGGCCTCGCCCGCCGTGTACGTGACCTCCGGGACGCCCGCCCGGATCGAGAGGATTCCCGATCGGCGGGCCAGCACCTGCCCGCCTATCGGCCCGGGGTCCGGTTCATCACCCAGCACCGTGGTCTCCAGCAGGTCGACGGCGGCGACGTCCGCGAGCCCGGGAACGGCCGCGTCGGCCAGTTCCTGGGCGGTGCGCACCACATCCAGCGTGGTGCCGATACGCGCGGCGGCCTCGTTCAGCAGGGTCAGCCGCCGCTGGGCCCGCCAGCCGTCGGTGACATCGACGTAGGTCTGGCACATTCCCAGGAGGCGGCCGGCCGGGTCGGTCAGCCGGAAGGAGGACCCGGACCACGCGCCCTCGCGGGCCGGGTCCTCCGGGAGGCGGCCGTGCACCGGGAAGTCGACCACCGGCTCGCCGGTGTCCCGCACGTGGCGCAGTACCCGCTCGATCGCCGGGACGTCGAGCTCCGGCGCGACCTCGCCGATGCGCCGGCCGAGGAGCCGCTCGGCGGGGGTGGCGGCCGCGCGCTCGGCCGCGGCGTTCACCCACCGGTGCCGCAGCTCACTGTCCATGACGGTGATCGGGATCGGGGACTGGCTGAACAGCGCCTGAAGGATCGCCCGGTCGACCTCCTCCCGCTCCACCTGCCGCGCGTCACCGGCGCTGACCGACCAGCCGCCCCGGCCCTCTCGGCCGAGCACCGGGCGCACGCGCAGCGCGACCTGCACCTCATGCCCGTCGCGGTGTCTCAGGCCCCGAACGCCTCCCCAGTCCTGCCCGGTCGCCTGCCACTCGCGAGCGACCAGCGCCGCTTCCCGGTCCTTCGCGGTGGTCAGCAAATCCACTGCGGGCGTGCCACAGACCTCTTCCGCCGAATATCCGAGCAGCGCTTCTGCCTGCGAGCTCCACAGAAGGATCCCGCCCTTGGCGTCCACCACTGCCGTGGCCGTGTACGGCCTTTGCGGCGGATCTCCTGATCCTGCGCCGAGGCCCCCGGAATCCTTAGGCACACTCATTGGCACCAGCCCATCCTTGGCCTCGCCCCCGTCTGCCCATGATAGTGAAGCGGCGATGTGACCACCCCCGGAGAACGGCCGGGCATGGGCCCTGATCGGAGCGGATACGGGGTGGGTCTTCAGGCGTTCATCTTCGGCGGAGGTGACACCTACGACCCCATACCGGCATCGGCGGCCAGACGCCGGCCGGCCGCGTCACCAACCTGTCCGGTCAGCACAGCTGGGCGTGGTGGTCCGGGTGTGGTCCCGGGTGCCCTCGGCGCGTTGTGGCGTGGTCGTTCACCAGCGGGCGGTCACCAGGTGACGGGCAGGGACTTCAGGCCGTGGACGACGGAGTCGAGCTTGAAGGGGAGTTCCTGCTCGGGCACGGCCAGGCGCAGGCCGGGGATGCGTTCGAACAGGCGGGGCCAGGCGATCTGCATCTCCACGCGAGCCAGGTTCTGACCCAGGCACTGGTGGACGCCGAAGCCGAAGGCCAGGTGGTTGCGGGCGCCGCGGGCGATGTCCAACTTGTCGGCCGGGCACTCGTCCTCGCCGGTACCGAAGACGCTCGGGTCGTGGTTGCCGGAGATGAGCGAGAAGACGACTCCTTCGCCCGCGCGTATCAGCTGTCCGCCGATCTCGACGTCCTCGACGGCCACTCGGCGCGGAGCGGCGGCGACGATGCTCCAGTAGCGCAGCATCTCCTCCGTGGCGGAGGCGGCCAGCTCGGGATGGGCGAGCAGGTTCTCGCGCTGTCCGGGTTCGCGAAGCAGCGCCAGGAGGCCGAGGCCGAGCATGTTGGCGGTGGTCTCGTGGCCGGCGATCACCAGCAGGTTGAGCTGCTGGGGCAGCAGTTCGGCGGGGAAGCCGTCGGTTCCACCGTGCTCGGTCACCAGACGGCTGACCAGGTCGTCCCCGGGCTCGCGCCGCTTGCGCTCGACGAGATCCGCGTAGTACGCCAGCGCCTGTTCCTGCAACCGCAGCCGTTCCTCAGGGCTGAAGGTCAGGTCGGTGGTGGCATTCGCCATCCGCTGGAAGAGGGCATGGTCCTCGTAGGGGATGCCGAGGACGAGGCAGATGGCCATGGACGGCAGGGGCAGCGCGAAGTCCTGGATGAAGTCGACAGGCCCGCCCTTGGCGAGCATGTCGTCGATCAACTCGTCGGTGATCTTCAGGAGGTCGTCGTGCATCGCCCGGGTTCGCTTGACACTGAACTCCCGGGTGAGCATCTGCCGAAGTCGGCCGTGCTCGGGCTCGTCCATGTTGATGATGTTGCGGGGCGCGCGCTCACTGTGGTGGGGGACGAACTCCGGATATCCCGGCTTGCGGATGTTGGAGCTCAGGGCCGGGCTGGCCAGGAGGGCGCGGATGTCCTCGTGCCGGGTGGCGAGCCAGTGCTGCGAGCCGTCCCAGATGGTGACCTTGTGCAGCCCGCCGGCTTCACGAAAAGCAGTGTGCTGTTCGGGCGCGCTGAACGGGCAGGTGCGGGGGGCGGGGTAGAACGGGGCGTCGTAGGACGATACGACGGTGGGGGGAGTGCTGGTCGACATGTCGCCTTCTTCTCTGGTGGCTCTTCAGGTGAGTTGACGGTCTGTCACATCAGGAGGCCGGCACCGGCACGGCGGCCGGCCAGGGGGCGCCGTCGAGCACGGCCTGGCGCCAGGTGCGCAGGGAGCGGACCATGCCGCTGCCGATCGCGCCGTCCACACGGACGGGTCGGCCGTCGGCGCCGCGATGGCCGTAGACGCCGACGAAGCGGCCCTCCGGCAAGCAGCCGTCCACGACTGCGAAGGCCATGCCCCGGCCGGTGGTCCCGTAGGACTGGAGCTTCAGGTCGTACTGGTCGGACCAGAAGTAGGGCAGCGTGGATCCGGCGGGAACGTCGCCCAGGAGCGCGGCGGCCACCGCTCGTCCCTGTTCGGTGGCGCCCAGGCGGTGTTCGCCGCGGTGGTGGCGGCCGGTCGCCGGGTCGAGCCAGGCGGCGACATCGCCCGCCGCCCACACGTCCTCGGCGGCGCGGCCGTACGCGTCGCACAGCACGCCCTCGACGCCGTCGCGCTCCCGGTCACCGAGCGGTACGCCGGATCCGGCGAGCCAGTCGACCGCCGGGCGGGCGCCGACCGCGACCAGGACCGTGGACGCCTCGACGGTGGAGCCGTCGTCGAGTACGACGCCCGTGGCGCACCCCTTCTCGGCGAGCACTTCGGTGACGCCGGTACCGAGACGCATGTCGACGCCCGCTTCCCGGTGGCGGACGGCCAGGAGATAAGCGACCTCCTCGCCCAGCACGCCCACCATGGGCAGGACCTGCGGGTCGACCATCGTCACCGGTACGCCCATCCCGCGGGCCACGGCGGCGGCTTCGGCCCCGACGAAGCCCGCGCCGACGACGACCAGCCGGCCGCCGCGGGCGAGTGCTCCACGCAGCCGCAGCGCATCCGGCAGGTCGTGCAGCACCTGCACGCCCGCCAAAGCCGCGCCCAGCGAGGGCGGATGCACGGCCCGGGCACCGGTGGCGATCACCAGGGCGTCGTACGCGCACACCCCGCCGTCGGCCAGCCGGACCTGGCGAGTCCTGGTGTCGACGCCGACCGCCGCCGCGTTCGGCCGGTGGACGACGTTCAGCGCCTCCCACTGCTCCTTCGAGCGCAACAGCAGCCGCTCAGGCTCCCACTCTCCGGCGAGCAGCTGCTTCGACAGCGGCGGACGGTCGTACGGCAGCCCGGGCTCGTCGCCGACAAGGGTCACCTCTCCGTCGTAGCCGCGCCGTCGCGCCTCCTCGACGACTGCGAGCCCGGCGGCCGAGGCGCCGACCACGACCAGCCGATGCGGGACGGAGGCCACCTCATGCCTCCTGGACGAGGATCGCGGCGGCCGGGCACAGCTGGGCGGCCTCGCGGGCGGCGGCGTGCTGCTCGGCCGGGGGCTCGGCGTCCAGGAGGACGACGATGCCGTCCTCGTCGCGCTGGTCGAAGACTTCGGGGGCGGCCAGGACGCACTGGCCGCCGGCGCAGCACTTGCCTTCGTCGATCGTGATCTTCATGGGGGGAATTCCTCCTCGAACGGAGTGACGGGCAGACGCACCCCCGGTGAGGCGGGTGGTGCGTGCCATTGCGTCAACACTGCGTCTGGTGTCACACAGTGTCAAGGTTGCCTCTTGAGACTTTGATGTCTTTTGAGCCATCGAGTGCACTTGCGTCATTGTCGGCACGGTGTCTATGCTGAGCGGATGACCAACGCACCCGGACTCGCTCAGCGCAAGCGTCAGTTCGTCCGCGACGAACTGGCCCGGGAGACGCTGCGACTGCTGGCCACGCAGGGGTACGAGGCGACCACGGTCGAGCAGGTCACGGACGCCGTCGGCGTCTCTCGCCGGACGTTCTTCCGGTACTTCCAGTCGAAGGAAGACGTCATCGTCCAGGCCGTGACCGATAAGGGGGCGGTCCTGGCCGCGGACTTCGAGGCGCGCCCCGCGGACGAGGCGGCATCCGCGGCCCTGCATCACGCCCTGACCCCGCTCGTGAACCAGGACCCGGCGGACCCGGAGCGGATGCTGCGTCTGACCCAGCTCATCCTGCGCACCCCCGCTCTGCACGGCCGTTACCTGGAGCGCCAGGCGCAATGGAAGACCGCCCTGACCTCCGTGCTGGCCCAGCGCACCGGCCGGGCCGCGACCGACATGGGGCTCCAGCTCGCGGCTGGTATGACCCTGGTCGCGTTCCACACCGCCCTGACCCGCTGGGCCGACGGCGACGGCACCGAGATCCTGGCCGACCTGTTCGACGAGGCGTTCACTCTGGTCGCGCCGGCCGTGGACGCGATCTGCTAGTCCGCAGCGAGTACGGTCAACCCGATCGCCATCCCGGTTGCTGTTCGGCTGGACCACTCCGCCGACGGCGGCTGGTGTGCGGTCGCCGTTGGTCCCGGGGACGGCCAGGTCGAAGCGGTTCTCCAGCCGAGAGGGGTCGTAGGCCTCGGCGGTGGGTGGCTGCGTGATCAGGTCGTCGAAGGGGGCGTCCCCCTCGGCCGCTGGGTCGGGCAGTGAGATTCGGCCAGCCCACCGCATCCACGACCAACTGGCTTTGAGGATCTCGCTCGCCCGCCTCAACCCCGCTACTTCTTTGAACTCACATGCCTATTAGGTGCATTCCTCCCGAGTCAACCGTGCCCACCTGCGGAGCCGGAAGCTCAAGGCGGTGAACCCAGAGAAGGCGGACCAGGCGGCCAACCAGAAGATGAGGGGCACGAGGGGCGGATATTCGGTGGTGCAGGTCCGTTTCGCCAGGCCGACCGGTCTGTTACTGTCCACCAAACGGTTGGTTGAACAACCCGTTTCTTCAGTGCTGGCACCCCTGGGAGGCTGCTTTGCCGAAGGTGGTTTTCGTACAACCCGACGGCCGTCGACAGGAGGTCGAGGCCGAGGTCGGGCAGTCGGTCATGAAAGCGGCGACCAGCGCTTTGATCGACGGGATCATCGGTGAGTGCGGAGGAGACCTGTCCTGCGCGACCTGTCATGTGTTCGTTGACGAGGCCTGGGCGTCGGCGCTCCCGGAGTGCAGTGACGACGAGGAGTCGATGCTCGATGTCACGGCCGTCGAACCGACGAAGTTCAGCCGCCTGAGCTGCCAGATCAGATGCGGGCCCGAGTTGGACGGTATCACCGTGCATGTGCCCGAGGCGCAGCGGTGAGGTCCGGGCGACGTGTGGTGATCATCGGTGCGGGTCAGGCGGGTGGTGAACTGGCCGCCGCGCTCCGCAGCCGCAGTTTCGATGGTGAGATCGTTCTTGTCGGGGCCGAAGAATCCTGTCCGTACAGCAGGCCGGCGTTGTCAAAGGCGTATCTCCTGGGCGAGTTGGGCGCCGGGGAGCTGCTTTTGCGCGATGCGGCGATGTACGCCCAGCAGGAGATCGAGGTGCGCCCGGGGGCTGCCGTGGTGGCCGTCGACCGTGAGCGCAACGAGGTACTGCTTGATGACGGGTCACGCCTGCGCTACACCACCTTGGTGTTCGCGACGGGTGGCCGGCCGCGCACCCTGCCCGTTCCCGCGCTGGCCGCCGCGGACAACCTGTTGTGCCTGCGGACGCTGGCCGACGCCGACCGTCTGCGCGGACGGCTGCGGCCGGGCACCCGGTTGGCGATCATCGGCGGGGGATACATCGGCCTCGAGGTCGCCTCGGTTGCCCGTCGCCGCGGCCTTGAGGTGACGGTGATCGAGGCGATGCCGCGGGTGCTGGCACGGGTCACGGCCGAGCCGGTCTCCCGGTTCTTCCAGGAGATCCACGCCGAAGAAGGTGTCGACATCCGGCTTGGGGCGACGATCGACGATTACACACTCGATGCCGCGGGGAACGTCGGGGAGATCCGGCTCGGTGACGGCAGCCGCGTCTCCGTCGATCTTGTCCTGGTCGGGATCGGGCTGCAGCCCAACAGTGAACTGGCCGAGGCGTGCGGCCTGGCGGTCGACAACGGCGTCCTCGTGGACGAGTTCCTGCGTACCGGCGACCCTGATATCTACGCGATCGGCGACGTGTCACGGCATCCCGACATTACGTCAGGAGTGACGCGGCGGCTCGAGTCGGTGCCGAACGCATCCGAGCAGGCGCGCGCCGTGGCCGACACCCTCACCGGCACACCCAGGCCGTACACCGCCGTCCCGTGGTTCTGGTCGGACCAGTACGACGTCAAATTGCAGGTCGTGGGCTTGTCGGACGGGTTCGACCAACTGGTTGTGCGCAGCGATCCGGCCGTGCCGCGGCAGCTTGCGGTGTTCTACCTCAAGGACCGCGTGATACGTGCGGCCGATGTCGCGTCGAGTCCACGCGATTTCGCAGTCGCGAAGAAGCTGGTTGCCCAACAGGCGGTTGTGGAACCGGACATGCTGGCCGACCACGGTCGGCCACTGCGGGGTCTGCTCGCTCTGGCAGGCGCGAGGTCGTGATCCCGGTCGACCCCAGGCCGACCCGAACCGGACTGCGTTCTCGTCGGAGCGCGGCCCACCCATCGAACATCCGCTGCGATCGTGCGGCCCGTCATGTGCCGGACGTTGCCATAAGCGAGGAGGGGCAGTGATATCGGAGATGCAGGAGGCAAAGGACGGGGGCACGATGCCCGATCTTACCGATCGTCGGAGTTTCCTCGACGACGTGCCACACGCGGCCTTCAGGGAGATTCTCCGGCGGCCGGGACTCTACTGGCAGCCGACGGATGTGGGGACGGCGAACGGCGGATTCTGGGCGGTCACCCGGTTCGCCGACATCGTGGCTCTGGAGAAGGACCCGGCGACGTTCACCTCGACGCAGGGTGCGGCCTATCCCATGACGAACGTCCCGCCGGACCACCCCACCAAGTCCAATCTGATGCTGAAGGACCCGCCTGAGCACAGCTACCTGCGGCGGGCCGCGGCGAAGGGCTTCGCTCCCCGGGTCGTCGCGAATTTCGAGCCGTGGATCCAGGAGATCGTGGGCGAAGTTCTCGACCATGTCGAGGGCATGCGGGAGTTCGACTACGTCGCGGAGTTCGCCCAGACCATTCCGGCGCTGGTGGTCGCCCGTGTCCTGGGAATGCCGCGCAGCGACAGTGCCAAGCTGGTGGGCTGGGCGAACGCGACCTTCGAAGCGCAGCAGCAGGTCGACGGGCTGTCCGCGGGGGAAGGAAGCGCCGACGCCATGCGCGATGTGGTGGCCGAGATCGTCGCGTACTCCGAGCGGATTCAGAAGGCCAAGCTCGTCGAACCCGGCGAGGACATGTTCACCGAGCTGAGTGGTTGTGTCGAGCGCGGGGAAATCTCGCAGGCCGAGTTCGGGCAGTGGATGTTCCTCATGATGGTCGCCGGCTTCGAGACCACACACACGGTGATCGGTCAGTCCATGCGGATGTACCTGGAGGATCAGGAGGTCGCTTCCGCCACCGATCGCGCGGTGGCGGAAGGGAAGACCGACCGGGCGGTCGACGAGTACTTGCGGCTGATCAGCCCGCCCATGCAGATGGCCCGCACCGCCACGCGGGATGTGGAGTTCGCCGGCCAGCAGATTCGCAAGGGTGACGTCATGGTGATGTACTTCATCGCCGCGAACCGTGACCCGTCGGTCTTCTCCGATCCGGACCGCTTCGATCCGTGGCGTGCGGAGACGGACACGCTTGCCTTCGGCAGCGGGGTGCACCGTTGTATCGGCTCCTCCCTCGCCAAGCTCGAACTGCGGATCCTCTGGACGGAGATCCGCAATCGTGGACTTCGCCTGCGTCTGAACGGGCTGCCCCGTCGTGGAGGCTCCACGATGGTCAACCAACTGCTGGAACTTCCCGTGGCCCGTGTCTGACCACCAGTCGGCCCCGGCCGGTGACCCGGCCGGTGACCCGGCCGGGGCCCCGAGGAAAGGAAGGCCCAAGGGCGATCCGGACAGCGACATCGTGGTCGTCACCGGCGCCGCGACGGGAGTCGGCCGCGCACTTGCGGTCGGGGCGGCGGCGCGCGGCGCGACGGTCGTTGTCGCGGACGTCACGGACGGCCTGCAGACCGTCGAGGCGATCACCGCAACCGGCGGTTCGGCCGTCGCGCATCACGTGGACGTGACGGACTACGCCTCGACGGCCGAACTGATCGACTTCGTCGACCGCTCCTACGGCAGGTTGAACGTCCTGATCAACAACGCAGTCGCGGGGGCGGCGTCGGCGCCGCTCGATGTGGCAGATCCGGACGGCACCCGGCACCTGTCGAGGGTGCCCCCGAGCTACTGTGCGCTGAACCGTATCCGTTGTCCATATGCCGTGTAGCCGGTCCCTCTGGTCGGCTACGCCAGCGCGCCCCGGGTCGGCGTCGGTACAGCAACCCCGGGGTCAGATCTGAGCCCTCTTACAGTTCCACGGGAAGATGGCGAGGGCCGCGCAGGACGGCGCTGTTCCTGTACGGGGGCGGGTCCTCGATCAGGCGCGGGCTGCCGAGGCGGCGGACCAGGGCGCCCAGCGCGATCTGAGCCTCCAGCCGGGCCAGCGCCGCGCCGTAGCAGATGTGGACGCCACCGCCGAAGCCGAAGTGCTGGTTCTCCTCCCGTGCCGGGTCGAACCGGTCAGGGTCGCGGAAGCGCTGGGGGTCCCGGTTGCCGGAGGCCAGCACCAGCAACAGGCGTGCTCCCTTGGGGATGGTGGTGCCCGCGACCTCTACATCGGCGAGGGGGGTGCGCTGCGGCAGCATCTGGACCGGCGATTCGTAGCGCAGCAGCTCCTCCACCGCCTTGGGCATCAGGTCGGGCTCGCGGCGTAGGCGTTCCAGCTGCTCGGGGTGACGCAGCAGGGTCAGCACACCATTGGTGATCAGGTTGACGGTGGTCTCGTGTCCGGCGACCAGCAGGATCGCGGCTGTGCCCATCAGTTCCTCGGGAGTGAGGCGGGCGGCCGGATCCTTCTCGTTGACGAACGCGGAGAGCATGTCGTCGGCCGGGTGGCCGCGGCGTTGCTCGGCGAGGTCCAGCAGGTAGCTGCCCATCGCCTTCCGGGCCTGCTCGCCCGCCCGGACGCGCTCGGTGGGGTCCTCGCCGACCCTGACGTCGACGCCGTTGATGATGCTCTGCGACCACTGGTGGAAGCGGGGTTCGTCCTCGGGCGGCACGCCCAGCAGTCGGCAGATGACTGTGACGGGGAGCGGGTAGGCGAAGTCGTCCACGATGTCGATCTGCCTGCGGTCCCCGAAGGCGTCGATCAGCTCCTCGGTGATCTCGGCGATCTCGTCCCGCATGCCGACGACCCGGCCGGAGCTGTGCGGCGGGCCGAAGGGCCGCATCGCGATGCTGCGCAGCCGGTGGTGCTCGGGGTCGTCGAACCGGATGAAGGACGTCGATAGCTCCTCCTCCACGGCACCGCCGTAGGGCACCGCGAGGTTGCGACGATCGGAGCTGATTCGCGGGTTGTGCAGCAGGGCGTTGATCTCGTGGTAGGTGCCGACCAGATAGCTGCCATCCGTCTGTCGCGCCACACCGCCCGCCTCGCGCAGTTCCTCGTACAGCGGGAAGGGGTTGGGCCGGCTGGCGTAGTCGGTGATCCTTTCCAGCAGGGTTTCCGTGGTCATGCGTGGGGCTCCTCGTGACGGATGGCGGGATCAGCCGGTGGGCCACACCGCGGTCAGCCGGCGGTCCGGCAGGTGTCCGGTGAGGGTGACGGTGGGGCCGTGCGAGAGCACCCGCGGGTCGGGCACGTCGGAGTGGATCGGGAAGCTCGCCGCCGCCGAGCGGTCGGCCGCGTCAGGTGCGGGCGGGAACGCGGCGGCCGTCTCGATCAAGTGCTGGTAGTACTCCAGCCACTTGGCCATGTTGATGGTGACCGCCGCCGTGACGCGGCCCCGGTAGCCGTACACCGCCACCAGGCGGCCCTGTTCGAGCGAGCCCTGGGCGATGACCAGATGGTCGGAGAAGGTGGGTACGCCGACGGACTTGATGTTGAGCCCGAACTGGCTCGACCAGAAGGCCGGGACCGACAGGTGTGGGCGCCGCCGCGGCCCCGGGGTGACCATGTTGTGGGCCGCCACCTCCGCTTGCGCCACCGCGTTGCCCCAGTGTTCCAGGGACATCATCTGGTACTCGTACAGCGGGTGCGGGAAGCGGGCCACATCGCCGGCCACGAAGACGTCGTCGGTGACGATCCCGTACATGTCGAAGGCGCGGCACCCCGCGTCGCACGCGAGCCCGCGGGGGCCCGCGGCAAGACCGGAGTCCGTCAACCACTCGGTGTTGCGCACCGCTCCCAGAGCTACCACGGCGACGTCGGCCTCGACCTGGCTGCCGTCGGACAGGTCCGCGCCGGTGAATCGACCATTGCCGTCCCCACGCAGAGCGGTGACCGTCACCCCACAGCGCAGGTCCACACCGTGGTGGCGCTGCAGCCTGTCGGCGAGTATCCCCAGCGTCCCGCCGAGCGCGCCCACCAGGGGCGCCGCACCGCGCTCGGCGAGGGTGACCTCGATGCCCCGCTCCCGACAGGCGGAGGCGATCTCGGAGCCGGTGAACCCGCCGCCGATCACCAGCACGCGGCTCGCTCCGGCGTCCAGCCGCTCGGCCAGGCGCCCGGCGTCGTCGATGGTCCGCAAGGTGAACACCCCGTCCAGGGCGCCCTGCTCCGCATCCGGCCACGGCCGGGCCCGGGTCCCGGTGGCGATCAGCAGCCGGTCGTAAGGCAGGGACTCGCCGTCGGCCAGCAGCACCCGCTTCTCCATCGCGTCAAGACCGGTCGCGCCCACCCCGAGCCGCCACTCCGCCTCCGGGTCACGGCGCATCGGCAGCCCCACGGCGGTGGCCGCCGCCTTGCCCAGCAACACCTGTTTGGACAGCGGCGGCCGGTCGTACGGCGGGTGGGGCTCATCACCGACCATGGTCAGCGAGCCGGTGAACCCCTCCTCACGCAGCGTCTCGGCGGCCCGCAGACCGGCGAGTGACGCGCCGACGATGACGATCCGGCCTTCGCGCAGATCATCGGACACGGCTGCTCACCTCCTCCCCAATGAGGATCGCCTGCACCGGACAGGCTGCCGCCGCCTGCCGAACGGCTTCCAACCGGTCCTCGGGGACGGCCGGGTCGTACAGAAGCGCCTCCTCACCGTGCAACGCGAACACATCGGGGGCGAAGAACACGCACTGCGCATAGCCCTGACAGCGGTTGAGATCGACAACGATCCGCATCCTGCGTCACCTTTCACTCGCGTCGCACGGATTCACGCTACGTGCGGGCTGCAGGCGGTGGCCGGACAGGTGCTCCGATCGGAGCACGCGCTGTTTCGGTGACCACTGTTCACCCGCCGCGGGTCCGCGCCGGCACCCGGTCCACGGTCCAGGCGGTCGCATCCGGTCCGCGCCCGCCGAGGGCGCGGCAGCATACGCCGCATGTATCGAGGGCTCCCGACCACGCATGAGACGAGCCCACCTGCTGCGCAGCAACATGGGCACGGTAAGCATCCCGTCATGACGGGAATCTCTGAGCGGGGGTTCTTTGCTGTGAGGCCGAATGGGATTGAGCCCCAGGCGGGCATCTTAATCCTCGCTGCTGTTTCTCCTTCGGGAGGGACCACACCTGATGCATGACACTCCCGCCTGACCAGGTCGGGAGGGCCTGTTCGATGCGCTCCGGCCGCCTGCCCCGGGGCAGCGCGGCTGCGGCTTGTCGCGACTTGTGCCTGCGTCTGCACCGGGGCAGCCTCGTGGCCTGCTCGTGCAGCCGCTGCCAAAGCCGAGGCGGTCTTTGTCGTGGTGCGGCTTTTCCGGGGGAGTGGCCGCCGCCGTCCGGACCGGTGGCTGTCCGGACGGCGGCGGCCCTTGGGGCGGCTGGGTTAGATCTGGTTTTGGCCGCCGTCGGCGAACAGTTCGGTACCTGTGATGAAGCTGCTCTGGTCGGAGGCGAGGAAGAGCACGGCATTGGCGATCTCGTCCGGGCTCGCGAGGCGGCCGAGTGGGACGGTGGCGGCGATGGCCTCCAGGATTCCGGGGGCCTGGTCGCCGAGTGGGGCCAGGTTGGCGTGCAGGCCGGTGGTCTCGGTCGGGCCGGGGGCGATGGCGTTCACGCGGATGCCTCGCGCGACGAGTTCGCCCGCCCAGGTGCGGGCGAACGAGCGGATCGCGGCCTTGGAAGCGGCGTAGACGCTGACCGCCGGGGGCTCGCCGCTGCTGGCTGAGGTGGAGCCGCAGAGGATGACCGAGGCGCCCTTGTTGAGGAGCGGTAGCGCCTTCTGCACGGTGAACAGGGTGCCGCGGACGTTGATGCCGAAGGTCTCGTCGAACTGCTCGGGTGTGATCTGTCCCAGCGGTTGCATCTTGCCGCCGCCCGCGTTGGCGAAGAGCACGTCCAGGCCGTGGCCGTAGTCGGCGATGACGCTCATCAAGCGGTCGAGGTCGTCGAGGTCGGCGACGTCGCTGCGGATACCGGTGGCGTTGTCGCCGACGGCCTTGACCGCCTGGTCGAGTTCGGGTTCGCGCCGGCCGGTGAGGAAGACGTGCGCGCCTTCGGCCGCGAAGCGCTTGGCAGCCGCCAGGCCGATACCGGAGGTGCCGCCGGTGACCAGCGTGGTCTTGCCCTCGAGCTGTCCCATGATCATTTCTCCTGTGTGATGTGGTTGTGTCGGTAAGGGGTTGAGGGTGGGGTGGCTGGTCGGGTGAGAGCTGGTGCCAGTTCGGCCAGCTCCCGCCGCTGCCGGGTCGGCAGTTCGCTGTTACCGGTCAGGACGTGCACGGCGACGTGGTCCGCGCCGGCGTCCGGATGTGCCTGGATGCGGGCGGAGATGTGGCCGGCGGTGCCGTGGGCAATGAGGGCGTCGATGAGCCGATCGCTTCCGCCGGCACCAGGTCAGCATCGTTGAAACCGATGCGCCGCAGGTTGCGACGGTAGGCCGGGAAGCCGACGACTGCGCCGAGCTTGTCTCTGGCGATGGCACGGGCACAGCCTGGGTCGCGTCGAAAACCACGGCCTGGTGCGGTGCGATCAACGTGGCCGGGCCGAGCCGGGCCCGCATGGTCGCGCTGTACGCGTGGGTGACCAGGAACGGATGAGAACTGAAGCTGATTGCTTCGCTTTCTTGTGTTCCCCTGCCAGATGGCGTGGTGGCGGTGGGGTCAGTCGCCGTCGGCGGCGATGGAAACGGGCTCCCAGTCGGCCCAGGTCTGCAGCCGCTGGGTGTACACGTCCTTGACCAGGTGGATGGGACCGGCGCCGAACAGCACTCGCAGCGGCGGCTGTTCGGCGTCGACGACCTTCAGCAGCGCCGCGGCGGCGGCCTTCGGGTCGCCGGACTTGGACTGCGCAGCCATCGCGGCCAGCGCGTCCCGGACCGGCTGGTAGACGTCGATCGGCGCGGCGTGCGCGGCGGAGGAGCCGCGCCAGTCGGTGCTGAAGGCGCCCGGCTCGACCAGCGTGACCTTGATGCCGAAGGGGGCGACCTCCTTGGCGAGGGACTCGGTCAGCCCTTCCAGGGCCCACTTCGAGGCGTGGTACAGGCCCACGGACGGGAAGGCGACGACGCCGCTGACGGAGGAGATCTGCACGATATGCCCGCTGCCCTGGCCGCGCAGGATGGGCAGAACGGCCTGGGTGACGTTCAGCGCGCCGAAGAAGTTGGTGTCCATCTGCGCGCGGGCCTGCTGCTCGGTGACCTCCTCGACCATGCCGAACAGGCCGTAGCCGGCGTTGTTGACGACCACGTCCAGGCGGCCGAAACGCTCGTGCGCCGCCGTGACGGCCTCCTGCACGGCCTGGCGGTCGGTGACGTCCAGCGTCAGCGGCAGGACCGCGTCACCGTGGACATCGACCAGATCCTGCAGCGCCTTGGTGTCGCGGGCGGTCGCGGCCACCCGCTCACCACGGGACAGGGCGGCCTCGGTGAAGGCCCGGCCGAAGCCGCGGGATGCGCCGGTGATGAACCAGATCTTGCTCATGTCATTGCCTCTTAAATCTGTCGTACCAATCGCGGGTGGGGGCGTCGGATGCCGCCCACCCAGGTCAGAAGGGGTAGTTGACCCCGGTCAGCTCCTCGGAGGTGCGCCACAGCCGTTCCTGGGCAGTGCGGTCGTGCGAGCGCGGGCTGGAGTCGACGAGGGTGGGATGGCCGGTCATGCCGGAACAGCCGTCCGGCCCGTAGAACGCCCCCGCGGGCACCCGGGGATCGGTGGCGGCGCGGAGGGTGGGCAGCGCGCCCATCGCGGCGGGCTGCACCATCAGCCCGGTCGCTTTCATGATCCGGCTGGCCAGCCGGATCATGGACGGGGCCTCGCGGGCCAGCTCGGTGGCCGCACCGCCCGGATGCGCGGCCGTCGCCAGCGTACGGTGACCGGCGGCGGCCATGCGGCGCTGCAGCTCATAGGTGAACATCAGGTTCGCGAGCTTGGACTGCCCGTAGGCGGCCATCTGCCGGTAGTTGCGCGCTGACTGCAGATCGTCGAAGTCGATCCGCCCCGATCGGTGCGCGAGGCTGGATACCGTCACCACCCGAGCGCCGGGGGTCGCGATGATCCGGTCGGCGAGCAGGCCGGTGAGGGCGAAGTGCCCGAGGTGATTGACGGCCAGGTGCTGCTCGAAGCCGTCTGCCGACGTTCTGCGGTTCTGGATGAACATGACGCCCGCGTTGTTGATCAGCAGATCGATCCGGTTGTACCGCTCACGCAGCTCGTCTGCGGCCTCGCGTACCGAGGCCAGCGACGACAGGTCCAGCCGCACCGTCTCCACCTGCGTCGTGGGTGCCGCGCCGACGATGCGGCGTGCGGCCTCATCGGCCCGGGCGAGGTCCCGGCAGGCCAGAACGGTCCGGACGCCGCGCCGGGCGAGGACCCGTGCGGTCTCGAACCCCAGGCCCGTATTGCCGCCCGTGACCACCGCGACCCTGCCGCTCTGGTCCGGCACGGCACGCGCCGTCCACCGTTCGGTGGTCCTGGTCTTGTTCATGCACCGGCCCTCCGTAGCCAAACTAAGATGAACCATGGTTCACGAACTATCATGAATCACGGTTCACGTTTCTGCAAATGCACACCCTGACCAGCGCTGGAGCACGTCATGACTACGGCCCGGCCGTCCCGCGCCGACGCGGTCCGCAACCGGTCCTCAACGCCGCCCGTGAGCAGATCGCCGCACACGGACCCGACGTCGGCATGGACGAGATCGCAACCGCCGCCGGCGTGGCGGCCACTTCGTGGTCTTCGGTCTCGGCGGTGTCTACACCGAGGCGCTCTCGGACATCGCGATGGTCCCGGTCGACGCTGGTAGGGAGGAGATCAGGGCGGCCGTGGCCGGGACGAAGCTCGGTGCCGTGCTGCGCAGCCCCCGCCGGAAGTCACAGCACGCCTTCGACGCCTTCGTGGACGTCGTCGTCAAGCTCGCCGCGTTCGCCTGGTCGGCCGGGCCGCGTCTGGAGGCCGTCGACATCAACCCCCTGATCGTCCGCGGTGACGAGGTCACCGGCGTCGACGCCCTTGTCGTGGCGGGTTGACCAGTCCCCACCAAACCCCCTCATCCAAAGCAATGGTGCTCTGATGAAGGCCGCAGTGCTGAGAAATATCAACGAACCGTTCCTCGTCGAGGACGTCGCACTCCTCCCCCTGCAACCGCAGCAGATCCGGGTCAGGGTCGGGGCCAGCGGCGGCTGTCACAACGACCAGAACGTGCAGCGCGGCATGTTCGGCATGCCGACCCCGCTCATCTTGGGCCACGAAGGCGCCGGGACCGTGGTCGAGGCCCGTTCCGACGTGACCCTCGTCAAGCCGGGCGACCGGGTCGTGGCCGTCTTCACCGCCGCCTGCGGGTCCTGCTGGCAGTGCGCCCGGCAGCGGACCCACCTGTGTGAACGCTTGGAGGACCAACTCGGCGCCGTGGTCGGGCGGTTCGACGGGAGGGACATCTCCGCGCCGAGCGGACTCGGCACCATGGCCGAGTACATGACCCTGCACCAGTCCCAGGCCATGCCGGTCCGCTCGACTCCCTCGCCGCCTCCGGCGAGAGAGCTCTGCGGGCCGTCCGGTCCGCACGGTCCGAAGTTCGCTCCCACGTCTGGTCGTTGGCGGACAAGAACGCCCCGGACGCCGATGGACAGGTCACGGTCCATCTCGACGGCGTCCTCGTGCTCGCGCACTCCCGCGAGCGGCCCGGATGCGGCCGCCTGCCCTCACGGAGATCGATTTTCCGTCCAGCAGCGTCCGCCCGGAGACGCCGGGGATGTCGGTGGCCACGGTGGAGAGCTTGATGCCGGCGTCCTCGAGTTCCTTCGCCAGCCGCTGGGCCTCCCGGCTGAGCTCTGCGCCCAGGGTGGAGCGGTAGCGGGTTAGGTCACGCAGGTGCCGCATGGGCTCCGGAGGGACGAAGGGGGCCTTCAACAGTCCGCACTCGCCCAGCTGGCACAGCCACGCCGAGTCCGCGACGTCAGTCTTGCCGGCACACGCAGTCTTTTTCCGGGGGCTCGCATGTGTTCAGGCGTCGTAGGTGTAGAAGCCGCGGCCGTTCTTGCGGCCGAGGTGGCCTGCGGCGACCATGCGGCGCAGCAGGGCGGGTGGCGCGTACAGGGGTTCCTTGAACTCTTCGTACATCGACTCGGCCACCGCTTGGGCGGTGTCGAGACCGATGAGGTCGAGCAGGCGCAGCGGCCCCATGGGGTGGGCGCAGCCGAGTTCCATGCCCTGGTCGATGTCGTCGGGGCGTGCGGCGCCTGATTCCACCATCCGCACGGCGCTGAGCAGGTAGGGCACCAGCAGGGCGTTGACCACGAAGCCGGAGCGGTCGGGTGCCTGGATGGCCTGCTTGCCCAGTTGCCGGGCGAGGTCGCGGGTGCGTTGCAGGGTCTCCTGGCTGGTGGTGAGGGCTGGGATGAGCTCGACCAACTGCTGCACGGGCACGGGGTTGAAGAAGTGCATGCCGATGAGCTGGGCGGGCCGCTCGGTGACGACGGCGAGGTCGGTGATGGGAATGGAGGAGGTGTTGGTGGCCAGGATCGCTGCGGGGTCTTCGACTGCCTTGTCCAGGGCCCGGATGACGTCGGTCTTGATGTCGCGGTTTTCGGCGACGGCCTCGATGACGAATTGGCGGTCCGCCATGTCGCCGAGGTCGTGGGTGAACGAAAGCCTGGCGAGGGTCTGGTCTCGCTGTTCCTCGCTGAGCTTGCCGCGCCGTACGCCCCTGTCGAGGGAGGCGGTGATACGGCGGCGGCCTGTCTCGGCGGCGTGATGGGTGGCCTCGGCGACGCGGACGTTGATGCCCTTGCGGGCGGCGACTTCGGCGATGCCAGAGCCCATCAGGCCGCTGCCGATGACGCCGAGTCGGGTAACGGGATCCATGTGAGGTCCTATCTGATCTGTGGTGCGGTGTTGCTTTTGGCCGGGTCAGTTACTGACGTTGCGGCGGTAGTGGCCTTCGGCAACCGTCTTTCGGTGATGTGTTGAAGGGAACGGACGCGGTGGCGTCCTTGAGCCCGGCGCCCATGGGAGCCGGTAGGGGTGGCGCGGAAGGCGCGAGTCCAAGTGGCTGTCTGCCGGCTTGAGCACGTTGAGGCCGGGGCCCGGCGGCATGTCGCTCGTGTGCGGTGGGGTGCGGAGGCTGGTGTTGGCTCGGCCCCGTCAGACGTTGCGGCGGTATTGGCCGCCGACCTCGAAGAACGCCTCCGTGATCTGCTGCAGGCTGCACACGCGGGCAGCATCCATCAGCACCGCGAACACGCCAGCACGGTGGGCGCCGGACCGTTGATCGTCATCGAGACCGAGGTCGTCGGCGCGGGCAGGTCGAATCCGCCGTAGAGCGCCTTCATGTCGTCCAGGGTCGCGACCGAGACGCCGGAGGTGCCGACCTTGCCGTAAATGTCGGGGCGCTTGTCGGGGTCACGGCCGTAGAGGGTGACCGAGTCGAAGGCTGTGGACAGCCGGGTGGCGGGCTGGCCCTCGGAGAGCAGCTTGAAGCGCCGGTTGGTGCGGAACGGATCGCCCTCGCCGGCGAACATGCGCGCCGGGTCCTCGCCGTCCCGCTTGAAGGGGAACACCCCGGCCGTGAACGGGAAGTATCCGGGCAGATTCTCCCGGCGCCAGAACCGCACCAGCTCACCGTGGTCGGTGAAGCGGGGCAGCGCCACGCGGGGGACCTTGTTGCCCGACAGGGACTCGCGGGTCAGCTTGGTGCGGATCTCCCGGTCCCGGATCTTCACGACCTGTTCGTCGCCCGAGTACGACTCCACGACGGCGGGCCAGTTCGCGAGCTGCTCCGTGACCTCGTGCGGGAGCCGCCGGCTGGCGTCCTGGAGCAGCGCGTCCACGTTGTCGGCATCGGAGCCTGCCGCGACGAGTTCGCCCTTCACGGAGTCCAGACGCTGGACCCGGCGGGCCGCTGCGGCGAGCAGGTCGGTCTCGGCGTGGTAGGTGCGAACCGTCTCGGTGATCTCGGCGAGGTAGCGCACGCGGTCGGCCGGGACCACCTGGCGGATGCCGGAGGAGTGGCGTATGTCGACCGGCGCCAGTGTGCCCTCGGACAGCCGGAGTCCCTTCTCGGCCAGGGTGGTCCTCAGGTGCTGGTAGAGCGCCGTGACGCCGTCGTCGTTGAACGTGGCCGCCGAGGTGCCGAACACCGGCATGTCCTCGGGCCTGCTGGCGAACGCCTCGCGGTTGCGGATCAGTTGGCGGCCCACGTCGCGCAGCGCGTCCTTGGCGCCGCGCCGCTCGAACTTGTTGATCGCGACGACGTCGGCGAAGTCGAGCATGTCGATCTTCTCCAGCTGGGAGGCGGCGCCGAACTCGGGTGTCATCACATACAGCGAGGTGTCGACGAACGGCACGATCGCCGCGTCGCCCTGGCCGATGCCCGGTGTTTCCACGATCACCAGGTCGAATCCGGCGGCCTTGACCACGTCGATCACATCGGACAGGTGCTCGGGCAGCTCGTGGCTGCCGCGGGTGGCGAGGCTGCGGAAGAAGACGCGGTCTCCGTCGAGGGAGTTCATCCGGATCCGGTCACCGAGCAGCGCACCGCCGCCACGGCGGCGGGTCGGGTCGACCGCGATCACCGCGATCCGCAGCTTGTCCTGCTGGTCGACACGGAAGCGGCGCACCAGCTCATCGGTCAGTGACGACTTCCCCGAGCCGCCGGTGCCGGTGATGCCGAGCACGGGGGTGATGCGTGCCGTCGCGGCGGCACGCACCTGCTCCAGCAGGTTGGCGGGGAGCTTGCCGAGTTCGGCGCCTGTGACGGCGCGGGCGGTCGCGAACCGGTCGCCGGCCAGTACGGTGGCGGCGTCGGCTGGCTTGCTGTCCCAGAGGTCGAAGTCGCAGTCTTTCACCACCGAGTTGACCATTCCGGCCAGGCCCATCCGCTGGCCGTCCTCGGGGGAGAAGATGGTCACCCCGTTCGCGCGCAGGCGGGCGATCTCCTCGGGCACGATCACTCCGCCTCCGCCGCCGACCACGCGAATGTGTTCAGCTCCCCGCTCGCGCAGCGACTGGACCAGGTACTCGAAGTACTCGACATGGCCGCCCTGGTAGGAGGAGACCGCCACGCCGTGTGCGTCTTCCTCGAGAGCAGCGTCCGCGACTTCCTGCACCGACCGGTTGTGTCCGAGGTGGATCACCTCGGCGCCCTGGGACTGGAAGATCCTCCGCATGATGTTGATCGACGCATCGTGTCCGTCGAACAGTGCTGAAGCGGTGACCAGGCGGACGGGGTGCACGGGACGGTGCAGATCGCTCATGGGGGCCTTCCCAGACAGGTCAGGGGAACGCTGACCGAAGAGATACTAGGACGTCCTAGTAAATTGTCGATGTGAGGAGAAGCACAGGGAACGGGGAGGGTGAGGGTGGACGCTTCCTTCGAGGACTTCGCTGCCGGTCAGGTTTTCACCAGTCAGGGGCGGACGATCAGCGAGGCGGGCGTGGCCACCATCGCGGGATGGCGTCGGGACGCCAATCCGGTGCACACCGGTGTGGAGTCGGCTCGTGAGGGCCGGTCCGGTCGGCGCATCGCCCACGGCCTGCTCGGAATGTCCGTGGCCATTGCCCGATCGCGTCCCCCATGACGATGCGGGAGCCGCTGAACGAGCCCGGCCGCGGTGGGTCGAAGTGTCTGGACGACGTGTGAGTGGGGGGAGAGATGTCAGCGCACGCGCGTGTACTGGTTCACTCCGTCCGCGAACGCCACCGCGACCCGCCCCCGCAGCACCAGGACCTCCAGGTGAGCGGCGGTCTCGTTGATGGCGAGCATCTGGTTGAAGGCGTTGAGGTCGCCGAACGGCACCTCGCGCCGCGTCCAGGCCAGCCTGAGCGCGACCGTGTGGGCGTCGCGGGTGTGCTCGCCCAACGCAGTCAGCGTCTGGGTCAGCCGGTTGTCGTGATGGGTGAGCAGCTCGGCGACGCGAGTGTGGGAGCTGTCGGCGACCGGCCCGTGCGCGGGCAGCAGCCGGGTGTCCGCGTACCGGGTCATCAGCCGCAGCGAGTCCAGGTAGTCGGCGAGAGGCCGGCCGCCGCGTTCGGCGAGTTCGAAGCCGATGGATGGGGTGATGTGCGGCAGGACGTGGTCACCCGAGAAGAGCAGCCCACGCTGTTCGTCCAGGTAGACCACGTGCCCCTGGGTGTGTCCTGGAGTCGGTACGACGTGCAGTTCGCGGCCGCCGAAGCGGAGGGTCTCTGCCCGCAGCCAGCGGTCGGGTGCCTCCCAGACGTCAGGGTCGTAGGCGCCGTGATCCATCGCCCGGATGCGGTCGACGAGTTCTCCCGCCCCCGCCTCGCTCAGTGTCCGCAGGGACGAGTCGGGGACGTAGTTGCGCAGTCGGTCGAGCATCTCCAGGCCCGGCTGCTCGCCCGCGCCCATATAGACCTGCGATCCCAGCAGTCGCCGCAGTTCCACGGCGTTGGTGTAGTGGTCGCGGTGGATGTGCGTGACCAGGATGTGGCTGATGTCGCCGAGGTCGCGGCCGAGGCCGGCCATGGCCTCCTCGAGTGCCTTGCGTGCCTCGGGGACGGTCCAGCCGCCATCGATCATGACGATGCCGTCGTCCTCCGCCAGGTTCTCCAGCAGGTAGACGTTCACGGCGTGGAGCCCGTCGTTGGGCAGCGGCAGAGGGACACGATGCACCCCTGCCCGCGGTTGATGCCGCCGTATGCGTTGACGGACTTGAAGTACGCGTCGACGCCGGCCTTTTCCGGGATATCGAAGGAGGTCAAGGAACCGGTGAGCGGATGGCAGGCGCCGGTTCTGAGGACATCATCGTCCGCCGCCGAGGGGCGTTGGGTGCCGTAGGCATTCGCCACCAGAGCGCCTCGAGCACGGCCGCGTTGGCATGCCGTCTCCCTCGCGCATCGTCTGCAGACCGTAGTGCTTACCGGTCCTGCGTAACTGGTCAACGAGCTGCCTGCTCGGCCGGCGTGTTCGCCGGCGGGTTGTCGATCTCGATGGTTGCGACGGCGTCGTCACGGCTCACATGGAGGGGGCTCGGTCGATCGCTCGACAGGTGTGCGTTCATGATGAGAACCCTAATACGACCAACCGGTTGGTATTCGTACCTCCACCGCAGGGGCAGCCACTTGCGTCCGATGTCCCCTGACCCGTAACCTACCAATCGTTTGGTGAAGAAGGAGGAGTGACATTGGCACCGCTCGATCGCGACCTGCTGGACGCGGAGAACACGGCCGACCCTTACGGCTACCTGTCGCAGCTGCGCGTCTCGGACCCTGTTCACTGGGATCCGCGCCAGAAGGCATGGCTGATCACCAAGTACGACGACGTCGTCGCCGGCCTGAGTGACCCGCGACTCTCCTCCGACCGCATCAAGCCGCTGCTCGAACTCGTCCCGGAGCGACGCCGCGCAGAACTCACGCCCATGCTCGGCGTGATGAGCGACTGGATGGTCGTCAGCGACGCACCGGCCCACACCCGTCTTCGCAGCCTCGCCAACGGCGCATTCCGCGCCCAGCGGATCGTCAAGATGGGCGAATGGATCGGCGAGATCGTCGACAACCTCCTCGACGAGTTCCTCGCCAGCGGCTCGACCGACTTCGTCAACGGGCTGGCCTATCCGATGCCGGCGACCGTGATCGCCAAGATGCTCGGTGCCCCTGAAGCTGACAAGGACCTCTTTCAGCGGTGGTCCGACGAGCTTGCACTCGTCGCTTTCGGCGCCGGCGGCGAGGCACGCAATGACCGGCACACCCGCGCCCTGTCGGGCGTCGCCGAGATGCAGGCCTACCTCCACGACCTCATCGACAAGGTCGAACGCGAGCCGGGAGAGGACATGGTCTCGGCCCTGATCGCCAACCCGGCGCCCGATGACCGACTCTCGCGAGACGAGCTCGTCGCGCTGTGCTCGCTCATCCTGTTCGCCGGGCACGAGACCACGACGAACCTGCTCTGCAACGCGACTGTGGCTCTGACCGCGAACCCCGAGCAGCTCCAAGCGGTGCGCAATGACCCGAGTCTGGTCAACGGGGCCGTCGAGGAAGTGCTGCGGTACGAGGGGCCGATCAAGCTGATCGTTCGGTGGGTCACCGAGGACCTCGAGATCGGGGGAGTGAGAATCCCGGCCGGCGACCGTGCCTACCTGCTCCTCAACTCCGCCAACCGTGACGAGGGCACGTTCCCCGACGCCGACCGCTTCGATATCACCCGCGCCGACCCCGCGCCGCACGTCGCCTTCGGCCGTGGCGCGCACGCCTGCCTGGGCGCGCAGTTGGCCCGCATCGAGGCGCGCATCGCGTTGCCCAAGATCCTCCAGGCCCTTCCCGGGCTTCGACTGGCTGACCCCGTCGCCTGGAAGCCCAGCCTCTCCTCGCGTGCGGTCGACCGCCTGCACGTGGACTACGACGGCAGGGCCACCCCTGCGAAAGTGGGATGAAGATGACTGCTGAGGTCACCTATCAGCTGCCCGACGGCACCGAGACGACCATTGCGGTGGACGAGGGCCAGAGCCTGATGCAGGCCGCCGTCTCCAACGGCATCAGCGGAATCGTCGCCGAGTGCAGCGGCCAGCTGATGTGCGCCACCTGTCACGTCTACGTCGAGGACGGAGCCGACCACCTTCCCCAGCGTTCCGCGGACGAGGGCGACATGCTCGAACTGGCGGCCGCGCCCGTCACCGCGCAGTCGAGGCTCTCATGCCAGCTCGTCGTCGGCTCCGACCCCGCCTCGCTCCGAGTCATCGTGCCGGAGAAGCAGGTATGACCAAGTCCACGGTCATCATCGGTGGCGGCCAAGCCGGGTTCACCGCGGCCGACAGCCTTCGGCGGGCGGGCTACAGCGAGCCGATCACCATCGTCGACGCCCAAGACCACCTGCCTTACCAGCGCCCTCCGCTGTCGAAGGCCCACCTCGGCGACGGTGCCCAACCCGCCTCGCCGCACTTCCGTCCGGCCGACTTCTTCGCCCAGAACCAGATCGACCTCGTGCTGGATGAACGCCTCGTCTCCGTCGACCCAGAACGGCGCACCGTCACCCTCAGCGCAGGCGCACGCCTGCCCTACACCGACCTCGTGATTGCGACGGGCTCCCGGCTTCGTTCATGGCAGGCGCCCGGTGCAGACCTGGAAGGCGTGCACCGACTGCACGACATGGCCGACGCCGACGCCCTACGCGCAGGACTCGTGGGCGCATCGCACCTCTGCGTTGTCGGTGGGGGATTCATCGGCCTAGAGGTCGCCTCCGCTGCGCGCAAGCGGGGCATCGGCGTGACCGTCATCGAGGCCGGCGAACGTCTCATGGCCCGCGCCCTGACCCCGGTGTCGTCGGCGGCCATGGACCGGATCCACCGACAGGCGGGCATCGAGATCGTCTACGGCCGGCCTGTCCGCCAGGTGCTGGGGCAACGCCGCGTCGCCGGAGTCGAGCTCGATGACGGCCGCGTCATCGATGCCGACCTCGTCGTGGTCGGCATCGGGTCGGTCCCGGCGGTGCGTGCCGACGAGGTCGGCGTGGCGGGTGCGCTCGACGGTGCCCTGCTCGTCGACGCGGCGATGCGCACGAGCCTGCCCCATGTGTGGGGTTGCGGTGACGGCGTGAACTTCCCACTTGGGCCGCGACGTCTCCGACTCGAATCCGTTCAGAACGCGACGGACCAGGCCCGCTGCGTGGCCGAAGGCATCGTCAACAGACCCCGGCCGTACGTCGCGGTTCCCTGGTTCTGGACCGAGCAGCACGGGCGCAGGGTTCAGATCGCGGGCCTGCTCGACGAGGCCGACGAATGCGTCGTCCGTGGAGAGCCCGGTGCGGACTCGTGGACCGTTTTCGGCTTCGCCGGCGGTCGGCTCGTCGGTGGCGAATCGGTGGGCGCGGTGCGCGACCACTTGGCGATCCGGTCGATGCTCGGCCGTCACATCAACCTCACTGCCGACCAGGCAACCGACCCCGACTTCGACCTCAAGGCTCACTCAGCCGCCGTCCCGGCGCGCACCTGAGCCGTACCCGAGTTTCTTTCACCACTTCACGCCAGGAGCACCACATGCAGGTCAAGGACAGCGTAGGGATCGTCACGGGCGGAGCCGGCGGGCTTGGCGCGGGCGTGGTTCGGATGCTTGTCGAGAACGGCGGAAAGGCCGTCATCCTCGACCTCCCCAGCAGCCGGGGCAAGGATCTGGCGGCCGAGCTCGCAGACGCGGCACTGTTCGTTCCCACCGATGTTTCCGACGCGGACCAGGTCGAGGCAGCCGTCACGACCGCGGTTGCGCACTTCGGCAAGGTCGACCTGGCGGTCAACGCCGCGGGAATCTCACCTGCCCACCGCGTCGTGGACCGCAAGGGCGAGATGTTCCCGATGGACATGTGGCAGCGGACCCTCGACATCAACCTGACCGGCGCGTTCGACGTTCTCCGCAACGTCGCGCTGGCGATGAGCAAGAACGTCCCTGGTCAGGACGCCGAGCGCGGTCTGATCGTCAACGTCGCCTCCGCCGCCGGTCTCGAGGGCCAGGCCGGACAGGCTGCCTACACCGCATCGAAGGGTGCCCTGGTTCAGCTCACCTTGCAGCTGGCCCGCGATCTGGCGATCCACGGCATCCGCGTCATGACCGTGGCGCCCGGCATCATGGACACCCCGATGCTTCAGGGCCTCGACGACAAGCGCAAGAGCGAGCTCGTCGACCTGCACGTATTCCCCAAGCGTCTCGGCTCGGCCGAGGACTTCGCCCGCCTGGTGCGCTGCTTCATGGAGATCACGCTCCTCAACGGCGAACTGGTGCGACTCGACGCCGCGACCCGACTGGGCTGAGGACGATGCGACGCACTCTCTACACCGCCGACCATGAGGACTTCCGGGCAGGTTTCCGGCAGTTCCTCGCGGCCGAAGCATTGCCGAACAGCGAGGAATGGACGGCTGCCGGCACACATTCGCGGGATTTCTGGCGCGCTGCCGGAAAGGCTGGATTCCTCGGTTTCGAGGCGCCCGAGCAGCACGGGGGCCTCGGTATCGACGACTTCCGCTACAACGCGGTCATCGCTGAAGAGGTCGCGGCGGCCGGCGTCGTCACCGATGGCTTCTCCCTGCACAACGACATCGTCGCCCCCTACCTGATCGAGTTCGCCACAGACGAGCAGCGGGCCAGGTGGCTGCCCGGATTCACCTCCGGCGAGACGATCACGGCCATCGCGATGACCGAGCCGTACGCCGGATCCGACCTGGCCGCCATCCGCACGACCGTCCGGCACGACGATGACGAGCTCGTGCTCGACGGATCCAAGACGTTCATCACCAACGGATCCGTTGCCGATCTGGTCATCGTCCTCGCCAAGGACGTCGACGGGATGAGCCTGGTCGTGGTCGAGCAGGGGACTCCCGGTCTCAGTCGCGGCACACCGTTGGAGAAGATCGGGCGCCATGGTCAGGACACCGCCGAGGTGTTCCTCGAAGGCGTCCGGGTCCCGGCCGCCAACCTCCTCGGTGAACGCGGACGTGCGTTCGACCTGGTCAAGCGCAACCTGGCGCGCGAACGCCTTTCCATCGCGGTCTACGCGGTCGAGAATGCCGCGCGGGCACTGCGGCTCACCCTTGAGCACACCTCGCTGCGCACCTCGTTCGGCCGCCCGATCGCCCGACACCAGGCAGTGCTGCACCGGCTCGCCGAGATGCACACCGCCGTCCAGGTCGCGCGCAGCCACATCGACGCCTGTGTCACCGCGTTGGTCGAGGGCGAGCTTTCGGCCGAAGATGCCGCCGGAGCCAAATATTGGGCAACCGACCTGGAAGGCGAAGTCCTCGATCAGGGCCTCCAGTTCTTCGGCGGCAGCGGATTCATGGAGGAATACCCGATCGCGCGTATGTGGCGTGATGCGCGCATCCAGCGGATCTACGGCGGCGCCAACGAGATCATGAAGGACATCGTCGGGCGGGGGATGCTGCGATGAGCAACTGGCGCCCCCTGGTCGGAACGACGGTCATCGATCTCACCAGAATGCTGCCCGGTGGCACGGCGACGATGCTGCTGGCTGACCTCGGCGCTCGCGTGATCAAGGTCGAACGCCCCGGTGACCTCGACGCCACCCGCTATCTCGCGCCGCGCGTCGGCCCCGACTCATCGGTGCAGCACCAATACCTGGATCGGGGCAAGGAGTCGGTCGAACTCGACCTGCGCGACGACGGCGATCGGGCTCGGCTTCTTGAGCTGGTCGCCGGAGCCGACGCGATCATCGACAGCTTCCGTCCCGGAGTCATGGCCCGACTCGGCCTCGGCCCCGACGTCCTCCTGACGGCCAACCCCGAGATCACCGCAGTTTCCCTGAGCGGCTACGGCCAGAACGGACCGAGGGCCGACTTCGCCGGTCACGACCTCAACTTCGTCGGACGAGCCGGGCTGCTCTCGCCGGGAACCAAGATCCCTGAGGTCTTCGCAGCCGATCTCGGCGGCGGCCTGCTCGCCGCTCTCGCGATCGCCGCCGGCGTCGCCCGTGCGCGCGTCGAGGGCCGCGGTGGCGTCGTCGACCTCGCGCTGGCCGACGCGGCGATGGTCATCGGCGGAATGTCGATCGCGCAGGAACTCGGCGCCGCGACACTCGCCGAGGAAGTGCGAACGCCGCTGGACGGCTTCTCACCCTGTTACGCGGTCTACCGCACCTCCGACGACGGCCGCATTGCGGTCGCCGCCGTCGAACCGAAGTTCTGGCTCACCACCGTCGAACTCCTCGGACATCCCGAATGGGCCGCGCGGCAGACCGACCCGGCGCTGGTCGCCGACATGCAGGACCTGTTCGCCACCAACACGCTCGAATACTGGACCAGCCTCCTGGAACGGCCCGACACATGTGTGACGGCCGTGAACTCCGTCAGGGACTTGCCCAAGGACGCGCAGCACGCTGCTCGCGGAGCCCTCCTCGACCACCCGTCGCCGGCCGGGCCGCTTCCCCAGGTCGCCTCACCCTTCCGGGACCTCACCCCCGATGTACCCCCTCAACCCGGTCAGGAGACCCGATGAAGCGAGCCATCGCAACGCAGGTGTCCAAGCGTCCCGCCGACGTCATCGACATCGTCGACCTGCCGGCCCCCGAGGAGCGTCCGGGCTGGGTGCGCGTCGACGTCAAGGCGACCGCGCTGAACCAGCACGACCTGTGGTCGATTCGCGGAGTCGGAGTCAAACCCGAGCAGTTCCCCCTCGGTGTCGGTTCCGACGTCGCCGGGGTGACCGCCGAGGGACGCGAGGTCCTCGTCCACAGCCTCGTTACCGACCCCGCCAACCCGACCGGCAGCGAACTGCTGGACCCGGCGCGGGCCATGCTCGCCGAACGCACGACCGGCGGCGCCGCCGACGCAATCTGGGTTCCGACACGCAACCTCGTCGACAAGCCCTCCTCGATGAGCTTCGAGACCGCAGCATGCTTGCCGACCGCCTGGCTGACCGCCTACCGGATGCTCTACGGCGTCGGTGAGGCCCGCCCCGGTCAGTCCGTGCTCGTCCAAGGCGCCACCGGCGGCGTCGCACAGGCGGCCATCAGCCTCGCGATCGCCGGCGGGCTCCAGGTCCACGTCACGGCCCGGACCGAGGACGGCCGCGCCGTTGCAGAGGCAATGGGCGCGCACGTCGTGCTCGAGAGCGGCGGACGACTGCCCCAGCGCGTCGACCTGGTCATCGAGACCGTCGGTCAAGCCACGTGGGAGCACTCACTGCGCTCGGTCAAGCCCGGAGGCGCCGTCGTGGTCTCCGGCGCGACCACCGGCGGATCGGTCACCGTCGACCTGTTCCGCGTCTTCATCCCGCACGTGCGGATCCTCGGGTCCTCCATGGGCACCATCAGCGACCTGCGCGACCTCGTCGCACTCATCGCCTCCGCCGGAATCGAGCCGGCTGTCGACTCGGTCCACCCGCTCGACGCGACCGCTGAGGCGGTTGCCCGCCTTGCCGGCGGCCAAGCCGTCGGCAAGGTGCTGATCCGCCCCTGATCCGGGCCGAACCGACCAGTCGGCCCGCGCATCGCCCTCGAACCCATCTCAGCACCAGCACAGGAGAAACATCATGGACTTCAGCCTCACCGAAGAACAGCAGGACTTCGTCAACTTCATTCACGACTGGGTCGAGCGCGAAGCGCCGAAGTCGGCGGCACTGGAGTGGGAGAAGCACGAGCACGACTTCCCCAACGAGCTCTTCGACAAGATGGCGGCCGCCGGCTTCCACGGCGTCGGCATCGACGAGGAGTACGGCGGCCAGGGCGGCGACATCCTCACCCAGATGCTGCTGGCCCGCGGCCTCTCGCGCTCGCTGGCCGGCCTCACCTGGGTCTGGGGCATCACCTCCTTCGCCGGCAGCAAGTCGGTCGGCCTCTACGGCAACGACGCCCAGAAGAAGAAGCACCTGCCGCGGATCGCGGCCGGACAGGAGAAGTGGGCGATCGGGTTCACCGAGCCCGGCGGCGGCACCGACGTGCTCGGTGCGATGCGCACCCGCGCCACCAAGGTCGACGGCGGCTGGGTCATCAACGGGCAGAAGACGTGGAGCTCGATGGCTCACGTCGCCGACTACATCCTGCTCCTCGCGCGCTCGGAGGACTACGTCAACAAGCGCACCGAGGGCCTGACCCTGTTCATCCTCCCGACCAAGTCCAAGGGCGTGACCATCAGGGAGATTCCCAAGCTCGGCATGCGCTCCCTCGGCTCGTGCGACGTGTTCCTCGACGAGGTCTTCGTGCCGGACGAGAACGTCCTCGGTGAGCCCGGTCGCGCCTGGTACATGCTGCTGCCCACCCTCAACAACGAGCGCGTCATGCTCTCCTCGTTCTGCGTCGGCATCCTCGACGGCGTCCTCGAGGACGCCATCCAGTACATGAACGAGCGCGAGGCGTTCGGCGGCAAGATCGGCCGCTTCCAGGCCCTGCAGCACCACGTCGCCAACATCGCGATGTGGCGCGACCAGGCCGAACTCATGGTGTTCCGCGCCGCCTGGCTGCAGGCGACCGGACAGAACGCGGGTGTCGCCTCCAACATGGCCAAGGTCGTCGCGTCGGAGCTCGCCGGCCAGGGCGCTGACCTCGGACTCCAGATCCTCGGCGGCATGGGCTACTCGGCCGAGACCAACATGCAGCGGTACTGGCGCGACGTCCGCCTCTTCCGCATCGGCCCGGTCACCAACGAGATGGCCCGCAACGGCATCGCCGAGTCGTTCGGTCTTCCGAGGTCCTTCTGATGACCGAGACTCCCTCGAACGCGGCCGGCAAGTCCGGCGCCGAGACCGCCAGTCATCCGCTCGGCCACCTGATCGGCCGGCGGGTGCCCGGCGGCACCTTCAAGCTCGCCGACTACGAGAACTGGCTGGCGCACGACGCGCTCTACTCGGTTCCCGACGCGGCGCCCCATCCGGTGATGGCCTTCATCGCAGCGCAACGCGGCATGGGCTGCAGCGTCGATGAGCTCTTCGAGCTTCTCGAAGCCGACATCGCCGACGGGCCGCTGCTGGCCAGCACCACGATCGACATCGAACGCGAACTCCAGACCAACCGCACCTACGCCGTCACCGGCGAGGTGACCGGCCTGGTCCGCAAGTCCGGCGCGGCACTCGGCGAGTTCGACCTCGCCACCTGCACTTTCGCGATGAGCGACGACCAGGACCAGCCGGTCGGGACGGTGACGAACGTCTACGCCATAAGGCGGCCGGCATGACCACACTGACCTGGAACCTCGACCACGTCCACGCGAGCCGCATGAAGACCCTCGCGCTCATTCTCACCGACCCGAACCCGATCCACTTCGACCCGGCCGAGGCCGACAAGCTCGGAACCGGCGGCCGCCTGGTCAACCAGGGGCCCTCGACCATCGCGCTGATCTACAACCTGTTCGCGGCACAGGTGCCTGGCAAGCGGGTGCGGTCACTGTCGGTACGGCTGCTGGGCAACGTCCTGGAAGGCGATGCCGTCACCGTCACCGCCACGGCCACCGAGCCCGACGAGTACGACGTCACGGTCGGCACACCCGAGGGCATGAAGATCTCCGGCACCGCACGCCTGGTGGACCGCTCATGAGCCGCCCCATCGCCCTGGTGACCGGTGGATCGCGTGGCGTCGGCCGCGGCATCGTGCTCGAGTTGGCGCGCACCCACCGCGTCGCGTTCTCCTGCAGGCGTGACGTCGAGGCCGCTGCCCACGTGGTTGGCGCCGTCGAGGCCGCAGGCGGCGAAGCCCGGTCCCTCGTGGCGGATCTGGCTGAACCGGGCGCCGCTGCCGGTCTGCTCGCCGAGGTCGAAGAGTGGGGGGAGGTCTCGGCCTTGGTTGGTAATGCCGGGGCCGCGTCCCGCGGACTGCTCGCGGCCGAGACTGCCGCGGAGGAGTACTCGCGGATGTTCCAGCTGCATGCGCTGGCGAACATCGAGCTCGCCGCGGCGGCGCTGCCCTCGTTGCGACGCAACCGCGGCTCGATCGTGTTCGTCTCCAGCGCCGTCGTCGAACTTCTCCCGCCACGCACGGCGCCGTATGCGGCCGCGAAGGCGGCGCTCGAAGCCGCAGCCGTGGTGATGGCGCGCGAAGAACGAAGCCACGGCGTGCGCATCAACCTGGTTGCCCCTGGCCTGGTCGCCACCGACATGGGAGATCGGCTCGCCGCCGCGCTCAACAACGGCGGCAATGCCTCCGACCTCGATGCGGCGGCACCCCTCGGTCACGTCTGCCGACCCGAGGAAGTCGCCTCGGTGGTCTCGTTCCTGTGCGGTCCCGGCGCCTCGTACGTGACCGGCGATCGCATCCGGATCGATGGCGGCGGTCCCGACAACTCGATGCTCCCTGGCGCCCACTGACCCGAACTCAGCCCAGCGAAGGAACAACATCATGACCGAAGCGGTAATCGTCGACGCCGTCCGTACACCGATCGGGCGCCGCAACGGAGCCCTCTCCGGGGTGCATCCGGCCGACCTGTCCGCGCTCGTCCTGCAGGCGCTCGCCGAGCGCAACCAGCTCGACCCCGCCACCGTTGACGACGTCCTGTGGGGCTGCGTCAGCCAGGTCGGGGACCAGGCCATGAACATCGGCCGCTACGGCGTCCTCGGCGCCGGCTGGCCGGAGTCGGTGCCGGCAACGACGATCGACCGGCAGTGCGGCTCCTCCCAGCAGGCGACCGCCTTCGCGCACGCAGCCGTCGTCGCCGGGCACTACGACATCGTCGTCGCCGGCGGCGTCGAGTCGATGAGCCGCGTCCCGATGTTCTCCACCGTTCAGGGCGGCCACCCCGAGGGCGCGATGGTCAAGGCCCGGTACGGTGACCGACTCGTCCCGCAGGGCGTCGGGGCCGAGATGATCGCGGACAAGTGGGGACTGACCAAGGAGCGCTTGGACTCGATCGCGGTGCGTTCTCACGAGCGTGCCGCCGCCGCGATCGACAGCGGGGCGTTCAAGGAGCAGATCGTTCCCGTGACCACGCCGGACGGCACCGTCGTCGACACCGACGAGGGGGTGCGACGCGGCACGTCGCTGGAGGCCTTGAGCACCCTGAAGACCCCGTTCAAGGAGAACGGCAAGGTCACCGCCGGCAACGCCTCCCAGATCTCCGACGGCGCGTCAGCCGTCCTGATCATGAGCGACACCAAGGCGCGCGAACTCGGGCTGCGGCCGATGGCCCGGATCGTCTCCTCGGTCGTGGTCGGCGCCGACCCGGTCACCATGCTGACCGGGCCCATTCCGGCCACCCGCAAGATCCTCGGCAAGACCGGGCTGGGCGTCTCCGACATCGGCGCGTTCGAGGTCAACGAGGCGTTCGCGTCGGTGATCGGGGCCTGGGAGGACGAGCTGGGTCCGGACACGGACCGGGTCAACCCCAACGGTGGCGCCATCGCGCTCGGCCACCCGCTCGGATGCTCCGGCGCGCGGGTCATGACGACGCTGGTCCACCACATGCGGGACAACGGCCTCCGCTACGGTCTTCAGACCATCTGCGAGGGCGGCGGCATGGCCAACGCGACCATCCTCGAACTCCTCTGAGGGATCCTTCCCCGGCCATGTCCGCGTCGCAGGACCAAGCAACGAGGCCGCTGCCCTCGCGGGCAGCGGCCTCGTGTGCGCGGACGGCGCGTCAGGCGTCGAACTTACCCGCGTCGAGCATCTCCTTGAGTTTGAACTTCTGGATCTTGGTGGTCGACATCGGCCACTTTGTGATCGCGTGCACCTCCCGTGGGACCTTGAACTTCGCCAGGCCGGCGCGGCAGTAGTCGATGAGCTCGTCCTGCGACGTCGCGGCCCCGGAGGCGAGCTCGACGAACGCGACCGGCACCTCGTCCAGCCGCGCGTCGTCCTTGCCGACGACAGCGGCCATCACCACGTCGGGGTGCGTCACCAGGTAGCTCTCGATCTCGACCGCGGCAACGTTCTCGCCGCCGACCTTGAGCATGTCCTTGGCGCGGCCCATGAAGGTCATGTTGCCGTTCGCGTCGACCTTGCCGAGGTCGCCGGTGTTGAACCAGCCGTCCGTGTCGTACACCTCGGCGGTCTTCGCCTCGTCGTTCCAATAGCGCTGGAACAGGTTGTAGCCCTTGATCCAGATCGCGCCCTTCTCGCCGGTCGGCATCGGCTCGTCGGTGTAGAGCTCGCGAATCTCCAGCTCCACACCTTCCAGAGGCTTGCCCGAGGTCAGGCGGTCAGCCAGCGGATCGGTGACCCGACCCATGACCGCGATGCCGCCGCACTCGGTGGAGCCGTAGCAACTCACATGAACAGCGTGATCGGGCAGCGCGGCCTGGAACTTCTCCAGCAGGTCGGGCGGCCCTACGTTGAGGACGGCGCGCACCTTGGCGAGCGCCGCGGCGGACTTGGCTGGATCGTTGATCAGTGGCTGCATGATCGCCGGGTACGCCGGGAAGAGGACCGTCGCGCGTTCGGCCTCGATCTGGGCGAGTGCCGCGTCGCCGTCGAAGTGGACGGTGGAGATGTAACAGCCGCCGGCATCCAGCACTCCGGTCAGGGGCGCCTGCGCGCTGACATGGAACATCGGCAGCGGGTTCCAGAGCCGGTCCTCGGTAGTGACCTCGAAGTTGAGGCGGCCGACGGCGATGCCGGTCTTCACAATCGATCGGAACGGCAGGACGCAGCCCTTGGGGTTCGCGGTGGTACCCGAGGTGTACAGCATCATGTACGGGTCTTCAGGACCCGCCGTCTTCGCGTCGTCAAGGAGTTCGGCGGCGTTGATGCCGGTGGCGCACTCCAGCAGGGCCGAGCGGGTGGAGAATCCCGGGAGTTCGCGCTCACCGAGCAGGAAGACGTGCTTGAGGCCGGGCACTGCCGCGCTGGAACCCTGCGCCCCGGCAGGGGCGTCACTCAGCCCCGGCAGAGCCTCGGCGACACGGCCGGCGAGGTCGACCGCCTCACGGGCGTGGTCGCCGACGAACAGAGCGCTCATGCCGGAGTCGTTGACGATGTAGGCGAGTTCGCGCGCCGAGAGACGGTTGTTGACCGGGACCGCGATCGCTCGAGCCAGTGAACAGCCGAAGAGGACATGAAGAAGGTCCAGCGAGTTGTGCATGACAATGCCGACCCGGTCGCCCGGCTGGATCCCGAGCCCGGACAGCGCGCGTGCCACGTGCAGCGCAGAATCCAGAAGACCTGCGTAGGTCTCACGGTCCTCGTCAACGACCAAAGCGGTGCGATCGGCGAACTCCCGCGCTCCTTTCGAGAGCAACCCCACGATCGTGAGCTCATCGGTCGGTGCAGCCATGGCCAGTTCTCCCATCGGACCGGGGGGCGGAGAAATGATCGCCCCGGGCGTTAGTGCGACGCTGGTCACTCATCCTGTCAGACAAACGTTTGGTAGAACAGGCCCCTGATGCTGTGGTGCCGTGCCCCAGCCGTGCTGGCCGTCGGCGTCCTGGGGTAGATTGGGCTTCTACTGAACGGATGGTGGTCGACCGTGGCAAAGGCAGAGGTGACGGCTGCTGGCTCTCCGCGCCAGCGCAGCCGTAAGGCCGTTGCGGGTAGCCGGGAGGTCTCGCGCAAACCCAGCGACGAACGCTGGAAGGAGATCCTTGAGGTCTCCACCCGAATGTTCGCCGACAAGGGCTACGCCGCGACATCGCTGCAGCAGATCGCCGACGATCTCGGACTGCTCAAGGGGAGTCTTTACTACTACATCACCTCCAAGGATGACCTGCTCTACGAGGTCATCCGCGAGGTCTACGTTCGCGGTGTCGAGAACTTCCGGGCACTTGCCGGGCGCGGGGGAGACGCGGTCGAACGCCTGCGCCGTGCCGTCGAAGGCCATGTCGTCTACCTCATCGAGCACCTTGCCGCCACGACCGTGTACCTGCACGAATACGAGCGACTCTCTGAGGAAGCCAAGGCCAAGCTGGCGGAGTTTGACTACGTCAAGGAGGTTCGCGACCTCATCGTGATCGGCCAGGATCAGGGCGGCTTCCGCCGAGATCTTGACCCCGCGCTGGCTGCGCTGTCGGTACTGGGCTCGACGAACTGGATCTACCGCTGGTACCACGCCGGCGCGCGGGCGCCGGAGGAGATCGGCCGAGAGTTCGCCGACATCGCCGTGCGGGGCCTCGTTGCCGACGAGTATCAGGTCGGCGGCAACCCCTAGCTGTTCAGTCGGGCCAACATGCTGTGACGATCGGTCACGAGCTGACCTGCGACGACCTTCCCGGAGTCGGTGCTGTCATCAGCGCTCACGTCGACGATCCCGGTCGTGAACATCTCCGCGTCGGCTCCGAGACAGGCATCGCTGCCAGGGACACCGCCCGCGTAGATCCCGGTCACGACCGCGTGGAACGCCACGCTGGTCCCGGCGCTGAAGATGTCGAGCACCTCGGTCTCCGGGCCGGCCCAGCGGGCCCGACCCGATCCGTCGTCCCAGCTCACCGCCCGGTCGTGGAGCCATGACCCCGATGAGAGCCATTCGCTCACCGTGGCCACGGCGCTCTCGTCCGACGCCATCGGCTCGGTCGCCCAGGGGTCGATCCCCGGCGAAGCGACGGGGAGGGGCTCGCCGGAATCGAGTTGCCGGCGCCGTGAGCAGTAGTCCTGCTCGACGCGGCACTCGGTCAGCCGTTCGCCGTCCCAGCGGTACAGGCTGACGCCCTGCCAGGCCGCGGCACCGCCGCCGTGCATGGAGCGACCGTGCTCGGTGAAGTGAAGCGCGGCGCGCTCGCCGTTGGTCACCAGTCGGTGCACGGTGAACCCGAGAGTCGGGTACTGCCTGTACTGGCGCTGGGTTGCCGGCTGGTACTGCTCGTTGCGTCCCCGCAGAGCATGGAACCCCATCCGCAAGACGTAGTCATCCACCATGATCCGGTCGCTCACCGCGAAGTCGTGAGCGGCGGTATACGCGTACGCATACGTCCAGAGGACCTCCGCGAGGGAGGGGGAGTTCGGCTCTGCGTCGTTACGAAGGGTGGCATCCGTCGTTGTCATGTGCACCAGAATACATAACAATCAACCGTTTGGTAAGCATATCTGGCGAACGGGGAGCGCGATGGAGATGGAATCCGCATCTACGTCCTGGCGGAAGCCGCCCTGGTCGTGGCCGATGGCGATCAGGTCCCGGATCTCCTGCGCGAAGTCGAATGAGGCGGAGAGGTCCGCCCGCCGGCCTTCCGGCAGGCGCTCGAACTCGTGCGGGAACACGGTCGTCGGTGTCAGGTTCTGGATCAGGTGGACGTCATGGCCTTCGGTGGTGCTTCGGTTCGGCTCCCCCCGGGGTGACTGGGTAGCCGTCCGCTCGCTCCGGGGGCCAAAGGGCCGCAGGCCATGTCGTTGGAAATCATTTACCAACCAACCGTCTGGTGGTTCACTTGCGTGACTGTCGTCTCGCGCGGAGAAGATTTTCATGGGAACCTCCCCGTCACAGGATCCATCCGGGCAGCCGTCGGGCCGCCTCAGCCGCCGCTCCTTCGTCGGCTACGTCCTCGGCGGCGCCACCCTCGTGGTGGCGGCCGACCTCGGCCTCGGAGCCACGCCGGCCCAGGCCCTTCCGATCTCCTCGGCCCCTCAAATCCCCGAGATCTACGATCTCAACGACCTCGTGACGCAGGCGGGGACGCCCACGGCCCACCTGATCACCATTCACATCGATGAGGCCGGGGATGCGCACTTTGCGATGCCGCGGATGGAGGTGGGCCAGGGCATCACGACGTCGACTGCGATGTTGATCGCAGAAGAGCTCGACCTGCCGCTGGAGCGCGTCCATGTCTCGCTGGCACCGGCGCGGCCCGAGCTGCTCTTCAACCAGCTCACCGGTGGGTCGAACACGACGATCTCCACCTACACACCGTTCCGGGTCGCAGCCGCCGTGGCCCGCAAGGCGCTGCTCGACGCCGCCGCGATCCAGCTCGGCGCGCTGGCCAGCACTTTGGTGGTCAAGGGAGGCGTCATCTTCGACACGCTGGGCAACTCCCTGTCCTACGGCGAGGCCGCCGCCCTGGCGACCAGCCCGACCGACCGCCAGGTGAGCGTCTCCCTCAAGCCGCTGTCTGCCCGAGAACTGGTCGGAATCCCCCAAGGACGGATCGACGCACGAGACGCCGTGACCGGCCGCAAGCAGTTCGCGATGGACCTCGACGTCCCGGACGCGCTGCCGACGATGGTCTGTCGCGCCCCGGATCTCAACGGAAAGCCCCGGGAGATCCGCAACCAGGCAGCCGTCGAGGCGATGCCCGGTGTTACCCACGTCGCCATCATCGCGACCGGCGTCGCCGTACGGGCACGGACCTTCGGGCAGTGCATCGACGCGGTCCGCGCCCTCGACGTCTCCTGGGCGCCGGGCACGGTGCCAGGCAAGTCATCCACCGATGTCCTCGCCGAGCTGCGCCGTGCGGAGCTGCCGCTGGCCGCACCCGCGCCGCTGGGTTCGACCACTGTCGAGGGCAACTTCGTCTTCCACTTCCGCAGCGGGTCGGCACTCGAACCGAACTGTGCGGTCGCCGACGTGCGCGCCGACGCCGCCACCATCTGGGCGGGCTTGAAGTCACCGATCGACACGCAGTCGAAGGTTGCCGACGAGCTCGGCCTTCCACAGTCGAAGGTCACCGTCAACGTCGTCCAGGGCGGCGGCTCCTTCGGACGCAAGCTGTTCAGCGACGCGGCCATCGAGGCCGCCCGCGCGTCCAAGGCGTTCGGCGCACCGGTCAAGCTGATGTGGCACCGCGCCGACGAGCCCCGCCAGGGCCGGGTCCACCCGATGATCACCTCGCGGATTCGCGCCACCGTGCTGCTCGGCAGTGTGGTCACCTTCGAGCAGCGACACACCGCCGTTCCGACCGACTTCACGCACGGTCTCGGCGAGCGGCTCACCGCACAGGCGTCCGCCCTACCCCCCGGTCTGGCGGGACTCACGTTCTCCGAGGCGGTTTTCACGCTCAGTCAGGAGCTGCCCTACAACTTCGGCATCGTCACCCAGCTTCTCAACGAGAGCAGCCTCGACGTCCACCGGTTCAACACCAGCTCGGTGCGCAACGTCTTCTCTCCCGAGGTCCGCTGCGCGAACGAGTTGATGATCGACCAGCTCGCCAAGCGGTTCAAGGAGGACCCCCTCGAGTTCCGGCTGCGGCACCTCAAGCACGAGAGAGTCAAGCACGTGCTCCGCCGCGCCGCCGCCCTGGGTAACTGGGGACGGCCCATGCCGGCGGGCACCGCTCAGGGCATCGCCATCCACAAGGAGTACAAGGGGGCAACCGCGGTGCTCGTCGAGATCGACTGCAGGCCGGAGACCATGAACCGCAAGGTCCGCGACGCGGTGACGGGCCCGCGCGTCACCAAGGCAGTGGTCGTCGTCGACTGTGGGCTGGTGGTCAACCCGCGCGGCGTGGAGGCCCAGATGATGGGCGGCCTGATGGACGGCGTTGCGCAGGCCCTGACGTACAGCAACCACCTCGTCGACGGACACTTCCTCGAGGCCAGCTGGGACAACTCGGCCTACACGCGGCAGTGGAACGTACCCCTGGACTTCGTGTGCGAGGTCGTCGATTCCGACCGGGAGGAGCCCGGCGGCGTCGGTGAGGCCGGGGTCGCTGCGTCCATGTCCGCGGTGGCCTGTGCCTACACGAGGGCGACCGGGAAGATGCCGACCGAGTTCCCCATCAACTTCGCAGCCCCGCTCCATTTCGAGCCGAAGCCGTTCATCCCGTCCGTCCCCGCGTCGCCGACCAACGGTCTCGACTACGTCTCCTGAGGTGCTCCATGCCCACTCACACCTTCCAGCTCAACGGCGAACGCGTCACCGTCGACGTCGAGGACGACGTGCGAATCCTGTGGGTGCTGCGCGACTTGCTCGGCGTCACCGGCCCCAAGTACGGCTGCGGGATCAACGTGTGCAAGGCCTGTACGTCGCACATCAACGGCAAGGCGTTCAACCCGTGCTCCGTGCCGATCGGGGCGATCAGTCCCGACGATGAGATCACCACGATCGAGGGCCTGGCCGATACCGTCGAAGGGGACGGACTGCACCCGATGCAGGAGGCCTGGATCGAGCGCGACGTCGCCCAGTGCGGCTACTGCCAGCCCGGCCAGATCATGGCCGCGGTCGCCTTGGTCAATCGGGTGCGTGCGGAGGGTCGCGCCATCACCGAAGACGACCTGGACTCCATCCGCAACGTCTGCCGGTGCGGCACGTACTCCAGGATTCGTGACGCGGTCCGTACCGGAGCGGACCGGATGGCCTGACGACTCCCTCACCGACGGGAGTCGGTGAGGGACAGCGTGCTCGACCGCGCTCCAGGGACGGATGCCGACCCTGGAGGCGCCGGGCCGTTGGTGGCAAATGTCGGGGCCCGCTGGCTCCGTTCATAGAGGGCGACGTAGGGCGAGAAGGCGCCGAAGAACGACATCGCGCCGACGGCCTGTGCACGGGCGTGGATCCGGTTGGTCCTGTCGGGTGCCTTGCCGCCGAGCACTCCCGCTCCGACGTCGCTCAGGTTCGAGAGGCCGAGAGCGTACCACCGGCACTGACCGCACGAGGGCAGGAACGTCGGCACGACATGATCGCCCCGGCGACGCCCACGACGCCGTCTCCGACCTCGACGACGACCCCGGCGCCCTCGTGGCCGCCCAGGACCGGTGCGAACGGCAGCGAGATGTCGCCGGGGTCGAGATGGTCGGGGGAGTGACACAGCCCCGAGGCGGCCGGCTTGATGAGAACCTCGTCGGGCTTGGGCGGGTCGAGCTCGATCTCCTCGACGCTCCGACCGGAGCCCGTCCCGGGTTCTTACAGCAGGGCGCCGGTCGTCTTCGTGGCCATCAGACGGCACCTGCCGTCCCGAGCGAGACGAACTTGGTCTCCAGGTAGCCCTCGAGTCCCTCAGGGCCGCCCTCGCGTCCCAGCCCAGATTGCTTGAAGCCGCCGAACGGCTGCGTCACGGACATGCCGGCGCCGTTCACGAAGATCTGCCCGGTGCGGACACCGTGCACAACCTTCTCGGCGATGGCGGGGTCCTTGGTGAAGACGGCGCCGGAGAGACCGTAGGGCGAGTCGTTGGCGATCTGGATGGCGTCATCGATGTCGTCGTAGGCGATCGCGACGATCACCGGGCCGAAGATCTCCTCGCGCGCGATCCGCATGTCGTTGCGAACGTCGGCGAACAGCGTCGGCCTCAGGTAGTAGCCCAGCTCGAGCCCTTCGGGACGGCTACCGCCGGCGGCGATGCGTGCGCCCTCGGCCACGCCGACGCGGATGTACTCCTCGATGCTGTCGCGCTGGCGCTTCATCGCGATCGGGCCGAGCATGGTCGTCGGCTCGAAAGGGTCGCCGACCGGTATGGAGTCCAGCGCGGCGGCCATGGCGCCGACGAACTCGTCGTAGCGGCCGCGGGGCAGAAGGACGCGCGTGATAGCGGCACAGACCTGGCCCGTGTGGCCGATGCCGGCCGGCAGCAACGCAGGAAGGACCTCGGCGACGTCGGCGTCCTCTGCCACGATTGCTGCGGACTTACCGCCCAGCTCGAGTGTGACCCGGGCGATGCGCTCGCTCGCCTGACGCATGATCTGTCGTCCGGCGGCGGTGCTCCCGGTGAAGGCGATCTTGTCGATCCCCTCATGGGCCACGAGATGCTCGCCGATCTCGCGGCCGCCGGCCACCACGTTGACGACACCAGCCGGAACGCCGGCGGCTTCCAGGCACTGCGCGAACAGGTAGCTGGTCAGCGGCCCCTCGGGCGAGGGCTTCAAGACCACGGTGCATCCGGCAGCGAGCGCGGGCCCGATCTTGAACGCAGCCGCCGCGATGGGGCCGTTCCACGGGATGATCGCCGCGACCACCCCGACGGGCTCGCGGATCACGCGAACCGCGGAGCCGTGGTCGTCGCGGTCCTCGATATAGGAGGTCGAGCGAGCCAGGTCGGCGTACTGGCGGAGCATGTCGACCGCCTTCTGGTGGAAGTCGGTTCCGACTGGGATCGGGGCGCCTATCTCGGCCGCGAAGGTGTGGGCGAACGCGGGGATGCGCCGTTCCACCTCGTCGGCGATCCGATCGATGAGGGCCGCGCGGTCCGCCGGCGTGGTCTCACGCCAGGCCGTCGACTCGAAAGCCGTGCGGGCCGCCTGCACCGCGTCGTCGATATCCGCCGTCACGGGGTCGGGCACGTGTCCAATGACCTGCTCGGTGCTCGGAGAGACCACCTCGATGCGGCCGGCACCATGCGAATCGACCCACTGGCCCCCGATGTAGATGCGGTCGAAGCTGGGAATCTCGGCACTCTGGAGTGCACCGGACAGAGAGGTCGCTGTCATGAATTCTCCTCTTGGCGATCGGCGCTCGTGCGGAGCGAGCAGGACCCCTCGACGGTAAGTGGCCGGTGTCACACACTGTTTGCTCGTCAGTGCCGCGTATTTGTCTCTCAGCGCCTTTCGTCGGCCAGGATGCTGCGGAACGCACGTGGAGTGAGGCCGTACTCCTGGTGGAAGAGTCGGCTCAGCTGCGCCTGGTCGGTGAATCCCCATCGCGCGCCGATGGCTCCGATCGTCTGGTTGCTGAGCAACGGATCCCTGAGATCGGCACGAATGCGACGCAACCGCTCCTGCCGGATGACCGAGGAGACCCTGAGGCCGGCGAATCCGAACACGCGGTGCAGGTGACGTAGCGAGAGACCCGTCGCGGCCGCGACAGCACTGGGATCCAGATCCTCATCACTCAGGTGGGCACGAATCCAGTCGATCGCCGTTCTCCGCATCGATTCGCCGGGAACCCCCACGCCGACGGCAGCGCCCAACGCGACGTCGAGCATGTCGATGGCGATATCGGCCAAGCGGAGCGCCACGTCCGTATGGCAGTCATCGATGCGGGTGAGCAACTGATCGACGTGTGACGCGAAGATGGCGGCGGGCCCGGTTTCGAGGGAGATCGGACGAGCCTGCGTCGCCGCGAGTATCCGCGCGTCGGCGCCCAGGCGTGCTCGCGGCACCAAGAGGACGTCGACGATGAAGTGTTCGGACTCGATCACCGTGTACGGCGTGTCCACGTCGTAGAGCGTCATGTTGCACGGCGTACTGAGAGACCGTTGATCGCCCTGGTTCGTGGCGACGCGACCGTGTCGTTGAATGAGTACCTTCACCAGCCCACTCGGATGGCGTCGGCACGTGGCTGCGTCCCGACCGACCACCTGCCCCACCGACTGGACACGCATGACCGCTGCGTCGCCGACCCGCAGAGCGGCGATGGCGCCGCTGAACGGCGTCGGTGACGTCAGCTCGCTCGACATCGGGACAACAGCCTTGGCGATAAGGTCGCGCCACTTGTCGAAGTCTGTGGTGGAGGTGCTGGACCGCACGACGTTGTGACCGGCCCCGGACTGGGTCACCTCTCCTCCTCTCCTTGGCCATGCTCCGCTAGCGCCGGTCGAAGAAGGCTCGCAGCGTCTTTGTCGTGGCCGGATCCCGCAGCAGAGGCAGGAAGAGATCGGCCTCGCCGTCGAGGCCTTCGTCAAGGGGAAGCCGCGTCGTGCTTCGAATCGCCAGCTTGGCGGCGCGCAGCGCGGCCGGGGGAGCGGCTGCCAGTCGGGCAGCCAGCAGGTGCGCGGCCTCTTGGACTTCGTCAACAGGGACAACCTGCGTCACCAGACCTCTGGCCAGTGCCTCATCGGCGGTGATCAGCGTTCCGGTGAGGACCATCCCCATCGCCGCTTGGAGTCCGATCGCGCGAGGTAGACGCTGGGTCCCTCCCGCACCGGGGATGAGCCCGAGACCGACCTCGGGCAGGCCGAACCGGGCCCGCGCGGAAGCGATCGCCAGATCACAGCAGAGCACGAGCTCAAGGCCCCCGCCCACGGCATGACCACTGACGGCGGCGACGACCGGCTGAGGGAGCGCTTCCAGTGAATCGAACAGGTTCCGAGTCTTGGCCACGTGCTGGCGAGCTGCCTCCGCGTCGCCCGCCGTGGCAAGCAGTTCGCCCACATCGCCTCCTGCGACGAACGTTCTGGCACCGACGGCGCGGATCACGACCGCTCGCACTTCCGCGTCGACCGCGATCGCGGCGAGCTCGCTACTCAACTGCGTGATCACTTCGTCGGTCAGCGTGTTCGCCGGCGGATTATCGATGGTGATCGTGGCGACGCCGTCGGGGGTCCGGGCCACGGTCACGCCCCGGCCGATCGATGAGTCCATTTGCATGAGGGCAGCCTACCAACCGATCGCTTGGTGAAATGGGATCCGCTGCACCGCCGATTCGGCGGCGCTGATGGGGGTTTCTACGGAAGCCCCCCTTGTCTGTGGTTGGCTTCTCAGACCAGTGCCGCAACCGCCAACCGTTTGGTCACGAGACGTCATGCGTGTTCGTCGTCTGATGTCCGGCCTGTTGTTGCGGGGCAGGACGTTGAAAGACCGGCCGGTAGGACCGGGGTAGCAGGAGGGGCAGGCCCTCCAGGCCAGGCCGATCGCCCACGTGGCCGCCGAGATGGGGATCTGGTGCGCCTGTGCCTCGAAGTGGGTCAACCGGTGGCGTCGCTAGGGCGATCTCGGTCTGCTCGACCGGTCCTCGACCCAGCACCGCAGCCCCCGAGCGACACCGGCCGAGGGGATCACCCTGATCGAGACCTGGCGTCGGGAGAAGAAGTGGTCGGCCTCCCGGATCACTCACGAGCTCGCCGCCCACGGCATCAGCATCAACCGCCGGACCGTGGGCCCGGCACCTGACCCGGCTCCGGCTGGGACACCGGCGCTTCCTCGACCCCAGTGAGTCGAACCGTGTGCCGGGCAAGATCACCGCCCACTGGCCCGGCCACATGGTCCATCTGGACGTGAAGAAGGTCGGCCGGATCCCCGAGGGCGGCGGATGGTGCGTCCACGGCCGCGACAGCGCCCTGAACCGGGCCGCGAGCAGGGCCAAGGACGCTGGCGCGAGGGCCGGCCACGTCTACCTGCACTCGGCCATCGACGGGTTCTCCCGGCTGGCCTGCACCGAGCCACTCCCCGACGAGAAGGGCAAGACCGCCGCCGCATTCCTGGCCCGCGCCAAGGTGTGGTTCGCCGCGCATGGCATCACTCACATCGACCGGATCATCACCGGCACCGGCTACCGATCGAACGACTTCGCCCGCGTCATCGGCACCCGGACCCGGACCCGGACCCGGCACCAGCGCACTGTCTTTACACACCCCGGCACAACGGAAGGCAGGGCGCGGGCGAACGCGACTTCATCGGGCTGGTCGACGGCGTCCACCAACCGCCGCCCACATCTCCGACCAGCGGAAACGCGTCGATCACGTCCGGAAGGACAACAGCTTCTGAGTGGCAGTACACCGATCACGCAGCGGTGAGGTGGCCGCCGGCGCGTGCGGCTTCCGGGGTGAGTCCGGTCCAGCGGCGGAAGGCCCGGTAGAAGGAGTTGGTGTCGTCGTAGGCGAGGAGGTAGGCGACTTGGGAGGTGGGGAGGGATCGGTCTGCCAGGTAGCGGCGGGCGAGCTTTTCCCTGGTGTCGCTGAGGACGGCCTGGTAGCTGGTGTCTTCTGCCTGAAGTTGTCGCTGGAGCGTGCGGGGGCTGAGCATGAGCTGGCCGGCGATGGCGTTGATCGAGCTCTCGCCGGCGGGCAGGCGCTCGTGGAGTGCGGCACGCACCCGATCGGCCGTGGTGGCGGACGTTTCGAGCTCGGACAGGCGGCGGCGCAGTTCTGGTGCGAAGAAGTTCCACATGGACTCGTCCTCGGTGAGGAACGGCAGCGAGGCGTCCTCGGCGGAGAAGGTGACGGCGTCGGTCTTCCCTTCGCGGATCTGCGTGCCGAAGTAGGAGGTCGTCGCGGGTGAAGGCTGCGGAGCCCGGCGCATTGCGACGCGGGTCGGGTTCACATCGCGCCGTGTGCCCATGCGTGCCAGTGCTGCCCAGAAGGCGAGTTCGGCGGCGACCAGCAGCGGGGGCGGCGTCGGCCCCCCGGGCCAGTGGAGTGCGATCGTCAGCCCGGTGTGGTCGACGGTGACGCCGAGGTTCACTGGGCCGATGAGCGGCTTGAACGCGGCGATGCGCTCAGCCGCGGTGCGCAGATTCGCGCTGCACAGCGCCGCGAAGATCGGCGGGTTGAACGCCTCGGCCGACAGTGCGCGCCCGATCCTCACCGCCAGGTCGGGATCTGCCGCCTCGGTGTCCAGCGCGTCCCAGAACCGGTAGTACTCCTCGGCCGTCATCATGACCGGGCCGTGCGCGAAGACGCCGGCCGGAAGCTGCGCCCGCCGCAGCACATGGGCGACGGAGATTCCGAGGTCGTACAGGAGCGCACGAGTACCCGGGTCCAGGGTGAACCGTTCTGATGTCATCCCTTCAGGGTAGTTCCCGCATGCAGCGGCGGGGATGCCACATGCGCCATTCGACACGCAGAAGACGCCACCTCCCGGTGGCGTGAACAGCAAGAAAGCAGGCGTCATTCGCTAGTTCTTCGTCGGGTTTGTCCGCCTAGCGTGGAAGCCACGAACCACTACAGCGGTGGGCACGACGAAGGAACGGAGACGACTGTGACCAGGACCATCCTCATCACCGGCAGCTCAAGCGGTATCGGCAGGGCGACCGCGAAGCACTTCCATGAGCACGGATGGAACGTGATCGCCACGATGCGCAGCCCCGAGCAGGAGACCGAGCTCACCGCGCTGGAGAACGTGCTCGTCACCCGGCTCGACGTGCAGGACTCCGACTCGATCACCTCGGCCGTCGACGCCGGCCTGGAGCGGTTCGGCCGGATCGACGTGCTGCTCAACAACGCGGGATACGGCGCCTACGGTCTGCTGGAGGCGACTCCGATGGAGAAGGTCCGCCGACAGTTCGACGTGAACGTCATGGGCCTGCTGGAGACGACCAAGGCCGTCCTGCCGCACCTGCGTGCCAACGGCAGCGGCACTGTCATCAACGTCTCCTCCATCGGCGGCAAGGTCACCTTCCCGCTCGGCACCCTGTACCACGGCAGCAAGTTCGCCGTCGAAGGACTGAGCGAGGCCCTTCACTACGAACTCGCCGCGATCGGCGTCAACGTCAAGATCGTCGAGCCGGGCATCGTCGACACCGACTTCGGCGGCCGCTCGTTCGACTTCAGCAACGACGAGACCCTCGCCGAGTACCAGAAGCTCGTCGAAGCGGTCCTCGCAGGGCAGGCGCAGCTCGCCGTCGGCGGCGACGCACCCGAAGTCATCGCCGAGACCATCTACCGAGCGGCAACCGACGGCACCGACCAGCTGCGCTACCCCGCGGGCTCGTCCGCAGCCGAACTGATCGCCAACCGCGCCGCCGCCGACGACGCCACCTTCATCGGCGGCATCAAGGCCCAGTTCGGAATCTGACCGGCCGGTACCGACGAACCACACCCCCCTAGTTGTGAGGACTCCATGACCACCAAGACCGCCCTCGTGACCGGCGCCTCCTCCGGCATCGGCGAAGCGACCGCCCTCAAGCTGATCGACCTCGGCTACACCGTCTACGGAGCAGCCCGCCGCACCGACCGCCTGCACAAGCTCGCCGAACACGGCGTGCGCCCGCTGGCGATGGACGTCACCGACGACGACTCCATGCGCAGCGGAGTCGACCGCGTCATCTCCGAGACCGGCCGCATCGACGTCCTGGTCAACAACGCCGGATACGGCTCGTACGGCGCCCTGGAGGACGTCTCGCAGGAAGAGGCCCGCCGCCAGTTCGACGTCAACGTCTTCGGCGCCGTCCGCCTGATCCAGATGGCCCTGCCCCACATGCGTGCCCAGCGCAGCGGGACGGTCGTCAACATCACCTCGATGGGCGGGAAGATCTACACCCCTCTCGGCGGCTGGTACCACGGCACCAAGTTCGCCCTCGAAGCGCTCAGCGACTGCCTTCGGATGGAGGTCAAGCCCTTCGGTATCGACGTCGTCGTCATCGAACCCGGCGGCATCCGCACCGAGTGGAGCGGCATCGCCGCCGACCAGCTGGAGAAGTACTCCGCCGCGGGCGCCTACTCCGACCAGGCCGAGGCCGTCGCCACCTCCATGCGCTCCGAGACCATGGCCAAGCGCATGTCCCCGCCCACCGTCATCGCCGACGCCATCGCCAAGGCCGTCACGGCCCGCCGGCCCAAGACCCGCTACGCCACCGGCTTCAGCGCACGCCCCCTCATCGGCCTGCGGCGCCTCCTCCCCGACCGCGCCTTCGACACCATGATGGCCCGGTCCATGGGTCTTCCTCGCTGACTCCCCGGGGAAGGGCCGCCGAGAGCAGCCCCGCGTGCGATCCGGCCCCAGGCATACCCCTCACCACCAGGAGAGACGTCGATGCCGACCCGGCCGACCGCATCCGCGCCGCCAGCCCGGATGTCGCGATGCCGACCGGCGGCTACAAGCAGTCCGGCTGGGGACGCGAGCTCGGTGCCGAGGGCCTTGAGGCATACCTCGAGGCCAAGGCCGTCATGACGCTGCTCTGACCACTCTCCCACCTCAGTTCCTGTTCCAGTGAGTTCCTATCCCAGGAGAACCGCACATGCGTACGTTCCCGCACATCTACATCGACGGGCAGTGGATCGCCCCCGAGAACACCGCGGTACTTGAGCACATCGACCCCGTGACCGACCAGCCCAACGGCCAGTTCGCCCTCGCCGGGCCGGCCGATGTCGATCGGGCCGTGGCCGCCGCCAGGCGGGCCTTCGACACGTACTCGCAGACGACGATCGCCGAGCGTATCGAACTCCTCGAGGCGATCGCCGCCGAGTACCAGCGCCGCTCCGAGGACATGGTGGACGCGATGGTCGCGGACATCGGCGCGCCGGAGGCCGTCAGCCGGGAGCTCGCCGTCCCGGGCGGCATCGCGACGTTCTCCATCGCCGCCCAGCAGCTGAGCTCGTTCCCGTTCACCGAGCAGCGCGGAAGGACCACCGTCGTGCGCGAGCCGATCGGTGTCGCCGCTCTGATCGCACCGTGGAACTACCCGGCTCTGCAGCTCGCGGAGAAGGTGGCACCCGCGCTCGCCGCCGGCTGCACCTCGGTCCTGAAGATCGCTGGGCTGACCCCCTTCTCCGGGATCGTGTTCACCGAGATCCTGCACGCCGCCGGCGTGCCGCAGGGCGTCGTCAACGTGATCAACGGCGCCGGCACGGTGGCCGGCAGCGCGATGGCCAGCCACCCGGATGTCGATATCGTCACGTTCACCGGATCCACCGCGGGCGGGGTCGAGGTCAGCCGCGCCGCGGCGCCTTCGGTCAAGCGGGTCGGTCTCGAGCTGGGCGGCAAGTCGCCGCACATCATCCTGGAGGACGCCGACGTGGACGCCGCGGTGCACACCGCGGTGGAGTCGGTGATGCGCAACAGCGGCCAGACCTGCGCCGCCGCCACCCGCACCCTGGTGCCGCGGGCGCGGCAGGCGGAGATCGTCGAGAAGATCGTCGCCGAGGTCAACGCCCTCACGGTCGGGGCACCCGACGGCGGCGCGCAGATCGGCCCGGTCGCCAGCCCGCGGCAGTGGAAGGACGTGCAGCACTACATCCAGGTCGGCATCGACGAAGGCGCGACCCTGGCTGCCGGTGGTACCGGACGGCCGGACGGGCTCGACACCGGCTCTTACGTGCGCCCGACCGTGTTCACCGACGTCCGCCCGGACATGACCATCGCCCGGGAGGAGATCTTCGGACCGGTCATGGCGGTGATCGGCTACGACTCGCTGGAGGAGGCGGTCGCGATCGCCAACGACTCGCCGTACG
>NZ_JBEYYC010000003.1:328699-340299 GCF_040645355.1 Streptomyces sp. NPDC046805 | reverse complement strand
GGGGGGTGGCGGGGTGGTTCTTCGTGGTGTTGGATCCTGGTCGCTCCTGGGGGGGGGTCGGTGGTGGTTGGGGGGGGGGGGGGGGGGGGGGGGTCCCCCCCCCCCCCCCCCCCCCACCGCCGTGAGCGCCGCTCCTGGGGCTGCGCCCCGGACCCCCCTTCGGCCTGGACCGGGGGCCTCGTCCTCAAGCTCCCCCAAGCCGTACGTCGACGACCTCGGGCCCTGGCTCGCGGCGGAGTACGCGCGCGTGCATGGGGCGAAAGCACCGCGGCCCGAGTGGGGATCCGCGCCCGGCCAAGGCCCCGCTGCCCGCTAGATGAGGCCGTGCTCCCGGAGGTAGTCCAGTTGCGCCCGGACCGACAGTTCGGCGGCCGGCCACAGGGAGCGGTCGACGTCCGAGTAGACCTGGGCGACGACCTCGGTCGCGGTGCTGTAGCCGTCCTCGACGGCCGTCTCCACCTGGGCGAGGCGGTGGGCGCGGTGGGCGAGGTAGAACTCGACGGCGCCCTGGGCGTCCTCCAGGACCGGGCCGTGGCCGGGAAGGACCGTGCGGACGCCGTCGTCGACCGTCAGTGACCTCAGCCGCCGCAGGGAGTCCAGATAGTCGCCGAGGCGGCCGTCGGGGTGCGCCACGACCGTCGTACCGCGGCCGAGGATCGTGTCACCGGTCAGGACCGCCCGGTCGGCCGGGAGGTGGAAGCAGAGCGAGTCCGCGGTGTGGCCCGGGGTCATGACGACCCGCAGCTCCAGGCCGCCGACCGTGACCACGTCACCGGCGGCCAGCCCCTCGTCGCCCAGCCGCAGCGCCGGGTCCAGGGCACGCACCTTCGTGCCGGTCAGCTCGGCGAAGCGGGCGGCGCCCTCGGCGTGGTCGGGGTGGCCGTGGGTGAGCAGGGTCAGCGCGACGCGCTTGCCGGCCTTCTCGGCCGTGTCGAGGACGGTGCGCAGATGACCGTCGTCCTCGGGGCCCGGGTCGATCACCACGGCCAGGTCGGAGTCGGGCTCCGAGACGATCCAGGTGTTCGTGCCGTCCAGGGTCATCGCGGAGGCGTTGGGCGCCAGGACGTTGACGGCCCGCGCGGTGGCGGGGCCGGAGAGGACACCGCCCCGGGGCTGTCCGGGCAGGGCTGCTGCGTCCGTCATGCCGGTCCTCCGCTGGTGCGCACGCGCTTGGTGAACTCGTCGTGGCCCGGCCAGGACAGGACGATGTCGCCGTCCACCAGGCGGGCGCGGGCCAGCACCGGCGTCATGTCGCGCGTGGGCGCGGCCGCGAGCGTCTCGGCGGCGGTGGTGTACTCGGACAGCTGGCGCAGGGTCGCGATGGTGGGCGGCATCATCAGCAGCTCGCCCTTGTCGTACGAGGCGGCTGCCTCCTCGGGCCGGATCCACACCGTGCGGTCGGCCTCCGTGGAGGCGTTCCGGGTGCGCTGGCCCTCGGGGAGGGCGGCCACGAAGAACCAGGTGTCGTAGCGGCGGGCCTCGAACTCCGGCGTGATCCAGCGGGTCCAGGCGCCGAGCAGGTCGGAGCGCAGGACCAGCCCGCGGCGGTCGAGGAACTCGGCGAAGGACAGGTCGCGGGCGACCAGGGCGGCGCGGTCGGCCTCCCAGTCCTCGCCCGTGGTGTCGCCGACCACCGAGTCGGGGGCGGGTCCGGCGAGCAGGACGCCCGCCTCCTCGTACGTCTCGCGGACGGCGGCACAGACGATCGCCTGGGCTCCGCTCTCGTCGACGCCGAGCCGCTCGGCCCACCACGCGCGCGTGGGGCCCGCCCAGCGGATCTGGCGGTCGTCGTCACGGGGGTCGACGCCGCCGCCCGGATACGCGTACGCGCCTCCGGCGAAAGCCATGGAGGCGCGTCTGCGCAGCATGTGGACGGCGGGGCCGGTGCCGGTGTCCTTCAGGAGCATCACGGTGGCGGCACGCCTGGCCGTGACCGGGGTGAGGGTGCCGTCCGTCAGCGCGCGGATGCGCTCCGGCCACTCCGGGGGATACCACTGCCCATTCGCCATGGGCGGAGGCTATCCCGTGGTGAGCGAATGTTCGAGAGGCTCCTGGGGTCCGCGCACCGCGGCAGCCCCGCCGACCCGCTGGTCCCTACGGGACCAGCTCGACCTGGATCTCGACCTCCACCGGAGCGTCCAGCGGAAGCACGGCGACGCCCACCGCGCTGCGGGCGTGCACGCCCTTGTCGCCGAGGACCTCGCCGAGCAGCTCGCTGGCACCGTTGACGACACCGGGCTGACCGGTGAAGTCGGGGGCCGAGGCGACGAAGCCGACGACCTTCACCACGCGCGCGATGCGGTCCAGATCGCCGGCGACGGACTTGACGGCGGCCAGGGCGTTCAGAGCGCAGGTGCGGGCCAGGTCCTTGGCCTCGTCGGCGGTGACCTCACCTCCCACCTTGCCGGTGACCGGCAACTTGCCGTCCACCATGGGCAGCTGGCCGCTGGTGTAGACGTACGCCCCGGTCCGCACGGCCGGCTGGTAGGAGGCCAGCGGCGCTGCCACCTCCGGCAGGCTCAGGCCGAGTTCGGCGAGCCTGGCCTCGACGGCGCTCACGACTGCTTCTCCCGCTTCAGGTAGGCCACGAGCTGCTCGGGGTTGTTCGGCCCGGGCACGACCTGGACGAGCTCCCAGCCGTCCTCGCCCCAGGTGTCCAGAATCTGCTTCGTGGCGTGGACGAGCAGCGGCACGGTTGCGTATTCCCACTTGGTCATGTGGCCGACTGTAGTCGCTGTTATCCACAGCCTCCCGCGTAGGCGGCCGGCGGACTGGTTAGTCTCGAAGGTGTGAGCAGGTTCCAGATCGTCAGCGGCAAGGGCGGCACCGGGAAGACGACGGTCGCCGCGGCCCTCGCGCTGGCTCTCGCCACCGAGGGGAAGCGGACGCTTCTCGTGGAGGTCGAGAACCGGCAGGGCATCGCGCAGCTCTTCGAGACGGAGGCGTTGCCCTACGAGGAGCGGAAGATCGCGGTCGCTCCCGGGGGCGGTGAGGTCTACGCCCTCGCCATCGACCCCGAACTGGCCCTTCTGGAGTACCTCCAGATGTTCTACAAGCTGGGCAGCGCCGGCCGGGCCCTGAAGAAGCTCGGGGCCATCGACTTCGCCACCACCATCGCGCCGGGCCTGAGGGACGTACTCCTGACCGGCAAGACGTGCGAGGCGGTACGGCGCAAGGACAAGAGCGGGCGGTTCCTGTACGACCATGTCGTCATGGACGCGCCGCCGACCGGGCGCGTCACCCGCTTCCTCAACGTGAACGACGAGATGGCGGGGCTGGCGAAGATCGGCCCGATACACAATCAGGCGCAGGCCGTGATGCGGGTGATGAAGTCGCCCGACACCGCCGTGCACCTGGTCACGCTGCTCGAGGAGATGCCCGTCCAGGAGACCGCGGACGGGATCGCCGAACTGCGGGCGGCGGGACTGCCCGTGGGCCGGGTCATCGTGAACATGGTCCGGCCCCAGGTGCTGGGCACCACCGACCTGGACCTCGTACGGACCGTGCCGCGCACCGCCTTGGCGAAGTCGCTGTCGGCCGCCGGACTGGGCGGAGCGCGCCGCGGCGGGAACGCCGAGCGGCTGGTGGACCCGCTGCTGGCACAGGCGGCGGAGTACGCCGAGCGGTACACGCTGGAGCACGAGCAGCGCTCGGTCCTGGCCGAGCTGGACCTGCCCCTGCACGAACTGCCGCTGCTCGCCGAGGGCATGGACCTCGCGGGCCTCTACGAACTCGCCACCGACCTGCGGGAACAGGGGATGTCATGAGTCCGGACCCGGCCGACGCGCAGGATCCCGCCCGCCACCACCTCTCCTCCGCGCGCGTCCTCGACGTCGACGCGCTGATCGACGACCCGAACACACGGATCGTGGTGTGCTGCGGCTCGGGCGGTGTGGGCAAGACCACGACGGCGGCGGCGCTGGGGCTGCGTGCCGCCGAGCGCGGCCGCAAGGTGGTCGTGCTGACCATCGACCCGGCCAAGCGGCTGGCCCAGTCGATGGGCATCGACTCGCTGGACAACGTCCCGCGCCGGGTCAAGGGCACCGACGGCGCCGGGGAACTGCACGCCATGATGCTCGACATGAAGCGCACCTTCGACGAGGTCGTCGAGGCGCACGCGGACCCCGAGCGGGCGGCCACGATCCTGGCCAACCCCTTCTACCAGTCGCTCTCGGCGGGCTTCGCGGGCACGCAGGAGTACATGGCGATGGAGAAGCTGGGTCAGCTGCGGGCCGACGACGAGTGGGACCTGATCGTCGTCGACACACCGCCGTCCCGGTCGGCCCTGGACTTCCTGGACGCGCCCAAGCGGCTCGGCTCCTTCCTCGACGGGCGGCTGATCCGGGTGCTGACGGCCCCGGCGAAGCTGGGCGGGCGCGCGGGCATGGCCTTCCTCAACATCGGCATGTCGATGATGACCGGCACGCTGGGCAAGCTGCTGGGCGGCGACATGCTGAAGGACGTCCAGACGTTCGTGGCCGCGATGGACACGACCTTCGGCGGCTTCCGCACGCGCGCGGACGCCACGTACAAGCTCCTCCAGGCGCCGGGCACGGCGTTCCTGGTGGTGGCGGCTCCGGAGCGGGACGCGCTGCGCGAGGCGGCGTACTTCGTGGAGCGGCTGGCCGCGGAGGGCATGCCGCTGGTCGGTCTGGTGCTCAACCGGGTCCACGGCAGCGGCGCCGACCGTCTGTCTGCCGAACGGTCGCTCGCCGCCGCGGAAAATCTTGAGGAACCCCGCATTGTGGATCAGGGCGACGGGAAAGCTGGACTTCGTAACTCTCCCGACACGTACGGCAGTTCAGAATCAGCCATGGGTTCCGGTTCAGCCGTGTCCGAGTCCCACTCCCCCGCCGGACCGGACCACGCCGTCGACCGGCTCACGGCAGGCCTGCTGAGGCTGCACGCCGACCGCATGCACCTGCTCTCCCGCGAGCAGCGCACGCGTGACCGCTTCGCCGCGCTCCACCCCGAGGTGGCCGTGGTGGAAGTGGCCGCGCTCCCCGGTGACGTGCACGACCTCACCGGGCTGCGGCAGATCGGAGACAGGCTGGCGGCCGGGCGGCCGGAGTTGCCCGAGACAGGCGCGTGAACCGGAGGCGAGCGCCCGAGCGCGAGACAGGTTCCGGCGCCCCGCACCAGGGGCACGTGCCTGAACCGCGCGAGCCGAGAGGGCCCCCTCAGCTCACCGCCGCGTAGTTCTCGTACACCTCGTCGTTGTCGAGGGGCACGATGCCGGCGCCCCGCTCGTATTCCGAACGCGCTGTCTCCAGGAGACTGCGCCAGGAGGTCACGGTGGGCCGCCTGCGCAGCAGCGCCCGGCGCTCCCGCTCCGTCATGCCTCCCCACACGCCGAACTCGACGCGGTTGTCCAGCGCATCGGCCAGGCATTCCGTGCGCACCGGGCATCCGGTGCACACCGCCTTGGCCCTGTTCTGCGCTGCTCCCTGAACGAACAGTTCATCCGGATCGGTAGTGCGACAGGCGGCCTGCGCACTCCAGTCGGTTACCCAGCCCATACCGGCGCCGTCCTCTCCCGAATCGAGGCTCCCCCACGGCGGCAGCGGCATATTCACCGCCGCCAGTTGAGGACGTTACGGAAGGTGGGCACAGCGCAACACCCCCTTCGGGCCCAATCTTGAATGGCCCGAACGGACTATGAGTACGCGGCAGATCACCCACGGGAGTGAGCTGGCGACATGCGTGACGATCCGGGCAAACCGGGACGGCTGTGGTGTGTCGCAGTGGACACCAGGTGACACACGAGGCGGATTCGGACGCCTCTCACACACCTCGACATGCCCGACGGAGAGATCCGCAGAAGAAAGTCGAGAAGATCCGCAACGATTCGGGGTCGCCGGACGTATTGATACGTGGCCGCAGAGCTGTGACAGTTGAGAGCAGCTTAGGCCAAGGCATATACGCGTGTCCGGCGAATGAGAACGTAGGCTGCCCCCATGCCAAAGAAGCGCTCGGGCGGTGGCCTGTCGCCCATGCAGCAGGCCGCCAAGTTCCTCGGTGTCAGTGTGCTCGCGGGAGCGGTGATGGCCGGCATCGCGCTGCCTGCGGCAGGCGCGCTCGGACTCGCGGCCAAGGGCTCGGTCCAGAGCTTCGACGAGATCCCGGCCAACCTGAAGAGCCCTCAGCTCAGTCAGCGGACCACGATCCTGGACAACCGCGGCGACCAGATCGCCTCGGTCTACTCCCGCGACCGTACGGTGGTCGACCTCACGAACATCTCGCCGTACATGCAGAAGGCGATCGTCGCGATCGAGGACTCCCGCTTCTACCAGCACGGCGCGATCGACCTGAAGGGCGTCCTGCGCGCCGTGAACAAGAACGCGCAGAGCGGCGGGGTCGCCCAGGGCGCCTCGACCCTCACCCAGCAGCTGGTGAAGAACTACTTCATCGAGCAGGCCGGCGACGACCCGACGAAGGTCGCGCAGGCCACGCAGCAGACGCTGGGTCGCAAGGTCCGCGAGCTGAAGTACGCGATCCAGATCGAGGACAAGCTCGGCAAGAAGAAGATCCTCGAGAACTACCTGAACATCACGTTCTTCGGCGAGCAGGCCTACGGCGTCGAGGCCGCCTCGCAGCGGTACTTCTCCAAGCCCGCCAAGGACCTCGACCTCCAGGAGGCCGCCCTCCTGGCCGGCATCGTGCAGTCGCCGAGCCGCTACGACCCGGTGAACGACGAGGCCGAGGCCACCAAGCGCCGCAACGTCGTGCTCCAGCGCATGGCCGAGGTCGGCGACATCTCCCCGGCGGAGGCCGCGAAGGCCAAGCAGCAGCCGCTCGGACTGCACGTCAGCCAGCCGAAGAACGGCTGCATCACGGCGGTCAAGGGCGCCGGCTTCTTCTGCAAGTACGTCGAGAACGCGTTCCTCACCGACCCGGTCTTCGGCAAGACCAGGGAGGACCGCGCCCAGGTCTGGAACCGCGGCGGCCTGACGATCCGTACGACCCTGGACCCGCAGGCCCAGGACTCCGTCCAGACCTCCCTCAAGGACCACGTCAACCAGTCCGACTCGGTCGCCGCGGCCGCCACCCTGGTCCAGCCCGGCACCGGCAAGATCCTGGCGATGGGCCAGTCGAAGCCGTACGGCTACGGCAACGACGAGACCGAGTACAACTTCTCGGTCAACCGGGACATGGGCGGCTCCAACTACGGCTTCCCGACCGGCTCGACCTTCAAGCCCTTCGTGGCCGCGGCCGCGATCGAGGGCGGTAAGCCACCGACCCAGAAGTACTCGGCGCCGTACCAGATGCCGTACCCGAGCCCGGTGCAGACGTGCGGCGGCAAGCCGTGGGTCAACGTCGACCGCGACAAGGTCGAGAACGAGAGCCGCTCGGAGGTCGGGCCGTTCCAGATGAAGGAGGCCATGGCGAAGTCGGTCAACACCTACTTCGTCCAGATGATCTCCGACATCGGCCTGTGCCCGGTGATGAAGATGGCCGACGGCCTGCATGTGGTGCAGGGCAACGGCGACAAGCTCCCCGAGAAGCCCGCCATCGCGCTCGGCTCGATCGGACTGTCGCCGCTGACGATGGCGAGCGCGTACGCGACCTTCGCCTCCCGCGGCACGTACTGCACGCCGGTCGCCATCGAGGCGATCACCCAGACCGTCGGCAACGAGGAGAAGTCGCTCCCCGTCCCGAAGTCGACCTGCTCGCGCGCGATGAGCCAGAAGACCGCCGACACGGTCAACACCCTGCTGCGCGGCGTGGTCGACTCCGGTACCGGCCAGAAGGCCGGGCTCACCGACCGCGAGAGCGCCGGAAAGACGGGTACGACGGACGAGCGCAAGAACGCCTGGTTCGTCGGCTACACGCCCAACATGGCCGGCGCGGTCTGGGTCGGCAGCGCCAAGCAGGACGTGCAGATGGAGCGGATCAGCATCGGCGGCGTCTACCACGACCAGGTCTACGGCGCCGACGTCCCCGGCCCGATCTGGAAGGACGCCGTGACCGGCGCCCTCGAGGGCAAGCCGGTCGAGACCTTCCACCTCATCGACATCCCGGACGACAACGGCGACGAGAACGACAACGACCGGGGCCACGGACGCGACAACGGCGACAACGGCGGCAACTTCATCGGCGGTCTCATCGGCGGCCCGACAAACGGCGGCGCGAACGGCGGACCCCGCCCGGCACCGACCGCCTCCCTCCCGGGGAACTTCATCCAGGGCCAGAGCAACGGGAACGGCAACGGCGGCCCGCGACGCTGAGGCGGGCTGAGGCCGGCTGAACAGACCGAAGCCGACCGAAACGAAGGGGCCGCACCCCTGGACCTGGATCCAGCGGTGCGGCCCCTTCGTCGTTCGGGCCGGGTCCGGGCCGAGCCGTCAGCCCTGCAGCAGCTTCTTGACCGCGGCGGCGACGCGCCCGCCCTCGGCCTGCCCGGCCACCTTCGGGTTCACGATCTTCATGACGGCGCCCATGGCCCGCGGCCCCTCGGCACCGGCCGCCTTGGCTTCCTCGACGGCCTGGGCCACGATCGCGTTCAGCTCGTCGTCGGACAGCTGCTTGGGCAGGTACGCGGCGAGGAGCTCGCCCTCCGCCTTCTCCCGCTCGGCCTGCTCGGCACGACCACCCTGCGCGAAGGCCTCGGCCGCCTCGCGGCGCTTCTTGGCCTCCTTGGTGATCACCTTGAGGACTTCGTCGTCGGACAGCTCGCGCTTCTCCTTGCCGGCGACCTCCTCCTTGGTGATCGCGGCGAGCGTCAGCCGCAGCGTGGAGGAGCGGAGCTCGTCGCGCTCCTTGATCGCGGCGTTGAGGTCGTCGTGCAGCTTCGACTTGAGCGTGGTGGTCATGGGGTCGATTGTCGCAGGTAAGGCAGCGGGGCCGCCCCCCGATTTACCGCGTCGCAACCCGTCTTGGGGGACGGCCCCGGCTCTGCGCGTCTGCACGGTCTGACACGATGGTCGTATGCGCGCGCGATACGGAGTACCCCTGGGAATCATGGCGGCAGGCGCCGCCGGACTGGCGTACGCGGCGGGCTTCGAAGCCCGCTCCTTCCGCCTCCGACGAGTGACGGTCCCGGTCCTCCCGCCGGGCATGCGCCCGCTGCGCGTGCTCCAGGTCTCCGACATCCACATGGTGAGCGGACAGCGCAAGAAGCGGCGCTGGCTGCAGTCGCTGGCCGGCCTGCGCCCCGACTTCGTGATCAACACGGGCGACAACCTGTCCGACCCGGAGGGCGTCCCGGAGGTCCTGGACTCGCTGGGCCCGCTGATGGAGTTCCCGGGCGCGTACGTCTTCGGCTCCAACGACTACTACGGCCCCAAACTCCGCAATCCCGCCCGCTACTTGCTGGAGAAGACCAGCGGCCGCCACGGCCTGAACGGCAACCCGCCGGTCGTCGGCGCGATCCACAACCCGTGGGAGGACCTGCGGGACGCCTTCGACGAGGCGGGCTGGCTGAACCTGACGAACACCCGGGGCGTGCTGAAGCTCGACAGCGCCTCGGTGGAGCTGACCGGCCTGGACGACCCGCACATCAAGCGCGACCGCTACGCGAAGGTGGCCGGCGGCCCGTCGGGCAGCGCCGACTTCTCGATGGGCGTGGTCCACGCGCCGTACCTGCGCGTCCTGGACGCGTACACGGCGGACGACTATCCGCTGATCCTGGCCGGCCACACCCACGGCGGCCAGCTCTGCATCCCCTTCTACGGCGCCCTGGTCACCAACTGCGACCTGGACACGGACCGCGTGAAGGGCCTGTCCACGTACACGGCGGAAGGACGTACGTCGTACCTGCACGTCTCGGCGGGCTGCGGCACGAACCGCTACACGCCCGTACGGTTCGCGTGCCCGCCCGAGGCGACGCTGCTGACGCTGGTGGGCCGGGAGTAGCGGCACCCGGCCCGCTCGCCTTCGGTCGCCACCGGAGGCGAGCGGGCCGCGGCAGCGGATTCACTCATCCGACGCACCCGCATCGCCCCTTTTGTCCGTCCTGCTTAGCGTGAGGGCATGACGGCCCCGATACCCAGGGAAATCCCGGACCTCCCCCCGGTCCGGGCCACCCCCACGCTGCCGCGCTCCCCCGTCCCCGCCACGGCGGTGACACCCCCCGCCCGCCGCCCGCTGGCCGCGGCGTACCGCCTGCTGGTCGCCATGGCGGCGATGGCGACCGTGATCGTCGAGCTGCTGATCGGCAGCCCGCCCCGGATCCTGAGCTACTTCAGCATCCAGAGCAGCCTCCTGCTGGCCCTGGTGATGATCCTCTCCGCCCAGCGGGCGTGGACGGCACGCCAACCACTGCCCTCGGCCGTGACCGGCGCCACCCTGCTCTACGCCATCGTCGCGGGCGCGGTCTACCACCTGCTCCTGGGCCACACGACGCCCCCGTTCGCGATGACGGACGCGACACATCCGCCGGCGCCCTGGCACGGCCAGTGGATCGCCCTCCAGATCCTCCATACGGCGCTCCCGGCCGCGGCGCTCCTGGACTGGCTCCTCCTCACCGCCCCCGACCGCCTGCACCTCCGCCAGACCGTGACCTGGCTCCTCTACCCCATGGCCTACCTGACCTTCTGCCTCATCCGCGCCGAGGTGCTCCTCTCCGGCGCCCCGGCCCGCTACCTCTACCCCTTCCTGGACGTGGCGCGGCACGGCTACCGCAGCGTCCTCGCCAACGCCCTCCTCCTGGGCCTGTGCATCTACGGCCTGGCCGTGCTCCTCGTCGCCCTCGACCACATCCGCCCGAACCCGATACGCCGCCGCGGGATAACCGGATTTCGTCTCCAGCCACCGGTGGGCTAAAGTAAACGTCGTCGCCGCGACAAGCAGCGACATCGGGGTGTAGCGCAGCTTGGCAGCGCGCTTCGTTCGGGACGAAGAGGTCGTGGGTTCAAATCCCGCCACCCCGACAGCCGAAGTACCAGGTCAGGGGCCTGATCCGCATCGCGGGTCGGGTCCCTGAGTGGTTTCTGGGTCTCCTGGGAGAAATCTGGGAGAAGATCTTGGAATCCCGCTCGCAGACGGGCCTACGAAGGCAGTCACGGTCGCCCCTCCAGCGGGTGCTTCAGAACAGATGCAGGCGCGCGGCAGTCCTCATGCACTTCGCGGTCGCCGCGTGGTGCCGCCTGCACTCCGGCTGGCACACCATCATGGAGGGCGGACTCCAGCCCGAGTCCATCGGCGACGTCATCACCCGCGCCGACCAGCGCTCCGGGATCGAGATCCGCTTCGCCGGCCACAGCCCGCACCGCGGACTGGCCACCTCCTCCCGCCTCAAGGGCCACGACCAGATCGTCATCGCCAAGGAGGGCGGCTGGGCCCACACTCAAAGGTCCTCGCCGGATACCTCGAAGTCGTCGACCAGTGGGAGGACAACGCCCTGCTCGGCGTGTTGGGTCGCAAGGGGTAGTGGCACCCCACTTCCGAACCGCATCACCTGGCTAAAGGGACTTCCGGCGAGCAGTCTTCATGCTCTCGTCGAGTCAAGACCCACCGAGCCCGTTGCCGCCGGTGTCGGTGCCGCCGTTGCCGGTGGCGCTGGTGCCGCCGTTGCCGGTGCCGGTCGTACCGCCGTTGCCGGTGCCGGTCGTACCGCCGTTGCCGGTGCCGGTCGTACCGCCGTTGCCGGTGCCGGTCGT